>CAWVLM010000029.1:0-7590 GCA_963930145.1 Clostridia bacterium
TGACTAGCTCATAGATAGTCTTTCTGCCCTTTTCATCGTGTGCAGTGCAAGCATAGCCCTTGGGCTTATTGAGCTTTATGTACACAAAAGAAGAAGGAAGGGTTATAACCTTACCTTCTATTGTTACTTTATCTTTCTTTTCGTCAACTTGCATGCCACTTGCTGCAACCTTGCCATTGACTAGGACTTTGCCTTCTTCTATAAGAAGGTCGCATTTTCTTCTTGAAGCAACACCGCTGTTACTTAAAAATTTGTTTAATCGCATTTTACCACTGTTCTATAAGGTCTTTTAATTTCTCCCAGATAGAATTTCTCCTTACATTTTCCATTGTATATATTTTTTCGCTAAAATGCAAGTCATTATCAATAAAAATTTCAACTTGTCCTACTGCTCGCCCTTTTTCAACAGGTGCATCAATGCTTTCGTCTATGGTATATTTATATTTTACCTTTTTAAGTTCGTCGGTTCTTAATGGATAGTAGTAGCTGCCATAGGTGCCAATTTTTACATAATCTTGCTGTCCGCTTTCAACTTTTAGCTTTGTTTTGAAAGCATAGCCGCATGTTAAGTCAACTAAGTGATATTCTTTAAACGCCTTATCTATTAAAGCGGCACTCTCTTCAAACATTGGGCCGCAATTTAGCACGACGCATACAATATCCATGCCGTCACGCTCGCAACTTGTCACTAAACATCTGCCTGCGTCGTCGGTAAAGCCAGTTTTGACGCCGTTGCAACCGTCTAGGCTTGAGAGAAGTTTATTCTTATTCTTTAAATATCTATTTTTTTCGTCATTATTTGTAATCTTGATATTTTTCGTGGAAACTATCTCTTTGAAAATTGGATTTTGCATGGCATAGCTTGTGATTAGTGCAAGGTCGTAAGCTGTTGTATAGTGTGTTTTGGAGTCTAAACCATGAGTGTTATCAAAGTGAGAATTTAGTGCTCCTATCTTCTCTGCCTTTTTATTCATCATTTCAACAAACTTTTCTACGCTGCCGCCCACATATTCGCCTATTGCTACGCTTGCATCATTGCCAGAAATCAGCATAAGACCATAAAGTAAGTCACGCAAAGAAAATTTTTCGCCCGCTCTAAGATATAGGCTTGTGCCACTGACACCAACGGCTTTTGGGGAAATCTCGAAAACCTTATCTAAATCCACGCCGCTTTCTATTGCCGTTATTGCAGTTATAATCTTGGTGGTGCTTGCCATGGGAAGTTGGGCTGAAGAATTCTTAGCGGCAAGCACGCGTTGAGAGCCTGTCTCCATAACACACATTGCCTTTGCTGAGGTGTTATAGCTTTCTGCAAAGGCGTTATCATTTCGAGAAAAAATTAAACTTAGCCCGCCTGCTGCCACTGAAAATAAAAATATCAATATAAATAAAAGGCAAACTGCTGACCTAAGTTTATTCTTCATGGGTTTCACCTTCTTGAGTGGTCTGTTCTTGCTGCTCATTTACCTTAGCAAGAAGTGCGTTGAACATATTAAGTACTGTTTGATAGAGCGATTTATTTTCAACATTTATAAATCTCACTTCACCGTTTGACACAATCAAAAAGCCGACTGGCGATACCGACATACCGCCGCTTGAGCCGCCCGACATTGGAAAATGGTTTGCCACCCGTCTCGCCGAAAGGTCAGCATATTCGCCACCACCAACCACATAACCGACAGTCACCTTTGATATGGGAATTATTGTTGTGCCATCATCTGTTTCCACCTTTTCGCCTATGATTGTGCTGGAATCGACTATGGTTTTTATCTTCTCCATTGCACTGTCAATAAGTCCATTTATATTCTCGTTGCCTGTGTAAAATTTCATAAATAATTCTCTCCTTCTAATCATAAAATCTCTTTATAATATCTATCTTTTGCATAAGTGAAATTCTTATACAAAAAAATCAAGTTTTATTTGTCTCGAGTTGCATTTGTTTTTCAGCATGTTTCTTTCTGCTTAAAATGATGGCATTAAATAGAGAATATAAAACGTCAAAAAGAGAAATAGACATTATAAGTTTTACGGCAAATTGACAAAGTTCGCGGTTGTAGGACACTGTATCATTCAGTGATAGTGATGCCGTGGGTTTTTGATTTTTGACGCTTGTCAAAAAAATTGTTATCGCGTAATTCACTAGCCCTGCAAGCATAGCTGAGAGAAAGGCGTCTTTGAGACCAATATTATAAAATATTGAAAGTTCCTTCAATCTTGTTTTGTCTTTTATCTCGTGCATAAGAGTTTCTAAAAAAATGATTTCGCTGCTTTGAAAATCTATTTCCTTGGTCTCAATTTCATCATCACTTTTTGTGATAATCTTCTTGCCCTTAATCCAAAACTGTTCGTGCAAGAGCTTTCTCTTATATAAAAATATGCCAAGTGCCCCTGAAAAATCAAGTACATTGAAAGACAATCTTGTTTCAAATTTTATAGGCAAGAAAAACAAAATTATCAAGAAAAATGGTATCAAAAGATAATAGTTCACTTTAGCACCTCATTTATTGCACTTGCGATAATCTGCCCTGCTATTGAGACATTGTCTCGTATGTCTTTGGGAGATAAAACTAAGTCCTGCGGGCTATCTTCGCTAAGGTCGCTTGCAAAAATCATAAATGGCACACCTATTGAAAGGCTTGGAACACCCATACTATTTTGGTCAATACGTCTTGAAAATCTGGCGACACCGCTGCCTGGAGTCATGCCGCTGGTGGTTATTTGAAAAGAGCAACCAAGTCTACGTGGATTATTTGTTGTAAGGCTATCAATGATTATTACATAGTCTATATACATGCACTTAACTAGCATTTCAACCATGTCCACCGTTTCAATCCCTGTTGCAAAGAAGATGTTTGGACAGAATTTATAGATGTTGTTCGACTTATTTAAAGCATCGATTGTGATGTTATCAAAGACTTCCTTCCCAAGTCTATCTGCTGCTATCTCAGGATTGCCAAGACAGACAATTAGCACCTTATCTTTATGGCGAAGGCGAAGGTTTTTCATAAACTTTTTTAGGCGCTCGGATAAAGTCTGGGCAATAAAAGCCTGACAATCTATGCCATAATCATAAAGTCTTGGGCAGTTTAATATAAAATACTCCCCTTCACTCATATCATCTTCTTTTTCTTCAACATTCATATAGCCTGTGCTTATGCCAAATCTGTCAAGCTTATTTATGTTATAGCCCACGCTCTCTAAATCTTTTCCACACTCATCAATTAAATCATACATAACTATATTTTGATTATTTTTTAAAAAATTATTTATTTTACTTGATTTTATTATTTTATTGTGTTATACTCTTAAAGAAATTTTAAAGGAGAATACTATGCCTAATATTAAATCAGCAGAAAAAAGAGTTAAGATTATTGAAAAGAAAACCGCTCAAAACAAAGCTGTGAAGAGCAAAATTTCAACTTATATTAAAAAATTTAAGGCTGCTATTGATAATAAAGATGTGCAAGTTGCTGAAATTGCTTTTAGCGACATTGTTTCTTTGCTTGATAAAGCAGCTAGTGATAACGTTATACATAAGAATAACGCTGATAGAAGAAAAGCTCACTACGCTAAGCTTTTAGACGACCTTAAAAAAGAAGCAAAATAAGTTGAAGCTTAAGTGAATAAAAATGAAAGGATGAAAGGTCCTTTTATTTTTTTGTAAACTAACTATCAAATTTAGAGTAAGGCTTTGAGACGAGTCTATTTAATATTCTTTAAATTTGCCCTGCCATTTTTTTAATGGAATTTAACAAATTTCAGATTGCTTTTTTTATTTTTAAACATGAAAAACTTAAAATTAGTCAAAATATGACAAAAAACAGTATAGCTATATCTTGATTTTTGCTTTTTCATGTGATACAATTATTGCCTATTGCTTAAAGGAGAAAATTATGGAAATAACTTTACAAGAAAAATTTGGTCTGGCAAATGAAAACAAAAACTACGACGAGATAGATATTAGCAAAGCCCAAAATCAAGAAAACGGATACCTTAAAACTAAAAAAATATTGAAAGAATTTAGTGCGTTAAAAGGAAACTTTATCTCGGCAGAAGAGATGTATGCTTTTTCGTTGTCTCATAACACTAAGGAAGATATCGAGCTTGTATATAATCGCATATCATGTTCTTGCTCAGCAAAGTACATCTATAAATTTGCAAATTTCTTTGCAGACGAGCTGTCTTTAAATCAAATGAGAGTTCTTTACAAGGAGCTTGTTGATATGGGCAGCGAAAGATATATAAGCAAATTCATCAAAGATGTTCTGCCTAAAATAAACGCAAAAGATTATTCAAAAGAAGAAAGATATTGCTAAGCATCACAAAAAATCACGGACTTAATGGGATACCCCAATTTTCCGTGATTTTTTGTTATCTTTTTAGTTTTTGAAATTATAAGTTGTTCTTATTGGTAATTTAATTATCGATTTCTTAGTAATTTAAGTCAATAAGACCAAACTTGCCGTCTTTTCTTCTGTAAAGAACGTTGATTTTGCCTGTTTCTGCATTCAAGAATACATAAAAATCATGTCCAAGACGCTCTATTGCAAAACGTGCGTCATCAACGAGCATTGGGTCAAGGTCAAAGGTCTTTTTCTTGTAGATTGTTGGAAGTTCTTCTGGTTCTTCTTCAATAAACTCGAATGGCAAGAAATTCTCTTGTTTTGAGCCTTTTGCTTTCTTTTCCTTTCTCTTCTCGTTGTTTCTTACAATTTGCTTTTCTAGTTTTGGAAGTGCATAGTCTATATTATCATACATATTATCGCTTGCAACTTCACTTCTATAAAGTAGTCCTTTGCTTGTGATTGTGATTTCAAGCTTTTCTTGTTTTCCTTCTTTTTGACACACCACCTTAGCGTTTGAATCGTCAAAATACTTTGAAAGTCTTTCAAGTTTTTCGCGTAAAATTCTATCAAGTCTTTGAGAAATTTTATAGCCGCCTCTTGCTAGAATATCTATTTTCATAATATTTCCTCCTATATTTTTATATTAGCAAATTTAACGAAAAAAACAAAATAAAATTGATAAATGTTGATTTTTTATTAAAAATTATTGCTTGGCCGCTTCCCCTTGAATTTCTAAGTTGGCTCGAACAGAGAAATAAGGGCGGCGGAAAGAACGCAAAAGTTTTTTGCGTTCTCATCATAAAACCGCTTAGGTTTTATGATGAAATTTTGTTTACAAAATTTATTCCGCCGCCCCATCTATAACAAAGCAAAAAATTACTAGAAAATTAAACATCTTTTTTATTAAATTTTAATCAAACTAATATACTAGCACCTAAATGCCACCCTATTAGTCATTGGTAAAAGCAAGTTTTCCGTCCTGCACATCGATGATGATTTCGCCTTCATTTTTAAGCTGACCTAGTAAGATTTTTTCTGCAATTTGATCTTCAACTTCTTGTTGAATATATCTCTTAAGTGGTCTTGCACCATATTCTGAGTTTGAACCTTTCTCTACGATAAAGGTAAGAGCATCTTCTGTTATCTTAAGTGAAAGATTCTTCTCTTTTAGACGCTTATTGATATTGGAGATAAGTATCTTTGCAATCTTGACAAGGTCCTCTTGAGTGAGTGGGTCAAAGATGCAAATAACATCTATACGGTTGATAAATTCTGGTTTAAACTTGTTCTTAAGAGCGTCCATATAGATAGCTTTTGAGTCAATCGTTTCTTCTTCCTGACCGCCAAAGCCTAGTTGTTTGCGGTGTTCTTTGACTTCCTTAGCACCAAGGTTGCTTGTCATGATGATTATTGTATTTTTAAAGGATACCGTTCTGCCCTGTCCATCCGTCAAACGACCATCATCAAGGATTTGAAGTAAGGCATTTAGAACATCTGGGTGAGCTTTTTCAATTTCATCAAATAGCACAACTGAATATGGATGACGACGAACTTGCTCGGTCAGCTGTCCACCTTCGTCGTAGCCAACATAGCCTGGAGGCGAGCCTATGAGTTTTGAAACCGAATGTGGCTCCATATACTCGCTCATATCAATACGGACAATATTGTTTTCGTCATCAAACATAGCTTCGGCGATAGCCTTGCAAAGTTCTGTTTTACCTACGCCTGTTTGTCCCATGAACAAGAATGAGCCTATTGGACGCTTGCTATCTTGAAGTCCAACTCTTGATCGTCTAATAGCCTTTGCAACGGCGTCAACTGCGGCATTTTGACCAACGACACGTTTATGCAAGATGTCTTCAAGGTGAAGCAGCCTATCCTTTTCGCTTTCTGTTATCTTTGTTACAGGTATACCTGTCCATTTAGACACAACGGCTGCAATCTCATTTGCTCCGATTGAATTTTTGTTTGATTTTTCTTTTTTGACATCAAACTTTTCTTCTTTCTTCTTTAAATCATTTTCAAGATTTATTATCTCTGACTGAAGGCGAGCTGCCTTCTCATAGTTACGCTGCAAACTTGCTTCGTCTCGGCTGGCTGAGAGCGACTTGATTTTATCTTCAAGCGACCTTATCTCCTGTGGCTTTAGTGTGTAGTTGACCTTTGCTTTTGAACTTGCCTCGTCTATAAGGTCTATAGCTTTATCTGGCAAGCTTCGGTCTGAGATGTATCTATCAGAAAGCTCGGCTGCCGCCTCGATTGCTTCGTCTGTGATTGTGATTTTGTGAAAAGCTTCATAGCTATCACGAAGCCCTTTCAATATTTGGATGGTTTGCTCGACTGATGGTGGATTAACCATAATCGGTTGGAAACGACGCTCAAGTGCCTTGTCCTTTTCAATGAATTTACGGTATTCGTCAGTTGTTGTAGCTCCGATTGTTTGAAGTTCTCCCCTAGCAAGATATGGTTTTAACATATCGGCAGGAGATGTTTCACCTTTCTCTGAGCCTGCTTGGGCAAGAGTGTGAATTTCGTCTATAAAGACTATGATATTTTTGCTTGCAATGATAGTTTCAATGGCATCCTTGAGTTTTTCTTCCATTGAGCCACGATATTTTGTGCCTGCCATAAGTCCGCCAATTTCTAATGCATAGACAACTTTATCTTTTAAAACTTCTGGCACATCACCTGATACGATTGCTTGAGCTAAGCCTTCAACGACCGCTGTTTTACCAACGCCTGCCTCACCTATAAGCACAGGGTTATTCTTGGATTTACGGCAAAGAATTTCAACCACACGTTGAATCTCTTCTTCACGCCCTATAACCGGATCGAGTTTATGTTCCTTTGCCTTTAAGGTGATATCTGTGCCCATTTCAAGCAATTTGTCAGGCAAGGTGCTGCCTGTCTGTTTATTTGCTGATTGCTCACCCTTTTCTTCGCCGCTGTTTGGGCTTGCCGACATTAAAGCCTTTGTGACCTTATCACGAAGACGCTCTATATCAACGCCATATTGCCCTACAAGTATTCTATAGGCAACGCTGCCTGTGCTTGACAAAAGTGCAAGCAAAAGGTGCTCTGTGCCAAGGAATGAGTGGTTCATTTGAAGAGCTATTTGCTGAGCTATTCTGAATAAATCCTTTGTTCTTGGTGTCATTTCAACTTCGTCTGAAAAAAGAATATTATCTTCGCTGACATTGTCTTCAAAGAACTCAAATAAGCTTGGTTCTGTGACGCCGACTTC
>CAWVLM010000030.1:0-16846 GCA_963930145.1 Clostridia bacterium
GCGGCTCGAGCAGCTTTCAAATTTTCGATATAGACAATAAATAAAAGTCATTTTAATAACACTCACTTTATTGGGTAGCCCAATATGTGGGTGTTTTTATTTTGAGACCTGGCTGTTTGGCGGCTAAAAGCGGACAATATTGATTGGGCTTATCAAATATTTTAGAGCTGGCAATAATCTCTTTTATTCGGCAAAAGCTCTAATTTTTTGCATATTCTTATATGTTATTATATTTGTAGCAAAGGGGGAGTTATGCACATAAAAAGCAAAGTATATAATAAAACGCTTTATGTTCTCTTGTGTGGTGAACTTGATGAGCACTCAGCAACGCATGCAAGATTGACGCTTGATAAATTATTCTCAGGTAGTGATTTCAACCAAATTATAATTGATTTGTCAGAACTCGAATTTATGGATAGCACAGGTATAGGTATTTTGATTGGGCGTTATAAGAGAATGAAAAGCAGACACATTCCAATATTTATCTGTAATCCGTCTAAACATGCGGAAAAGATTTTTAAAATGACGGGGCTTTATGAAATTATGCCCAAAATAGTTTAAAGGAGAATAGGTAATGAAAAATTCAAATTTTATGGAAGTAACATTTAAAGCGATTTCTATAAACGAAAGTTTTGCACGTCTATGCGTGGCTGGCTTTTGTGTACAACTAAACCCATCTATAGATGAAATAGGAGACATCAAAACAGCTGTTTCAGAGGCCGTAACAAACTGCGTTGTGCATGCTTACCCAAAACATAATGGAATTATAAATCTTCGTTGCGAGATTGAAGGTGATTGCATAAAAATTGTAGTAAAAGACCAAGGAATAGGTATCAAAGATATAGACAAGGCACGCGAGCCGTTTTATACTACAAAGCCTAGTGAAGAGCGAAGTGGAATGGGCTTTTCCGTGATGGAAAGCTTTATGGATAAAGTTGAAGTGGAGCACAACGGAGATAAAGGTTTAGTCGTAACCATGTACAAACAAATCGCATCGAGTTCTATGCAGGTGAGTAATGCTTCTTGATAATGAGCAGGTTTTATTGCTCGTTAAGCTTGCTCAGAATGGTGACCAAGACGCAAAAACCAAACTTATAGAAGAGAATTCGCCGCTTATAAAAAGTGTTATAAAACGTTTTAAGGATAAAGGCATTGAATATGACGACCTATATCAAATAGGGTGTATAGGATTTTTAAAGGCAATCAAAAATTTTAATCCTGATTATAAGGTGAAATTTTCAACCTATGTCGTTCCTATGGTAATAGGTGAAATAAAAAGGTTTATGCGTGATGATGGTGCGATAAAAGTGTCACGAGCATTAAAAACCTTAAACTTGCAAATCAATAGATACATTGAAACTTTTTACTTAGCCGAGCAGCGAAAACCAAGCATTGAAGAGCTTGCAAAACATTTTCAAGTGGAAGAGCAAGATATAATAATGGCTATGGATTCGGCAAAGATGCCTGTATCAATTTACACACCTATAGAAGATGACGGTGATTCAGCTTGTATGCTTGACCGCATAGAAGAGCAAGAAGATTATAATGATAAAATGGTCGATAACATAGCGTTAAAAGAATTAGTTAAAAATTTAGATTCAAGAGACCGAAAAATAATTTTGCTTAGGTTTTATTATGATAAAACTCAAAGCGAGATTGCTAAAGAACTCAATATTTCTCAAGTCCAAGTTTCGCGTCTTGAAAATAAGATACTTGACAATCTTAAACAAAAATTAACGTCATAATACTATATATAGTATCTATTATGTATGCATACTAGCTATATATAAACAATAAAACATGGCAAAATTAAGCCATGCTTTTGTATTAAGTGAATTGAACTTCTTGTACTGTTCCTATTTTTTCTTTAAGATGATTGTTTTTATCATTTTGGTTTTTACTATCATCTTTAATAAATATTGAATTTAAACTATCTCTATTTTCAATTTTAATAGGGGTATTTTTTTGTTTTGCCTTATCGTTATTTAAAGTATCACTGCGGGTTTCATTTTTTGTTTTGAGCATATCATTAAGCAAAGCTTCCTTTTTTATATTTTCAACGGGTTTAATTTTGTTTTCATCATTAACTTTTTCTTCTCTAGTCAATTTATTAGGAAACTCTTTAGTGTCGCTATTAGTGCTAGCAAGTTCATTCTTGTTTTGTGCAGTAAGGTCGTTGTTATTATTTTTTACTGTCTCTTGTTTTACCCTTCTAATAACATGTTTTATTTTGGGTGTTTCTTCTTGATTTGGATTGCCATTTTTGTTATTTGCTGCTTCAGTGTTTTGTTGGTCTTCAATTCTTTCTACTATAGAGTTTTTATCATTATCTTTTTCATCCATGTTTGCAGTGTTCAAGGCATATTGATTAGGATTCACTCTATATGTGTCAATATTTCTGTTTAATGGATAATAGGTATCTGTGTTCCTACCAGGATTAAAGCCGTGTCTATTATAACTGAAATTAGGATTATAATAATTGTTATAGCCATTATAATAAGGATTGTTATAATACGGATTGCCATAATAGCCTTCATGTTGATTATACTTGTGTGGGTATCCATTATTGATTGGTCTATTTATGTTATTATTATCAATTATATTATTCTCAAAATTATCGTTCTTACTATTGTTTACACTTGTATTATTGTGATTATCTTCAATGTTGTCGCTCAAGTTTTGTGCGTTATAAGTGTCAATATTTTTCGTAAGTCCTTTGGGGTTGCTGCTTGTTTGATTATTTTCGCTTTCGCTATTTTTAACAGGTCTTTGTTTATTGACATGATAATCAAAGCCTTGTGGTTGTCTTTCAAAATGGTTAGGTAAATAGTATTGATTATTGAAACTATTATAGTCTTGTGTTTGATAGTTACTTGAATTTAGCCCATTTTGTTCAAAGTTGACAGCGTTATTTTGACTATTATCTTGTGAGCTAATAACGTCATTGCGATACAAAATACCTGCAATTTCGTTCATTGTGTTTAATAGGTTGTTTAAATAGGCTTTTCTTTCATTCATAATGTTACTAAGAACTTGATAAGAACTAGAAACATGTTCTGAGTCAGTTCTAGACTGATTTTTAATTTTTTTAACACAACTCTTGACCGTAGATTTTGAGTCGTTCAAGCAAGTTGAATATTTGTTTAAATCATCAGTCAAGGATTTTAAAGCATTTATATCGCTTTTTGCAAGTTTATACTTTGTACTTTGATTTGATTTTAAATAGCTACTAAGAGATAATATCTCATCTTTAAGATATCGTTCTTCAAGTAAATCGTTGTAAGCTTTATTTCTAAGATAATTTAGATTACTTGTTGTGCTACTAGTAGTGTTTGCGATTTCACTTGCATCATCACTGACAGAAAAGACAACAGCATTATTTACGCGATCAAGTTGTTCATTTAAATTTTTTACAGATTGGCTTGCACTATTCGACGAACAGCCAGTCATGCCTAGTGCCAGTATAACGCCAACTGAAGCTAAAACTATTTTTTTCATACATCCTCCTTGAGATAAACTATTTTGTGTAGAAAATTAGTTTTTATTCAATGTTTAGAAATCTTTAAGAAGGTCAATAAATATTTAGGAGAATTTTATGGATAAATATATGGATGCCAAGAAAAGAAATCAAGCCTACAATAAGTATGTTAAAGCTAAGTTGCCCAAAACAAAGGCATGGCCTAGTCTTTTTAATTCCTTTTTGGTTGGCGGAATTATTTGTTGTTTAGGGCAGGGAATAAACGACCTTATTTTACTATGGTTTCCCAACATGGCTGAGCAAACTGCATGGGCATACACTTTAATCGTCCTTATTTTTATCGCTTCGTTTCTTACGGGTATAGGTGTATATGATAAAATTGGTAAGTTTGCGGGCGGTGGTTCTATTGTGCCAATAACAGGCTTTTCAAATTCTATAACATCACCAGCACTTGAATTTAAACATGAAGGTATAATTTACGGGATTTGTGTAAAGATGTTTACCATAGCAGGTCCTGTGATTGTGAGTGGTGTTGTTGCAAGTTTTATAGTGGGAGTGATTTATCTTTTTATATAAACTATTTTGATGTATTATTTGTTATGCAAATATAACTATATGGTTGATATTTAAAAAATGAGTTTAATTAGTGAGGCAGAATGTATACAAATCAGACAGTAATTTTTAAAAATAAGCCTGTCATTATTGGCAGTTATTCTATAGTCGGACCTAAAGAAGGGAAAGGTAATTTTGGTCCATATTTTAATTATGTCATGAAGGATGATACTTTTGGTGAAAAGTCCTATGAAAAAGCTGAGATGAAGATGGAAAAAACCGCGATAGTAGGTGCTATTGAAGACGCAAAAATAAAGGCAAGTGACGTAAATTTGCTGCTAGCTGGAGACCTATTAAATCAAATTATTTCTTCATCATATGCGGCGAGAGATTTTGACTTTGCCTTTTTAGGATTGTTTGGTGCATGTTCAACTATGGCTGAAAGTATGGCTGTTGCTGCATCAATAATTGATGGGAAAGAATTTGATACAATAGTTTGCTCAACGGGTTCTCATTTTTCTACTGCGGAAAGGCAATTTAGGTTTCCGCTTGAGCTAGGCAACCAACGTCCGCCAACTTCGCAATGGACAGTCACGGGTGCGGGGGCATGTGTTATATCTAGTCAAGGCAAAGGTCCAAGAATAACAATGGCTACATTTGGCAAGGTGATAGATTATGGTGTTAACGATGTAAATAATATGGGTGCAGCAATGGCACCTGCAGCTATGGACACTATGCTTGCACATTTTCGTGATACAAAAACCACTCCAGATGATTATGATTTAATTGTAACAGGGGATTTAGGAAAACTTGGAAGCGAAATCTTGATAGATTTGATGGAAGATCAAGGAATAAAGTTAGGGCTTAACTATAATGATTGCGGGCAAATGTATTATACAAGAAACCAAAACACGCTTTCAGGCGGAAGCGGTTGTGGCTGCAGTGCAACTGTATTAAATTCTTATATCATAAAGAAATTGCGAACAGGTGAATATAAGCGAGTTTTATTTATGCCAACAGGGGCATTGATGTCAACTACGGCAACACAGCAGGGCGAGACTATTCCAGGAGTATGCCACGCTATAGTTCTTGAATGTGATGATAGTGTAAAAGAAATTAAGACGTCTCCAACATCAAATAGAAATGTTCAAAATAAACCGAGTAAAACAAAACGTCAATCTATAAGTAAATCAAATGAAAAACTTTTGAAGGAAAATTGATTGCGTGGTATTGATATTTGTATAAAGTGAAGCAAAGTCATTTTAAATTATAGAAGAAATTAAACATTGATGAAAGTTGACAAAAGTTTGCAAATTTACTTTATGAAAGAGTTTTTAAACGAGAAAATTTATCATTATTTGTTCTTCTGACAAGACTCAGTGAAATGGTGATTAAGCAAGATTTAAAAATGTTTTATGAATTGAGTTGTTAAGTAAAGACAAGTTTATAATAATAATGTACTTTACATTAAAACCTACAATTCTTAGTTTAAGAAGGTTTTATTTGGACAAATAAAGCAAAGAAATGATAGCTTTATTTAATTACCGCTATATGTTAAGAAATTAAGCGTATAATGTGATGTGAAGTTGCAAATCAAAGATTGTTGGAAAGGAATTTATAAAAAATAGAGTTTTAGTTGTAAATGTTACGACTCATTATTTATACGCTTAAAAGGAGAGTTTATTATGTATTATCTGTGGGTATTTCTAATAGGTGGATTTATTTGCATGTTAGGGCAGATGCTTATTATTTACACAAATATAACATCAGCAAGAATTTTGGTGACCTTTGTTATAATTGGTGTAATTTTGGAAGCGGTGGGTATTTTCAATCCCATATCTGAGTTTGCTAAGGCGGGGATCAATGTTCCGATTATAGGGTTTGGTGCGTCTCTTGCTAAGGGTGCAATATCGGCAGTTCAGTCAAAAGGGCTTATAGGTGCATTCACAGGTGGACTTGAAGCAACAGCAGGTGGAATAGCTGCGGCAATATTTTTCGCCTTTGTGTTTAGCCTGATATTTAAATCGAAAACCAAAAATTAAACAATATATAGTATTATGTCTAAAATACAAAGTGTCATATTTACTATTATGCTATGCATAATAGTGCATACAATCAAATTTGTCAAATATTGAGAGAAACAATCATATATTTATTGTATGCCAGATTATGTTGTTTCAGAGAGAAGAAAGAAAAGGCTATCTAAAAAATCGAAATTTAGAATAGTGATGGTTGTATTTCTTGCAATTATCATTCTTTTTTGCGTGTATTATTTTAAAGTTGTCTGTCCAATTGTGGTAAATCTCAGTCAAGAAAAAGTGAGATCAGTTGCAACAAGCACAATAAGCAGTGTTGTTGGAGATGTCATGGCAGACGATAATTTAACTTATAATGACCTTGTTAAAATAACGTATTCTTCAGAAAATAAAGTTGAACTTATAGAAGTTAATACAATAGAGATAAATTTAATCATACGAGAAATAACAAAACGTGTGCAATCGGCTTTTGATACTCTTGGAAGTGAAGGAATAAGCATAACTCTTGGTACTTTTACTGGCATACCTTTTCTTTTTGGGCTTGGTCCTGATGTTTCAATTAAGCTTGTGCCTGTAGGAACTGTAAATACAGAAGTGGAGTCATCATTTAATGAAGCGGGTATCAATCAAACTATTCATAGACTATATTTTGTTGTATCATCAATAATTGGCATGGTGCTTCCAGGAATGACACAAAATTTTACAACCGAGCTTGAAGTTCTTCTTTGTGAAAGTATAATTGTCGGTGAGATACCAAGCGTCTACCTTCAAGGCGGTCTTATCTAATTGAAATTATGATGCAAGTATTCTAACTAAGTTTTTTTGCTACAACTGCTTAAAAGTGCTAAGAACATACAAAAGCAAGCAATAGTTATATATTAAGTTATAGAAAAATAAATAAAAATTTGTTTTTTAAAAGGAATTTTAAAAAGTTTGTAGTATAATAAGACTAAAAGGCATATTTTAGGAGTTTTTATATTGCAAAATAAAGGTTATCCTGCTGATTGGCTTTATCAATTAAAGCAAAGAAACAACATTGTTTCTGTAATAAGCAAATATGTTCGTCTTGAGAAAAAAGGTAATAAGTATTGGGCGTGCTGTCCTTTTCATAATGAGAAAACGCCTTCTTTTGCCGTGAGCGAGGACGAAGGCTTTTATTATTGCTTTGGTTGCAAGGAAAGTGGCGATGTTATTTCGTTTATTATGAAATATGAATCATGTGACTTTGCAGAGGCGGTGGAAATTCTCGCCAAAAATGCAGGGATGGAATTGCCTGAGTTTGTTGGAGATAAAGAAATTTTAGAGAAGAAAAAACTTAAAGAGCGTATTTTAAAACTTTTAGATGCCACATATAAACATTATCAAGAAAATCTGTATTTGCCAGCGGCAAAGCCTGCCCAAGAATATATTAAGAAAAGAAACTTTACTCGTCATGAACTTGAAGATTTTAAAATGGGTTATGCGGTTGACTGGAATGAAATGATAAATTATCTTCATAGTAAAGGTTTTACATATAAAGAGATGGTTGAAGCAGGTGTTGCTCGCCACAATGATAGAAAACGTGAAGAAAATGCAGTAGCAAAAGAACATGAACTAGATAGTAAAGAAATGCAACTTGAAGAAAATGGCGAAGAGAAAATACTAAATGATGAGAACGATAGAACTAATTCTTCAATAGAAGAGTCTGAAAGGGTAAGTGGTGATTACTACGATGTTATGGGAAAACGTCTAGTATTTCCGATTTTTAATTCTTTGAATGAGTGTATTGGTTTTAGTGCTAGAGTGCTTGGTGATTCCGATTATGCAAAATATAAAAATACTGCAGAAACACTTGTATTTCAAAAGGGACGAGTAGTATTTGGAATAAATCTTGTGAAAGCACTAAAACAAAAGAGTGGACTAGATAAAATTATCATAGTTGAAGGTCAAATAGATGTTATAGCTATGCATAAGGCTGGCTTTAAATCAACGGTCGCTTGTATGGGCACAGCACTTACAAAGGAGAATGCTCACGAACTTAAAAAGCTTTCAAACAATGTGGTTTTGTGTTTTGATGGTGATACGGCGGGCATTAAAGCAACGATTAGAAGTATAGATATTTTAAAGGAAGAAGGCTTTAACGTAACTATTGTGTCGCTTCCAGACAAGCATGACCCTGATGAAATTTTGAAGGAATATGGAAAAGATTATTTAAGTAATTTAATAAATAATGCACTTCCTATCACCGATTATCTTTTGCAATACGAACAGAAAAACTACGACCTATCAAAGCCTGATGAAAAGGGGAAATTCACGGTTGCAGCACTTGGGCACATTGCAAAATTAAAGTCAAATAGCGAAGAAGAGCCATATCTTGATAAGGTTAAAGATTTAACAAATATACCTATTGATGTTTTGCGACGTGACTTACAAAAAATCAAAGGCGGACAGGCTTCAAAAAGTGATAAAAATATAACTGACAAAGTTTTAATTAGCAGAGAAAATGGCAATATTAAAGCTATAAAGTTTATATTAAGTTCGCTTATATATAAAAAAGATTTTGTAGATAAAAATATCGACTATAAAAAATTGCTTCCACATTATAGGGATATAATTGAAAAAACATATGAGAATATTCCAATATCTTCATATTTTGATTATTTTGATGTTGATAAGACGCCTATTTTAAAGGATTGTATTGGCATGAATTTTGAAGAATATAAAGGTATGGAAAAGCGATATTTTGACGAATGTTTATGGAGCCTTGCAAAACAAGAACTTGAAAATAAAAAAGCGGAGCTTGCAAGAAAATCTGACGAGTCAAGAGATTTGGCGGAGAAGGCTAAAATCATGCAAGAAGTTATAAATATAAATAAGTCATTAAAAGAAAGGAAAATGGAGGATTTTTATGTCAGATAATAAACTAGAGATAGAACTTAAAAGAATCTTTGATGTAGCAACCAAAAAGGGCTCTATCAATGAAGAAGATGTGTATTCAAGACTGTTAAAATATGATATTTCAGCTCAAGAGATACAAAAATTCATCAAAAAACTTGAAAGTAGCAATATTAAAATTCTTAAAACTGATGAAAATGTTGAGAATGATTTTGATATCAACGAATTTTCAGGTTTTGCAGCGGTAGATGACCCTGTAAAGATGTATCTAAAAGATATCGGAAAGGTTCCTCTTCTCTCTCAAGACGAAGAGATAGAACTTGCAAAGAAAATACTAGAGGGCAATGAAGAGGCAAAAGCCAAATTATGTCAGGCAAACTTAAGGCTTGTTGTATCTATTGCAAAAAGATGGGCAAGCACAAACTCACTTTCTTTTCTTGACTTAATCCAAGAAGGAAACATGGGGCTTTTGCGTGCAGTTGAAAAATTTGATTATACAAAGGGTTTTAGATTTTCAACCTATGCAACTTGGTGGATAAAGCAGGCAATCACAAGAGCTATTGCTGACCAATCAAGAACAATAAGACTTCCTGTGCATATGGTTGAAACAATAAATAGGTATGGAAGAACGGTGAGACAACTTACCCAAAAATTGTCTCGCGAGCCCACTCTTGAAGAGATAGCCGAGGCTATGGGTATAAGCGAAAATAAGGTTGTTGAAATTCAAAAAAGTGCCCTTGACCCTGTATCACTTGAAACACCAATCGGCGAAGAAGAAGACAGCAAAATGAGCGATTTTATAGAAGATGAAAGTGCAAAAAGCCCAATGGAAGTAGCTTCTCAAAAGCTTTTACACGAGCAGCTTCTTGCTGTTATTGAGACTTTAACACCACGTGAGCAACAAGTTATACGTGAGCGTTATGGACTTATTGATGGGAAGGCTAAAACTCTTGAAGAAGTAGGCAAAGAGTTTAGCGTTACAAGGGAGCGTATTCGCCAAATTGAAGCAAAGGCCCTTAGAAAACTTAAACACCCAAATCGTAGTAAAAAATTGATAGATTTTATAAGCTAATAAAGGCTAAAAGAAATCATAAAAATAATATTTATTAAAAATTGTAATTATTGGCTATATGCCTTAATAATAAATAGTTATAGAATTTGCATAAAGGAGAAAATAGATGGATTTAAAAGGAATACTTGAATACCAAAAATTAGACGGAGAACTTTTTAGGATTGAACGCCAACTTAAAGGTAATGAAAATAAAAAAATGGCAAACAAAATGCATGAAAATATGAAGGATGCTCAAAATAAGTCATATAAGCTTGAAGAGAAAGCAGGCACACTTCTTGGAGAGATTGAAAAGGTAAAAAAACAATTTAAAACACAACAAGATAAAATGGATGAATTTATGTCTAAAGACCTTGAAAAGATGTCAAAAGATGAACTCGACAAACTCAGTGTTTTAAAAGATAAACTTGCCCAAAACCTAGCAATTCTTGAACGAAACTTGACAGCTCTCGCAGAAAACGTCAATGCAACACTTGCCGATTTTAATAAAACTATCAAAACATTCAACACTTGCAAAGAACAATTTGCCAAGAGTAAAGCTGCTTATGATAATGATGTTAAGTCGATTGAAGAGAAGAAAAATGAAATTGAAGTCAACTTGCAAAAGCTCGAAAGCGGACTAGATGCCAAACTTTTTGAGGCTTACCAAAAGAGAAGAAAGGAAAATATTTTCCCAGTTGTTGTTCCTATCATAAATAATTCTTGCGGCGGTTGTCATATTGAGCTTCCTTATGCAAATATCTCAAAACTAGAAGATGATGGCATTTTGACATGTGAACACTGTCATAGAATTATTTATAAAATGTGATAATTTTAAATGTTTTGACGAGACTATGTCTCGTCTTTTTGTTTATAAATTAAAAGCTATATTAAAAATTTAAGTTTGTCTTTCAAAATGCTTGCTATCTTTTTATAAATTAAATATAATAGAATCATAGAAAGATTGAAGGCGGAGTATGATTTTTAAAAAATTTTTTAATAAAGACGCCGATAAAGTAGAGCATTTTGCTAAAGAATTTAATTTATCTGAAAGAGTTACAGAATTGTTGCTATTAAGGGGGTTAAATACAAGCGAAGATATTGAAGAGTTTTTAAATCCTAAAGTTTTTCACAATCCTTTTGATTTAAATGGAATGAAACAATTAGTTGACAGGGTGAAACTTGCTAGAGAATTGAAAGACAAAGTGCTTATTTTTGGCGATTACGATGTCGATGGAGTAAGTGCAATCTCCATCATGCTTAAGGCATTAAAACAATTTGGAATAAAGGCAGATTACTACTTGCCAAACAGATATATTGACGGGTATGGTCTAACAAATCAGGTGATTGATAAGATAGCTGATACTTTTTCGCCAAATTTAATTATCACAGTTGACTGTGGTATATCTTGCTATAGAGAAGTTGAATACGCAAAAAATAAAGGTATTGAGATTATTGTAACAGACCACCATGAGATACCAGAGATTGTGCCTGACACAATAGTGGTCAACGCAAAACTTCCAGACCAAAAATATCCTTTTAGAGAGCTTTGCGGCACAGGTGTTGCGTTTAAGTTTGCCCAGGCTCTGCTTGGCGAAAAAGAAGCCGAGTGCTTTTTGCCTGTGACTGCTATAGCAACCATTGTAGATATAGTTCCACTTATAGGCGAGAACAGAACCATAGTGTCACAGGGCTTAAAAATGTGTGAAAAATATCTTCCAATAGGCTTAAAGATGATGTTTAAAGAGTATGATATTTCTCTAGTAAAGCCCAATGCTACTGATATTTCTTTTAAGATTGGACCAAAGCTTAACGCATCTGGAAGAATGGGTGATGCAAAAGATTCTCTTAAAATCTATTTTGAGACAGACCCCGTCAAGCTTAAGGCTGACCTTGAAAAGATTAAATCTCACAACACAAAGCGTCAAGAACTTTGCAATAAAATCTATGAAGACTGTGAAAAGGCACTTGCTAAAGTCGATATGCGTAATCAAAGAGTCATCACTCTTGCGTCAAAAAAATGGGACAAGGGTGTGCTTGGCATAGTTTGCTCACGACTTGTTGAAAAGTATCATAAACCTGTCTTTTTGTTTGCCCAAGAAGGCGATATTTTGAGCGGTTCAGGAAGAAGCATTGACGATATAAATATTCATGAACTTTTATCGTCTTTGAAAGATATTTTAGAGACTTTTGGCGGACATTCTATGGCTGCGGGTTTATCTTTGAAGCGAAGCAATTATGAGTTATTCTCGCAAAAAATAAATGATTTTGCCTTGAATCGTATAAACGATGAAGTTTTTATACCCATAAAGTATTATGACCAAGAAATAACTGAAGAAGAAATAACGTCAGAGTTTGTTAAAGAGCTTGCGGTACTAGAGCCTTATGGCTGCAACAATCCACGCCCTAAATTTAAAATCACAGCACAAGATGTGGAAATTTTACCAATGAAGAAATTTCCACAGCATGCGAATATAAAGATTGGCAAATTAAGCCTTACCTACTTTAATTTTTTAGACAGCATAGTAAAAATTACTTTTTCAAGAAAGAAATCTTTTATATTTGAATTTCAGCCCAAAGGAATGAAAGGCACTGTCAGTGAATTTGATGGCGGAAGTTTTATTATTGAAGATTCATATAAAAAATTAAATTCAATTGAGCTAAACCAGCTTGTAATAAAGGGCAACGGCAACGCTCACTATAAATTATATCCTAGAGAACAACTGCTATCATTCATCGGCGGAACGACCACCTCAGTTTTTGGGACATGCTTTGTGACATATTCATGTTTTGATTATGTTGAGTTTGCAAAAAACTATAACACGCAAGGTATATATCAATTTGGAATTTATGAAGATAAAGAAATTGGCTACAACTCGCTTCTTCTGTCTCCAAAAGGGATAAATTGGGCAAAGAATTTCAATAAGATTGTATTCTTATCGCCTGTGATAGATATAAGCTTTATTGCGGCATTAAATAAGGTTACTGATGCTGAAATATATATTCCTGTAGATAAAAAAGGTGACCCAAGAAAATTTGCAGGCATAGACCTTGACAGAACTACCTTTGCACGCATTTTTAAGTCACTAGTTTCAAAGTCAAACAGACAAATCTATAATGTGTTTGAGCTCTACGATAGATGCGACTTTGAAGATGTTTCATTTAATACCTTCTATGCCTCGCTTTTAGTATTTAATCAACTAGGCTTTATAAACATTGAAGATGGCGAGCAAATCATGCTAAAAATAAATAAGAGCGTTAAGAAAGATTTAATTCAGTCTAGCATATATAATAACCTATTGCTTCTAAAAAACACTTTTAAAGGAGAGAATGATTATGGAAGACAGGCAGCAATTAGATAGGATAAAAAACACAATATACAATAATTATCAGATAACTGAAAAAGAAAAACAACTGATTAAGTCTATGTTAGAGCATGATTTAAACTTTGAAAGGATTGAAGTCATACTAAATTTTATTGTAAGAACAAAACTAGACAAATCGTCAGTGCTTGCTTTCTTGTGTTATCAGCTTCACAAGGTATATCCTGAAGAAGGCGATGAAATTGTAACTCAACTTACAAAAGAACAGCAAAAGATTGTGTCTGAATTTAAAATTATAAAAGATATAAATCAACTGACCCTTAGCGAAGAAATTGAAGATGTAAGAAGAATGTTTATTGTGATGAGCAATGACATGCGTGTAGTTATAATAAAGCTAGCGGGCATTTATTATGATATTTCAAAGTTAGAGCTTCCGCTTGACGATAATCAATGGAGATTTGTAAGACAGGTTAAAGATATTCATGTGCCACTTGCAGAAAGAATGGGGCTTGATAAACTTAAACAAAATCTTAATGATAATGTTATAAGACTTGAACATCCAACCGAATATAACCGCTTAAAAGAAGCAATAGAAAGCAAGCGTGAAGAAAATGAAAAACAACTTAGGCTTACAAAAAGCAAAATTCAGGCTATACTAGATGATTTAAAAATAAACGGTGAGATTGTCAGCCGAATAAAACATGTGTCATCAATATTTAACAAGCTTTATAACAAAAGGGTAAGTCTTGACCAAATTTATGACATACTTGCCATGAGAGTTATTGTGGATACCGTTGAAGAGTGCTATGCGGTGCTTGGAAGAATACATGCAATCTATAAGCCTATGACGGGTAGAGTTAAAGATTATATAGCAAATCCCAAGCCCAATGGTTACAAGTCTCTTCACACAACAATCATAGTGGAAAATCAGCATCCACTAGAGGTGCAAATCAGAACGAAAGAAATGCATCAAGAGTCAGAGTTTGGTGTTTATGCACATTGGCTTTATAAAGAGAAAAAAGATAAAAAATCAGATTTTGATGACAGACTCACATGGTTTAGGCAGACGATAGAAAACGCCAAGAAGATGTCGAATGAAGATTTTATTGAAACACTAAAAAGCGATTTATATGATGGTGTAATTATAGTTCAAACACCAAAAGGTCGTGTTATAGAATTTCCTGAAGGGGCAACTGCAATAGACTTTGCCTATGCAATTCATACTGACGTGGGCAACAGCTGTGTAGGAGCTAAGATAAACGGAAAGCTTAAGCCCATAACAACGCTTTTGTGTAATGGAGATATTGTAGAAATACTCACATCTTCTCACTGCAAAGGTCCATCTAGGGACTGGTTAAAATATGTTAAAACCAATGGTGCGAGAAGCAAAATAAAGGCATTTTTTAAGACTGAGCTTAAAACTGAAAATATAAGACAGGGCAGAACCATGTTTAACCAATCGGTTCAAGATAAGGGCTTTAACCTATCTCAGCTATTGACTGATAAGTATATAGAAGAGATACTTCGCCGTTATAACATGGAAGATATGGAAGAGCTTTACGCGGCCATAGGTTCTGGCTCAATGACATCAAGTCAGGTTGCGAGTAGGTTTATAAACCTATACAATAATGATAGTGTTTCTCTTCCTAAGGCAGAAACTGTCGTTCATTTAAAGAGAAACAAGGATGGCGTGCTTGTAGATGGTGATAGTGGTATGCTTGTAAGGTTTGCGGGTTGTTGCAGCCCCATTGAAGGAGATGATATTATAGGTTATATTTCTCGTGGCAGAGGTGTGACAATCCATAGGCTTAATTGTCCTAATCTTAAGTTTTTGGAGCCAGAGCGGCTTATAGATGCACAATGGCAAGTCAAAGAAAACGCCACCTTTATGGCAACGATTAAGGTTGTTGCAGAAAAAGCAGATAATAACTTAGGCAGACTTACAAATCTAATCACAGGACTTAAGATAAATATAAGAGGGTTTGACGCAAAGGACGTGGGAGACTCTTTTGTTTGTTCTCTTAGAATAGAAGTCAAGAATAAGACAGAGCTTGAAAGTGCAATAAATTCTATAAGAAACTTAAGAAATGTGACAAGTGTATATAGGAGTGAGAAATGGTAACTACAAATAAAGAGGAATTGCTCATTTGTCTTCAAGACCTTTGTAATCTTTTTAATGTTGGAGAAGATATAAAAATTGAGCATAAAGAGATAGACAATATTGACAAAATAACAAATGAGTTTGTTTATGAGTCAATGGGCATCACGCATAACTATTCTTGGACTTATGATGTTGATAAGTCTTTAAACGAACTTAGAAGAAAATCACTGCGAAAAAGAAGGGTGGCAAACGAACTTTATCAAGTGTTATCAAAAGAGCTAAATATAACATTGCCGTGGGGGTCTCTCACTGGCGTAAGACCAACAAAACTTGCTAGAGATTTGATAGAATATGGCGAGATGAAACCACATCTTGTTGGTGAGCTTTTGCATCGAGATTATTTTGTTTCTTTGAACAAGGCAAAACTTGTTGCAAGTGTCCTAAAAAATCAAAAGTGCATAATAAGAAACGATAATCTTATTGATCTTTATGTGAATATTCCAATCTGTCCAACTAAATGTGTGTATTGTTCTTTTATATCTAGCGAAATTGCCAGAGTGAAAGATAGAGTTGATGATTATATTGATGCGGTTATAAAAGAGATAAGGGCGGTAAAAGATATCATAAAGAATAAAGTCTATATTGTTAGAACTATATACATAGGTGGCGGCACGCCATCAGTTCTAAACGAAAAACAACTTGATAGATTATTGTCAGAAATAAACTTTCCTGTAAGTGAATTTACTGTGGAATGTGGACGAGCTGATACGATAACAGATGAAAAGCTTGACATACTTAAAAAACATAATGTAACAAGAATATCTATCAATCCTCAGACGTTTTGCGAAGCAACACTAAAAAGAATAGGCAGAAAACAAAAAAATAGTGAAGTGATTGAAGCATATAGCAAGGCACTTGCTCGAGATTTTCAAGTAAATATGGATTTTATTGCAGGTCTTCCAGGAGAGAGACTTGGTATTTTCAAGAGAACGATTAAAACAGCACTAGAGCTTTGCCCAAACAACATAACAATTCACACATTATCAGTCAAGAAGGGGTCAGAACTTAAAAATAATGAACAAAAATTAGAGAGCCATGATGTATTCAAAATGGTTGACTATGCTGAAGAAACACTAATTCAAAATGGCTATAAACCATATTATCTTTACAGGCAGAAAAATCAATTAGGGGGGCTAGAAAATGTGGGGTACTGCCGCGATAAAAGTGCTTGCATGTTTAATATAGATAGTATGGAAGAAACAAATACAATAATCGGCATTGGTGCAAATGCGATAAGTAAAAGAGTATATAATTTAGAATGCAAGATAGAACGAGAAGCTAATGTTAAATTTATAGAAGAATACATCGCAAGAATAGACGAACTTATCGAAAGAAAAAAGCAATTTTATAAATAAATTTAAAAAAGTGGGAAAA
>CAWVLM010000031.1:0-3434 GCA_963930145.1 Clostridia bacterium
ACTTGAACCTATTGATGACGATAGTTTACCATTCTAAAAATAGTTTACCATTTTAAAATTATGTATTATTTTATTTAAAAGGAGAGAAAATTATGGCTGAAACAGTTAAAACTGAAGAATTGGTTGAAAAAGTTGCTGACAAGGCTGAAAAACAAGAAAAAACCGACAAAGTTGTTGTCACAAAAAAATATCGTAAACCTTCCAAGAAAAAAGTTTGTGCTTTCTGTGTGGCTGGCGAAAAAGCTATTGACTATAAAGATGTTGCAAAAATCAGAAAATTTATCACTGAAAAAGGCAAGATTCTACCTAGACGTCAAACTGGCGTTTGTGCTTACCACCAAAGAGAACTTTGTCTGGCTATCAAAAGAGCAAGAAATATTGCACTTCTTCCATATGTTGGAGACTAATTTTATAAAAGGAGATTTAAGTTATGAAAAAGGATTTGCATCCAGATTATCATGAAATCACCGTGACTTGTGCTTGCGGAAATACTTTCAAAACTAAGTCAACCTGCAAGGGCGACACCCTTAGTATTGATATCTGCAATAAGTGCCACCCATTCTTCACAGGAAAGAAGAAGGTTGTTGACACAAGCGGTAATGTTGAAAAATTCAACAGAAAATATGGCTTAGACCAAAAATAATCTGAATAAATTTATGTTTTTCAAAAAGGCTGATTGTATTTATCAGTCTTTTTTGTTTGCCCCAGCCCTTACGTTTGACGGCTGTCCGATAGGGTGGGCTGGGAATATAGGCTTTGTTTCCGCTCTTACGGAACAAGGGGAATAGGCGTTATTGATACACTAAACGATAAAAAATACTTAAACTGGATGTGAAAAACTAGGCGTTATGGATAGACTAGACGATAAAAAGCGGATAATCCGCAAAAAATTTAAAAAATTTTAAAAAATTTGTTAAATTTGCTTGACACGCGTTGCGGGGGGGGTAAACTAATAGCATAAAGATAGACGCAGAATGCGGCTATCGCGAGCGACTTCGCCGCGAGAGAAGGCACGATAAGTTTTGCAAAATGCAAAACTTATCAAGAAGGCAATTTGCCTTCTAAAAAGGCTAAAGCCTTTTGTGCCTTCTCACGCCTGCGGCAAACTCCGCTCGTAAACATTAATTAGCTTGGCATTTAGGCACTTTAAAAAGTGCTAAAATGTGGCTAAGATATGCAAAAAAAGTCGAAATTTGCATAGAAAGCATGAGAAAACTCATACTAGAATCAAAAATGGACTTACAAAAATTCACCCCTTGCGGGTCCTTATTACGATGAAATTTATAGAGTAAATTTCGAGGGGGTGGAAAGGGAGATGGGAGGAAAACCAAAATTTTAGCTGATAGGCTCATACATGAGCCGTGTCAGCGTTCTCCGTAAGGAGTTAGACAAAAGTTGAAGGTTTAAACCCTTAAACTTTTAGTCTAAAAAAATTTGGTGTTACCCCAGTTAACAAACTAAGAGAAAACTCAAAATTTAAAAGGTAGGTAAAAAATGAGTTTAAAAATCAAATTGATATCATGTATATCACTATTTATGCTTATGATAGGAGTTTTAATCATAGGCGTGTTTGCAGCAACGCAGACAATCAACCTTAAAGGTACGGTTGAGTTTAATGTTTCAGACACCACGCTGTACGTTAAAGATATACGTCTGCAAACTGAGCCGACAGGAGAAGCTAAGACAATAGAAAACTTTATGCCAGGCTACATAAACACAAGTTTTGACTTGAATTTAGGGGAAGTTTCAAGTGACACAGGGTCAGTAGCGTTATACATTGATGTTATCAACACGACACCAACAATTTATTCAGCAGCTGCCGCAACCACAAATAACAATATCACAGTTTCTGCAAGTGGAACAGTTAATGGAGATAGCATTTCTGTGTCAGATATTGCAACGACTTCAAGCATATCAGGCACAATAAAGCTTATAGTAACAATCTCTGGTGAAACATCAGGAATTATTAGTTTGGACGACATTACAATAACACTTTCTGAGGCTAAAATTTATGATTATTTCACATTTAGCGTTATAGATAACACAAACAATGTTGAACTTATATCTTATACAGGGAGTGATAGTGAAGTGACAATTCCATCTCATGTTTCTTATGCAAATGGCAACTGGGTAGAAGGCAATGACTACACAGTCACGGCAATAGCAGATGGAGCATCTTATAATGCAGGAGCTTTCGCTTCAGCAAGCGGGACTCTTACAAAAATAAATTTCCCTAACACTCTTGAAAAGATAGGTGATTTTGCATTTTTCAATTGTTCAAATCTTTCAGGCACATTAACTTTGCCAAGTTCTTTAAAAATTATAGGTGAGAGAGCTTTTGACTATTGCTTCAATCTTTCAGGAGATTTAATAATTCCTGGAAGTGTTATCAGTATAGGTTCTGAAGTATTTGCACATGGAGGCAATTTTACAAATATCATAATTGAAGAGGGAGTTACAAGTATAGGATATCGTGCTTTATCAAATGCCTATTTTAAAAATATAACAATCCCATCTAGCGTGACAAGTATAGGTGCATATGCGTTTGACTCTTGTTATAGTTTAACATCAGTAACATTTGAAAACCCTAATGGCTGGTGGTATTCTTTAGATTCTTCAGCGACAAGCGGAACAAGTATTTCAGGGTTGTCTAACACTTCAACAGCAGCCACCTATTTAACATCAACTTATGTAAATTACTATTGGGGCAGAGGTTAATTAGATTTAAGTGTTTCAAATTTAAAAGATAAAAGTCAGCAGGGTTTGCTTGCTAGCTTTTTATTTAACAAAAACGCTATGTGATAGGTGGGCGAAAAGCCCACGAAATTCGGAGAATTTCTTAAAATTTTATGCAATAAAATTTTAACATCACATAGCGTTTTCTATAATCTTTTTTAATACTTATAAATTTTGTCTTTTTATAAACATTCCATTATTTAAAAACATTTTCTTATTATAAATTTTATAGTGTTTAAATCTATTTCACAGGTTTGTCAATGCTTTCATGGAAGGTGCGAGCAATAACTTCTTCTTGATGAGCACGTGAGAGTTTGTTAAAGTTCACAGCGTAGCCTGACACGCGGATTGTAAGGGTTGGATATTTATCAGGGTGGTCCATAGCATCGATAAGTTTTTCTCTATCAAGCACGTTGACATTGATATGTTGTGCACCCTGTTTGAAATAGCCATCAAGTATACTTACAAGGTTTTTGACTCTTCCATCCATATCATGACCGAGAGCGTTAGGTATTATTGAAAATGTGTTTGAAACGCCGTCTTGGCAGCAGTCACAGTATGGTATCTTTGCAACTGAGTTTAGAGATGCAAGTGCGCCTGAGCAGTCACGTCCATGCATTGGGTTTGCTCCTGGTGCAAAAGGCTCGCCAAGTTTTCTTCCGTCAGGTGTTGTGCCTGTTTTTTTGCCGTACATAACA
>CAWVLM010000032.1:0-24649 GCA_963930145.1 Clostridia bacterium
ACAAACCCATTTAGCCCTTCAACATCTGGCTCAGACCAATAGGGCTAAAATATATAACTCATAAAAAATTAGACAAAAAGGCAGAAAAAATCAAATTTTTTGCCTTTTTTATCTATTTTTTCAGCTTTTTGGAGGTTATTTTGAAAAATTATCTTGAAATAAAGGATGATGTATACTTCATCTGCCAAAGACTTAAAGAGATAGATGAAAGCTATTTTTTGCTATATAACTTAACTCGCCACTGCTATGAAGTGCATTCATCTTTGCAAAAAGATAGCTTCTGTTTTACTGTGCCTTTTCAGCAGTTAGATGAGCGGACTATACAATTTGCCCGTAGAACAAGACGAGAAAGGCAAGATAAAATTATCGAAGAGATTGAAAAAAGCAATGTTGATTTATATAAAAGACAATTAAAAAATCAAGTAAATATGTTGAAGGAGGCAATATATGTTAGTGAAAGACATTATAATCCTTGCCTGTGATTTTACAGAAAATCAAGACTTAGGCAAGGCACTAGAAGAAAACAGCACGCTCACAGATGAGCAAACAAAGCTTTGTGATAGTCTTGTGAAATGTTTTAACCTAGTTAACAGTGAAATAGCCAGCGACTTTGTACCTCTTTTGAAAAATGATGAGTTAAAAACAAAAGATTTTAGGGTTAATTTCAGCGAATTTACCTTTGTTCCGTCACAAATTTATTCGGTCAAGGATAAAGGCGGAAGAAATGTTAAGTTTAAAGTTTTTGATAACTATCTGATAGCCTTTGCAAGTATGGTAAATGTGACTTACACAACACTGCCGGGCGACATGGCTCTCACAAGTGAGTTTACAACCACTCTTCCAGAGCGAATATATGCCTATGGCGTTGCAAGAGAATTTTATTTTCTTCAGTCGCTTTTTGATGACGCAGATATTTGGGAAGCACGCTTTAAAGACGCCCTTCAAAGCTATTGCAGAAAGAAAAGCGGTGTTGTTATGCCAAAGCGGAGGTGGCTATAATGTTCTATAGAAACACGCTGAAAACGAAAGAGACAAAGGAAAGGGAATTTGAATATAGTTTGCTTGACAAAACGCCAAATTCTATAAGTGACGACAGACAAGAAAATGGTAGCACTAAGAAGGTTTACAATTTTGTCACTGAAAATGGTGCTTTAAAGACTGGCTATGGCTTTGAAGACTTAAAAAGCCCGCAGTCAACAACCGACCTTGATGATGAGTCTGTAGTCAGCCTTCGCGGGAGTGAGGTTAAGGCGATATGGCGGCTGAAATGGTATAACAAAGGTGCGGATGAAAACTATTATTATATCTTTTATTATAATGATGAAGGCTATATCTGCTATGACAATTTGTTTATGCTACGTCTTGCAACCTTGATTGTGTCAAATACATACACAGAAACGCCGTTTGCCACTTACTATAGGTCCGACCAGCAAGACGCACTGCTGCTTTCAGGGGAAGGCAACAATCTTATGGTGATAACAGGTGATGGCGTTGAAACATGCGATAGTGCACCGCTGATTAAGTCCTGTTGTTCTCACTATGGTATGCTTTTTGCAGTGACGGCATCGGCAAGCAGCACGCTTGTGTATAATACCGATACCGAGATTACAAATTGGACTGATGAAAAAACAGCAAATCTAGACTTTTCAGACGAGCGTGGTGATTTAAATAAGATTATATCTTTTAATGACTATCTATATATATTTAGAGATTATGGAATCACCAAGCTGTCAATCTATAGCAGCGATGACGAATTTTCAATCAATCATATGTATATGTCAGACAGCTATATCTATCCAAATTCTATAGCTCAGGGTGGCGACAACGTGTATTTTCTAGAGCGGTCAGGGCTTAAGTCCTTTAATGGCTCAAGCGTGAAAGACGTGAAAATTGATTGTATAGATTTTATAAAGGCATGCGACCAGACAAGGTGCTGGGCAACTAGCTTTGACGGCAAATATTATCTTGCTTGCAAGTGCGATTTTAATGACGATACAAAAGTGGGATGCGAAAATTATTCTGACAGCTATGTGAACAATGCACTTATCATCTATGACTATCAAACTGAGCATGTTGATATCGTTCGCGGCGTGGATATAAATCAGGTGCTTGCACTAAACAACCCGCTAAAAGCTAAGCTTGTTGCCTGCTTTAATAATCAGTATAAAGGCAAAATTGGTCAGCTTACCCGTGATGGTAAACTTTTTGGAAGCGATCTTGCAAACCTATGGCAAAGCACCAAAAATGACCTTGGCTATCATGGTCAAAAGAAAAGAATAAAAAGTGTGGCTATAAAGTCAAAAAGTGATGCAACGATCACTATTGCGTCAGAGACTATGACAAAAGCTTATAGCATAACAGGCAAGGAAGATATCCAAAAAATAAGAACCAACGTTTTAGGTAATGAATTTTCTGTGAAGATTGTGGCACATGGCGATATTGATATTTCAAATGTTGTGCTTACTGCGAGTGTTGTTCAATGAAACTTGTCTATAAAAACTATATAAAATCGGTTAGGATCGCCGAAATCGAAAGGGAAGAAGAAATTTTCAAAGATGTTCTCAATATAACAAAAAAGGAGAATAATCAATGGACTTCTGGTCTGAATTTATAAAAAATGTTGTCAGTTATGGTATTTTTGCTATGCTTTTTGTCTTTCTTTTCTTCTATCAACTTAAAGATAGCGCAAAACGTGAAGAGAGTTATCGTGAAACTATAGAGACGCTTGCTGCAAGTTTAAGCGTACTTAGCGATTTAAGAGACCAAGTGAGCGAGCTTGTCGAGCTTGTTAAAAGGAGAGAAAATGAAGAGATTTAAATCTTATGGCTTTTGGACTGCACTTTCAGGTGGGGTTGTCATTTTTCTTAATGCTCTTGGTGATTGTTTTGGCTTTTCTATTGATAACGACCTTGTTTCAGGACTAATCATGGCGTTTGCTGGTGTGCTTGTTGTTTTAGGCGTGGTTTCTATGCCTAAGAAAGACGACTCCAGCGAAAACAAAACAAATGAGCAAGAGAATAACGAAAATAATATAAATAATGAAGAAAATTCTTCAAATAATGACGAAAATGACAGTGAAGATTTTTCAAGCGGAGAGCCTAATAGAGACTTTGAGCATAAAGATTAACTAAAACAAAATTAGCGGCAAGAAAGTGTTCCTGCAAGGCACCCATGCAGAAACCACAAAAAAGCGTATCCACGCTTTTTTGCAGGCGATTTCGCCTGACTTTCTTGCCGCTTTTTTATAAAACCATAAATTTACTATATTTATAAGGTTGCACTTAAAACTTAGAAAGTGCAAGATATAATACAAGTTCTCATATTTATTAAAGCAAAAATAAAGAAAAACTGGCATATTTTTTAAAGAAAAAGCAAAAAATATTTTATTATTTGTCAGCTTATTATGTTATAATTAAGTTCAATAAAAGTCGCAACAATTATATATTTGCTATGCAGCTCTTTATCTGCGAAAAGGCTAGACACATAATTTCAAAAAAGTCTTGATTTTTAAATTATGTGTGCTATAATAAACGTAGAGGGAGAAATAATATGAAAGAAATTAAGGAGAATGGTATTGTGAAATCAACAAAACCATATAAAATGAAATTTTTTAAGAAAGTATTAAGTGCTATTAGTATAGCTGCTGTGGCTGCCACTTTATTTGTTGGCGTTGTATTTACAATGACAGCATGTGGTCCATCTGAACCAGCTCCAGAACCACCACCAATAGTGCAACCAATCGATCCAGACCCTGATGATCCTGATCAGCCAGTTGACCCAGATCCAGATGATCCTGATCAACCTGTCGATCCAGACCCTGATGATCCTGATCAACCTGTAGACCCAGATCCAGACGATCCTGATCCAGACGATCCTGATCAACCTGTAGACCCAGACCCAGATGACCCAGACCAACCTGACAATCCAGATAATCCACCACCAGAGCCTGAAGTTCCAACAACTTTAGAAGAACTTATGCAAGAAGGTAATGAAGAGTATCAAGCGATGGTGGCGGCTACTTTGAATGACAATTTATATAAAGATATGTTGTATAAAACAGTTGGGACAAATTATGATTTAAGTAAGGTTGAAGATGAAAAATGGGAAATAGTAGACTCTAACAATGATGGCATTATAGACAACATTAGACTCCACTTTTTCTATAAAGATTCAGACACATTAAAAACTTATAGAATATCAAATGTAGAACCTAAATTAGATATAACTTTAGCCGATTTATTGACTGAAGGTCCTGATATTGATAATCTTGACGAAGCTTTTGATACAGCCATTAGAGGTGGAGCAAAATATTCTACAGACTATACATTTAGCTATAATTCAACAATTCAAGAGTCGCGTAAAGAGTTAAAAGATGCAGTCAACACAAAGCTTGCAGCTGATGGAATTATTTCAGCAGTTGATAAAAATACAAAGTCATTTATAAAAGATAATGGATCGTCAGTAAATACTACATTGGGTGGAACCGCAAGAGACATTGTAGTGATGAATTTAACTGAAAATGGTTATGAAGAAATTAATATAAAAATTAAAGAAACTCAAAATGATAATACTGACAAAACATTAAAAGATAATTTAAAAGATGGCTTATATTATGAAGTTGAAAGTGCTGCTAAAAATGGGAAATTTATAGGAACAGTTCTAGAAAATGTAGACTTACCAGAGAAAGAGACTGTGACAGCAACGAGATATAAAATCGTTTACACTAATGATAAGGGTGAAACAGAAGAATATAATCTAGACTACTAAAATTACAAAAAAGGCGATAAATTTCGTCTTTTTTGTTTTTATGTGATATATTTTATAAAAAAGTTGATTTTTATTTATTTATAGGGTAAAATATAACTATGGAAAGGGGAAAAACAAAAAGTATTTTATTTAAGATTTTGGTAATTTGCATGATTATATGCTTTGCCTTTATCAGTGTGGGCTGCCTTGGTATGCCTGGGAATCCTGAAGGCTGGGAAGGCGACGATGACGGCGTTTTTGACGACGAAGATTTTCAAGATAACCTGACCGTTGATATGTATGGCACAAAGGTGCTATATCGTCCTGATAGTTATGACTATAATGTTGGCTCTGGTGCGGAAGAAGGTGAGATAAATAATTATTATGGCAAGTATGCATATTATATTATGCAAGATTTGTTTCGAATTTATGGTTGGTTTAATAATACTGATACAATAGTATCTCGATTGCCAAACTTTAATGATGAAGCAACAGATACGCCTTGGGGGATGGATATGACAAGTTATCTATATGATAGCATCCGCTATCAAGTGGATAGTTTGGGATATGTGACACATAGCCAAAAGGTTACAGTAGACTCCAATAACAATATAACAGACGTTATTGGAGATGTTCAAGAAATAGATGAAACTGGTGTTAGTCCTTATTACGTTGTAGGTGCTGATGCAAATGTAAAATGGAAATGGACAATTAGCTCTGAAGTAGACTCTATAATGCCATATGTAAATGATAAAGAAAATAGAGATGATGTGTTTATTGTTACTCAAGATGGTAGGGTTTATAAAAATGTTAATGGAGTGATAAATGAAGAGCAAAATGACATCACTGAAGCCATAAATTCATTTTATACAACTGCAGGTACTTTTAATAGTGACTATTATCAAACCCTATTTCTATCTTCTTCTAGCGATGCTGCCGATGAAAGCAGTTACTCACAATATACCAAAGCTCTTGAATACGCAATCTATTGTTATGCAGTTGACCTTGATCCTGCTGAAATTACCATAGATCATGAAAAAGATGATAGCGGAAATTATACTGGACAGTATACTGTCAAGGTTACAGGTTTTCAACCAGAAGGCGAAAAAACAAGTGTTGATGTTGCACTTGAACATGCAAAATATGTATTTTCACGACTTGGACCTTATGTTGGCTTAGCGGACAGACAGATTACAAAGATTGAAAACTGGATACTAGATAATATTATTGGCGAAACTGCGGTTAATAATGATGATATGTTTACTTTTTATACAGACAATGTTGTAGAATATGTTACAGAAGACTATAAAATAGTTGGCTATAGTTTCACTAACGCTCAGCGTTCTGAAAACGCCTTGGGCAGAGACTATCGCACAGCTGTTCAAAATATTATGGATAGCGTTTGCGAGCTTGTGTCAATCGGTACAACTGAAGACGGCGAAGACGTTACCATAGACCAGCGTTTCCTTGCTTCAAACATTATGGAATATGCGGGAAATATGTTCTTCATTCAAGATGACACCAATTTTCCAGCCCCAAGCGAAGATAGCAGTGTTTCAGACCTTAAAACTCTTCTTCCACTTGAATATCAATCGGTTGCAATCATGCTAAACGAAGAGACCTATGTTGACGGCTTATGGGTTGCACTCAAATATGATGCCGACCTTGACGGCACAGAAGAAGGTGTATATGGCGAGCAATATATTGATATAATTGTGGACGTTAACTATTATAACAACGCCACTGACACGCGAACAGTTCTCGACTCAAAACAGGTGAGAGTCTTTGACGGACCTTATGACCTTGACTTTATATATTGTGAAGAAGGTGACGGCGGAGATGGCGAAAGTGCTCCGAAGGGGCATTGTAGTGGCATTATGTTTGATGACCTTGGTCAGCTTCTTGTTGGTGCTTTCAAAACCGACATAGGCGATAGCATTCTTATGACCGATGTCGGGACAGACGGCAATTATTCGGGCGCACCTTACGTTTCAACAAATCCACTTGTGATTGTAGGCACCACAGATGTTAGAAAATATTATGAGATTGTCGAGTTCGGCACTAACCCAGAGTATGATACCGATGAGCTTGAAGATGGCTACACATACACATCTGGACGATTTAACCCAGCAATGTTCTCAGGTGCGGACGGCTGCGACTATCTTGAAATAACCTATAAGGTTATAAAGAAGGCGGGCGACTATGATACAAACTATAAGTTCTACACAGGGCTTGCTTTCATGGACACGTCAGAAGATCCATATCAATCATAATAGAAAAATTGGCGGCTACAAAAGCTGCCTTTTTTGTTATAAAAAAGTTAAATATTTCACACTTTTTACTAGCGTGTTATAAAAATAAAGAAATATTTTAAGAAAAACACAGTTTTTTCGCGTTTTTTCGACCAATTTTTTATTAAAAAAGCTAAATGTTTTGTAAATCACGGCAGTTTTGCTAAAATATAAAAGAATAATAGGCACTTAGATGAACACAAAAAGATTTGTCAATTTTCGTTATATATTTTATCCTTTTTTGATTTTCTTGTTTGGCATAGTCGTGGCAAGAGAACTTTATCATGGCGATATTGAAACGCTTGTTCTCGTGCTTCTAAGTTTGCTTGCACTCGGCGGCTATTTAATCTATAAAAGAAAATATAAAATTTTGGCACTCTTGTTTGCCTTTTTCTTTCTTGGCAATGGGCTGTATTTTATAGGCGAAGCAAGCTATAAGGTGAAAGAATATAGCGGGGTGGTCAGTGTTGTTGGCAGGGTAAGCGACAGCTTTGAAGAAACGCAGTATGGCTATGTTGCCATTCTTGACAATGTCACAATAAACGGAGAAAAGGCAAAGAATATTGAAGCAACCTTCTCAAAGGGCAGTCAAGTGCTAGAGATAGGTGATATGCTTGCTTTTGAAAGCACTGTGGAAACCATACCGCTTTTCACCTTAGGCAGCATGTCGGCGTCAACTTATCGGGCAAAGCTTGGCTACACACTTTCAATAAGCACCTCAGACGTTGTTATCACTGAAGGCTGGACGTATTTTGACGAAGACGTCAGACAGTCAATCAAAGCTCAAATATATGACAACATGAGCGAAGAAAACGCCGCGGTTGCCTATGCAGTGCTGTTTGGTGACGACTCTGGCATAAGCTTTGAAGTCAACGGAGGCTACCGCAATTCAGGAATCATTCATATCATCACTGTAAGCGGACTTAATATTGCGTTTTTGATAACGCTTATCTATGGCTTTTTGAAACTTTGCAAGTGCAATAGATATCTTAATTTCACAGTCACGGTTATAGTGATTTTAGTCTACACATATTTTTGCAATTTTGCACCGTCAGTCTTTAGAGCGGCAGTTATGGGCGTGATTATAATGCTGGCAAAAATCAGTGGCAGGCGATACGACGTGCTAAACTCAACAGGGCTTGCTGGGTTTATAGTGCTTATCTGTTCACCATTGACTGCGTTTGATGCTGGTTTTTTGATGTCGGTTGCATGCGTTTGTGGCATCGTGCTTTTGCAGCCGCTATTTTATAAGTGGTTTAAAAAGTGTATGCCAAGATGGGTTGCATCGTATATCTCTGTATCTCTTGCCGCTCAACTTGCAATTTTACCATTTTTGGCAAGCTTTCAGTCAAGCTTGAACCTTCTATCCTTTGTTATCAACCTTTTCGTCGTTCCACTCTTTGCAGTTTTGTATCCATATCTGTTTGTGATATCTTTCTTGTGCCTTTTGATGCCTTTCTTGTCTTTCTCCTACGTGCTTGTCGACTGGGGACTGACGGCGACCAAGTTTATAGCCTTTATTTTCTCAGATACGGCATTGCAGGTTAAACTGACCCCAATGGCACTTGCTGTAACCTTTTTCTTCTTTCTGCTACTCTTTGTTGCAGGTGCCTATTTCATGCAAAAACCGCTTAATAAGTTTTTGGCTTGCTCGGCACTCATCCTATGCTTGACCTTTTCGTTTGGCTTTGCGACATTTGAAAATATGCTAAACTCTGGCGTGTTCTATCTTAACTCATATGGGCAAGAATGTACGCTTTTGGTGGGCTCGGGCGGACAGACTATGGCGATAGGAGACAACTATATTTTAAGTCGCGTTATGAATAAATATAATGTTGATAAGGTTGACTATTATATATCGTTTGACGTTCTCACAGCTGAAAAGGTGAAAGATAAGGAAGAGTATGGTGTCACCTATTTTATATGCCTTGAAGGCGAGAAGGAAAAGGATGATATCTATATAGCACAGAAGGGGCAGCTTATGCAGGCGGGTGAATTTCGGTTTGTTTATGTGGACTTTGGCGGCAGGTGCTTGGGCGTCTATGTAAATTTTGACGACACTTCAGTTTTTGTTGCAAGCGGCGAAGAAATTGGTTATAATGATATAGAAGCTTGCAAGCAAGTTATAGGCTTGTATGACCCTGATATTGTGGTGGCAGGCGACAATTTTATGCTTGCAGACGAAAGCTATCTCTCAGTTGCGAGTGTCAGAAATAGCGAGACAACCTATGATTTTGCTAGCGATGGCAATATGCTATTTGAAAAACAACAGCTTGGTTTTGATGTAAGGAGACTTGATTGAAAACTTTAAAAACACGCCTGAAAAATGGCTTAGATGGTTGCTATTTGCTTGAAGGCGAAGATCTCTATCTCTATGATAGAGCTTTTTCCATGATAAAAAAAGCTTGCAATATCGGTCTTGAAGATTTTGATATCATAAAGTTTGATGATGAAAATTTTTCTATGCAAGCCCTGTTATCTGCCGCTGAAGTTGTGCCAATGGCGAGTGACTATAAGCTAGTTGTTGTCAAAAATGTTGCAAAAGTGGGAGAGAGCGATAAAAAACTCCTTCAAGAGTATCTCAAAAACCCTGCAAAGACCACTGTGATTGTGATATTTGACTACTTTAATAAGTTTGAATTTATAAAAAATGATTGTGCCTTTGTTGACTGCCGCAGATTTGATAAGTATACCGCGTCCGCTGTGGTGGTAAATGAGTTTACTAAACGCGGCAAACAAATATCAGCAGAAGCAGTTGACACACTGCTTGATTATTGCAATGGCTATCTTTCACGTGTCAACAACGAGATTGATAAACTTTGCTATTATGACCTTAACGAAAGCTTGGTGACAAAAAAACTTGTGGAAGAACTTGTAACTAAAGATAGCGAGTATGTTGTGTTTGAACTTACTGACGCTCTTGGCAAGAAGAACGCAGACAAAGCTCTAACTATTCTTAACCAAATGTCTAAAGAACAGGGGCTTTTGGGGCTTATCACCAGCCACTTTAGAAGATTGTTCTTTATCTCAACCGCTGATATGGATGATAAAAACCTTGCGTCTCTGCTTGGAGTGAAAGAATTTGCAATCTCTAAACAGCGTCAGCAGGTGAAGAACTTTTCAAAAATGCAACTTAAAAAAATCTATGCCCTTCTTGAACAGGTGGACTACGCGATTAAGTCTGGTGCAATGCTTCAAGAAAACGCCGTCTATTATTTGATTTTATCTATATTATATATATAGTATATATTATATATATTATATACATTATATATAGCATGGGTTTCGCCCGAGAATACAAAAACTCTTGCGAGTTTTTAAAAAAGGCTCCGCCTTTTTGGACGCAAAGACCTTTGCATCTGTATTCTCGGGCTTTTATATTTGGTGTTACCCCAAGTGTTACCCCAAGATTTCCGCTAATTTTCAACAAATTTTGCAAGAATGTGAGTTTTTTGTATAAATAGACTAATTTTGCAAAGAATAAGATAAGCTTTTAGTAGTTATGGCTTTAACCTTTATGCAATTTTATTTTTTTTAGATTATAGCTTGCTAAAAAAATAACAAAATTTTCAAAAAAAGTTAAAAAAATTTAAGAAAAATCGACAAAATTATTTGACAAAAAATTGTGATATGGTTAAAATATAACTAGCATAATAAAAGGAGGTAAAAATTATGTCATTAAAAGCAAAACTTGTTTCTACAGTCGCAGCATTTGTAATGGTTCTCGCTCTTATGGTTGTTGGTGTTCTTGCAGCAAGCTCAGCAACTGTTAACTTAGGCGGTTCTATTTCATTTACTTCTGATCACGTACTTGCAACTGTTTCTGTATCTGTTAGTGGTTCAGAGCAAGATGCTACTGTAAATGGAACTGGTGATTACACACATTCATTTACATCTTCAACAACTGCTCCTGATAACACTTGGGCAAAGGATGATATCGACTTATCATTTGCTGATCAAGACACTGATATTGTTATCACAATCACAGTTGTAAACGACAGTACAGAACGTGCTCTCACTCTTACTGCTTCAACATTGCCAAGCGCAACAGGAACTAACATCAGCCTTAATGGTCAAGTTCAATACAATTTAAATAGTGCTGGTAATAAAGAGTTAACAACTGCACCTATAACAGTAGCAGCTACTCAATCTGTTGTTATCACAATGACAATTCAACTTGATAATCCTGCTCTTTCTGTTACAAATGGTGCTTGGACAGCTGCTTTTGCTCTTGCAAACGTTGCTAAAGCATAACAAATAAAAAAACAAAAATTGATGCTGCAAATAAAAGTCTTATAGGTGACCCTATAAGATTTTTTGTTTATAGTGATAAAAAAGGAGAAAAATGAGCAAATGTGTAAAAATCAAATTCCAAATGTTTCAGCAGATAGCAAAGCTCAAAATTTAGAAAATAATCAAAAGAGAAAAAAGCGAACAAATAAAGAGATTCTTTCTGTCTATTATAATCGAGAAATAGTTCCTTGCCATGTTGGCGAGATTACAGATATAGCTTTTGTGTTTTCTTGCCCTGGGAAAAAGGAACTTGAAAAATATATAAATTTTAAGAAAACGAGTACATGTAAAGTTTGCAAGCGTCATGAATCCTTGCTTGCTGGCGATACTGGCAAAAATTTAGATAAGCTTCTTGTAGAGCTTAACAAGATAAACCCAACTATATTTAATTCGACCGATCGCTATAAATATCTACTGGCAAATGCAAGTTGCCGCGTACATTATAAAGGCTATAATGTTCAAGATGATATAATGGGCTGCAAATGTTGTCAAAATGACACGGAAGCCTGTCTATGTTGTCTAAACACAGAAGTTGATAATTTGCATAGTAAGCTTCAAAACGCAAAATATATTGTCTTTTTTGGGGAAAAGGCAAATATAATTAAAGATAAGCTAAGCGAAAAGGACCAAAATCATTATCAATCGATAAAAATTGCACAAGCTGACCATTTGTCAAACAAGGTTGCACATAAAGCTTACCTAAATATCGCGAAAGATATATGCAAACAATTAGGTATTTAAAAAAATGACGGCAAAATAACATAAAATGCGTGTACAAATTGATGGTTTTAATTCTATTCTTCTTTAAAAATGTAAAAATTTTTATATTTTTGTCAAAAATGTGAAAAATTATTTTATAATTTTATAAAAAAATGTTAAACTAAGATAGGAGAAAAATTATGGTATCAAAAAATAACGAAAAAGGAACATCAAAAACCCAGCTTGTTATATCAATAATTTCTTTAGTTATTGTTATAATACTTCTCATCATTGGGGTTACTCTTTATTTTGTTATAAAAGAGAGAACTGGCACTATCGAAATTGACGGCACAAACGTCAATATAGAAGCCACATCAACTATTGAAGGTATGGAAAACCCACCTAGCCTTGAGCCTATCATCATCACTCCAGAAAGCCAGTCAGAACATCAATCATGGCAAAATATTAACCTTGTGTTTGATGACGAGTTTAGTGAGATAACAATCAGTATCACCATTTTCAACAATAGTCAATACAATGCTCTTGACCTTGTGTTTGATAATCAAACCACCACAGGTAATGTCAACATGGTAGAAGAGTCTTATCGCAATGGCAATAGTGATGATATTGGCGAGCTTGAAAGAACGGCAAGACTTAGTGCCTATAGCAGCATAACCTATGTTTTATCGTTCACGGTGAAAGATCCAGGTCGCTCAGTAAACGATATTCTTGATATAACAATATCTTGTACAAATGTTGAGATAGGGGTGTAATTATAATTTTTCAGTTTGAAAATAAGGAGAATAAAAGTGGAAGATAGAAAGAAAAGGTCAAAGATATTAAATATCATATCCAATGTACTGTTTGGCATTGTTATGGTGCTTCTTATAATCTTTATGATTTATGGTTTTGGAAGCGTTGCAAATAACAAAGTGCCATCCTTCTTTGGGCAGTCTTATGTGAGAATTTTATCAAGCTCTATGAAAGACCCTGCCTATAAAGACGGCGAAGTTCTCTCTGAAGGTTTTGAAAAAGGAGACGTTGCTGTTCTTAAAAAAGTTAATATTTCTGAAATTGAAATTGGCGACATTGTTGCATTCTATTATTGTCCTATTGTTCAATCAGACTTTAATGGCAGTGATAATGTGCTTGACTTTAAAACAGGCGAAAAAAGTTTTGATTCAAATATAATTTTCCACCAGGTCGTAGACATTCAAGTTGACAGTCAAGGTTACACATGGTTTCAAACTCAAGGCACAAGCAATGCTGCCGCTGACAAATATACGCGTGCTGACTACGTTGTTGGTATCTACACAGACAGCGGGCTTGCAGGCTTCCTTGAATTTATTTCAAGCAGCGTTGGTATAATCGTGCTTGTTGTTGTTCCGTCTTGTATCGTGCTCTTTATGCTTCTTTTAAGCATCATCGATACAGTTGACAGGATGATAAAACAAAAACGTGAGCAACAAGAGATGGAAGCTGCTCTTATGCAAACTATAAACAACAATCAGGAAATTAAGAATAGTACAGTTGAAGCTCCTAAAGATAGGGGACTTAGTGAAAGCTCGATGGCTGAGTTTGAAAAACAAATGAAAAAACTTGAAAGCGAAGATAGTGCAAAGGCTGAAACGGCACAAGCGAAAGTTCAGACAAATGCTGTTCCACCTAAGCCACCTGTAAAGCCTACGATAGCAAAACCTGTTGGCAGCACGCAAGCAAAACCTGCCGACACAAACGTAAAAACCGAAAGTGCAAAGACGGCACAAACTACAGAAAATAAAACAGCAAACGCAAAGCCAGAAACTAAGGCTGAAGAAAAGAAACAGGCACAAGCAGAAAATGCAAAGCCTGAGGCAAAAGCTGAGAGCAAGGTTGACGCAAAGAAAGCTGATGCAAAGACTGAGAGCAAGGCTAGCGTAAAGGCTGATGAAAAGAGTTCTTCAAGCAAAGCAAAGACCGAAGAGCCAAAAACAAGCCCTGCGGCAAAGGACACTAAAACAACCAAAACCGCTGGCACAAAAACATCGACAACAAAAGCATCGACCACTCAAAACACAAAGAAAAGTGATAAATAACTAAAAGCTCACCTAAAGTGGTGAGTTTTTTCGTGTATTAAATTAAAAAACTTTTGCAAACTTTTCTAGCTAGGGGTTGGTCTTATTAAATTAAAATGAAAACTTTTCGTGTTTAGGCTTGAATTTGTTTATAACTTGCCAGCAAATAAAACACGCGACTTTTTCTCTAGTCTTAATTTTATTTGCTTTTTGTCCTTCAAATATGCTAATCTATATAAGAAGGAGATTTATGTATAAGCCTATTGTTGCTGTTATTGGTAGACCGAATGTGGGCAAAAGCACTTTTTTTAATAAAATTTGTGGCAAACGAATAAGCATTGTCGACGATACCCCAGGTGTTACACGTGATAGAATCTATGCTGACGCTGAATGGAGTGGGCATGCTTTTACCTTAGTTGATACAGGTGGTATTGATGACCGCAGCGAAGATGCTTTCCAAAAAGCTATCAAAAAACAGGCACAGATTGCAATCAGTGAAGCTGATGTGATTGTGTTTTTGGTCGATGGCAGAGACGGCGTTACAACAAATGATGAAGAAGTGGCTGAAATTTTGCATAAAAGCAAAACTCCAGTCGTTTTAGTTGTCAATAAACTTGACAACTTTGAAATTGAAAAGACTTATGACTTTTATAGTCTTGGACTTGGCGAGCCGCATCCTATGAGCGTTATGCAAAGTAAGGGTTTAGGGGATGTCTTAGACGCTATTGTCGCTAATTTTAAAGAGCGTGCAGATAAAAATGACGAAAATGTCACAAAAATTGCTATTGTTGGGCGTCCTAATGTTGGAAAAAGCTCGCTTGTCAATCGCTTGATTGGCAGTGAACGCGTGGTTGTCAGCGGCATAGAAGGCACAACACGAGATGCCGTGCTTGTTCCTTTCAAATACAATAAAAAAGACTTTGCTCTTGTTGATACCGCAGGGCTAAGAAGACAACGCTCGGTTGAAAAAGAGTCGGTGGAAGGCTATTCAGTGCTGCGAACGATGTCGGCGATTGACGAAGCTGACGTTGTGCTAATCGTGGTTGACGGCTCGCAAGAGATGATTTCAGAACAAGATGTTCGCATAGCTGGCTATGTTGACGAAGCGGGCAAGCCAAGCGTGATTGTGGTAAACAAGTGGGACATAAAGTCTAAGAGCAAAGAGCAGTATATGAAAATGCTTTCAGAAAGTCTTGCCTTTATGAGCTATTTTAAGGTGATTTTTGTTTCTGCTCTCACTGGCGCAAGTGTTGGACAGATAATGGAAAATGCAGTTAAGAGCTATGAAAATTCTTCAAAGCGTATAACGACAGGGCTTCTTAACGACCTACTGCATGAAGCAATTTTAAATTATGAGCCGCCAGCACATAATGGCAATCGCGTTAAAATCAAATATATCACTCAGGCGTCGACCAATCCGCCAACCTTTGTGCTTTTTGTCAATGACCCGAAATATATCAATTTTGCCTATCGCCGCTATCTTGAAAACAGGTTCCGCGAGCGAATTGATTTTTCAGGAACGCCTATAAAATTTGTGTTTAAAGGAAAGGGGGACGAATAGATGCTTGATGATATTTTATATTTTGTTCTTGTGGCGTTTATTTCATATTTTGTGGGAACAATCAACTTTTCAAAGATTATAGCCTGGCATTATCGCCGTAAAGATATCACAAAAGTGGGCAGCGGCAATCCTGGAACGATGAATATGCTCCGTTCTTTTGGCTTTGTGCTTGCTCTTGCTACTTTTGTGGCTGAAGTTGTTAAGTCAGGCTTGACTTGCTTTGTTTTTCAAGCAATTTTTCCACAATACGGGCAGCTTATATATTTTGTGTCAGGTTTCTTTATTTTGCTTGGATATATCTTCCCTGTTTGGTCTAAATTTAAAGGCGGAAAGGGGGTCGCCTGCTTTGCAGGAATTTTCCTATTTTCTAGTCTTTGGTATGTAGGGCTAGGCTGGTTTGTTGTTTGTTTTATATTATTCTTGTTTGTAAGTTATGCATGTGTGATTTCTTTCACATATATTGGCGGTCTGTCGATTGCTTACACTTTATATATTTGGCTATATCTTATTTCACACGAAATGCCGCTTTCGCATGCAATAGCTATCACTGCGATAATTTGGGTGCTTTATGCTCTTATGCTTTTCATGCATAGGGGAAATATTAAGAGACTGATAACCCATACCGAGAATAAGATTGATTTTAAAAGCAAACTTAAAGCTGTGTTCTGTCACAAAAAGGGTGAACAGATAATTGAAGAAGACCAAGTTTCTAATGCAAAACCAGAGGCAATAGTCAGTGTTGACGAGCAAGAAAAGTCAAATTTTAGCGACACATCCCAAAAGGTCGAGCAAGAAACTAGCGATATAAAAAACGGGGAGCCGCAAGAAAATATATCTCAAAATAATGGAGAAAATAAATAAGTAAAAAATAGCTTTAATAAAATATTTTAAAGCTATTTTTTATATAGTATATTTATTTAAGTTAACAATTTTGATTTTTATAAAAATATATAAGGGCTGTTATTGCTAGAAGTGCTTGGTAATAGGCGATGCTAATGGATTTAATTTTTATAAATATATTTAGATAATCCGACAGGTTTAGTTTGTTTAGGGTCTATAAGCCCGAGAATACCGACGCAGCTGCCGCAAGGCAGCTGCGTCGAAAAAAGGCAAGCTTGCCTTTTTTTAAAAACTCGCAAGCGAGTTTTTGTATTCTCGGGCGTAATCCCCTGATTATTATAAACTCCAATTCACTTTTTATATTCAACCTAACAATACTTTTTTCAAATGGTTATATTTTTCAAATTATCATCATACATTATCTTGTCGCATAGGAGGCAAAAATTATGGAAAAATTCCAAATTTATGATGATATAAAAACCAGAACAAACGGCGATATTTATATAGGTGTTGTTGGTCCTGTCAGGGTGGGCAAGTCCACATTTATTACAAATTTTATGCAAAAACTTGTCCTTCCGAATATCTCCGAAAAGAATGCAAAAGAGCGTACACTTGACGAGCTTCCACAGTCGGCTGACGGCAAAACAATCATGACAACTCAGCCACATTTTGTGCCTAATGAAGCTGTTAAAATCAAGGTGGCAAACGCCGAGATGAAGGTTAGAATGATTGACTGCGTTGGCTATCTTGTCAGTGGTGTTATGGGACACACTGAAGACGATAAACCAAGACTTGTCAAAACTCCGTGGTCAGAAGATGAACTTCCTTTTGAAGAAGCCGCTGAGCTTGGCACAAATAAAGTTATCAAGGAGCATTCCACAATAGGTATCTGTGTCACAACCGATGGTAGTATCACAGAAATTCCACGTTCTAGCTATGTTGAAGCTGAAGAGCGGGTGGTAAAAGAACTTAAAGAATGCGGAAAGCCATTTGTTATTGTGCTGAACTGCAAAAACCCAAATAATAATGAAGCCAAAAAGCTTACAACAGCACTAAATGAAAAATATAATGTGCCAGTTATTCCGCTAAACGCACAAGAGCTTAAAGATGAAGATGTTGACAAGATTGTTGCAAATATTTTAATGGAGTTTCCAGTGCAGTCTATTCAAATTCAAATGCCTGAGTGGCTGAGAGCACTTGACTTTAACAGCGATATTATAACTGAAATTGCAAGCGAGATGAGAAAACTTGGCTCTAACATGCTTAAACTTAGTGATGCCGAGAAAAGTCAAATTGCCTTTGCCGAAAGCGGATGCTTTGACCCTATCACAGTGTCAACCATAGATGCGGGGAACGGCGTTGTTCGATTTAATGTTATACCAAAGGACGGACTTTTCTATCGCGTTCTTTCAGATGAATGTGGCTTTGAAATCAAAGATGATTTTGAGCTTGTCAGCTATATCAAAGAGCTTGCTTTTGCGAAAATTGAATATGACAAAATCAAGGGTGCTTTAGAAGAAGTAAAACAGACGGGCTATGGTATTGTTGAGCCGCGAAGAGAAGACCTAGAACTTGGCGAACCTGAAATTATCAGGCAGGGCAACCGTTTCGGCGTTAAAATCAAGGCATCAGCACCAAGTTTGCATATCATGCGAGTTGACGTAGAAACAGAAGTGACTCCGCTTGTTGGCACTGAAGACCAAAGCCAAGACCTTGCAAAGAATATTGTCGACCAGTTTGAAAACGACCCGCAATCAATTTGGGATACAAATATCTTGGGCAAGAGCTTATTTACTTTGGTTGGCGACAATATCAATGCAAAGATTGTCACAATGCCAGTTGAAGCACAAAAGAAGATGAGAAAAACGCTTTCAAGAATAGTCAATGAAGGCAAAGGCGGGGTGCTTTGCATACTCCTATAGACATATTCATTTAAACAACCCTTATTCAAGGGTTGTTTTTTCTTGACAATGTTTGTTAATTATTTATTTTAAGCATGTAAATTAAATGAAAAATAGTCTAAATTTATCAAATAAAAATAATATAAATCGTAAAGTTAATTTATCGATTATTTGCTTTTAACTTGTAAAACTGCTATAATAAGCCTATGAAATACGACATAAACTCACTAAATGAAGAACAGCTCGCACCCCTTAAAGAAACTAAGGGGGCGGTTTTAGTTACAGCAGGGGCAGGCTCTGGAAAGACCAGACTTCTCACTCATAGGGTGGCATATCTTATCAAGGAGTGTGGAGTCGACCCTTATCGTATACTTGCTATCACTTTCACAAACAAGGCGGCGGGTGAGATGAAGGAGCGTATCATGTCTATGGTAGACGGGGCTGAAAAAGTTTGGATTTCCACCTTTCACTCAATGTGTGCCAAGATTTTGCGACGTGAAATAGACGTTATGCCGCCGTTTACAAGAGACTTTTCAATCTATAGCGAAAGTGACAGCGACAAGGTTATCAAAGAAGTGCTTGCAGAGAGCGGCGTTGATGATGACAAAATCAAAAAAGCAGTTGTAAAGCATTTGTCAAACTGGAAGAATGGCGGACAAAGCTTAGAAGAATATCTAAATACTCATAGTGATGAATATGATATGCAAAAGATAGGCAGATGTATAGCGGCATATCAAAACAAACTTAAGAAAAACAACGCACTAGATTTTGATGACCTGCTTTGCAAAACCATTGAGCTTTTCAAAACCTTTCCGCAGATTTTAGATTATTATGCAAACCGTTTTGAATATGTGCTTGTTGACGAATTTCAAGATACAAACCTTGTGCAGTATAATCTTGTAAAAATGCTCTCATCGGTGCATAAAAATTTATTTGTTGTTGGTGATGAAGACCAGTGCATCTATTCATGGCGGGGTGCAAACTTTCAAAATATATTCAATTTAAAAAAGGATTTTCCTGACCTTAAAACCTATAAACTTGAAAGAAACTACCGCTCAACAAGCGAGATAATCAAGATTGCAAACAATGTTATCAAAAATAACACCGCACGCCTTAATAAAAATATGTGGACAGATAAAGAAGGTGGTGAAAAACCAACGCTTTATAACGCCTATGATGAGCGGGACGAAGCCACATTTGTTGCAAAAACTATACAAAATCTTGTAGAAATTAAGGGCTATGAATATAAAGATATTGCAGTGCTTATGCGTATGAACGCGCTCTCACGAAATCTTGAAGAAGCCTTTTTGCTTTATAATATACCACATAGAATTTTCGGCGGCTTTAAATTCTATGAGCGTGTGGAAATCAAAAATGTGATTGGCTATTTAAGGCTTTTCACAAACCCAAAAGATGATGTGTCCTTTGCAAGAATTATCAACTTCCCAAAACGTGGCATAGGCGATGGCACTCTTGCAAAATTGCAGGAGCTAGACTATTCAAACTCGCTACTTGAGAACGCTCTTTCTGAGAAAATAAAAAGCACCGCACTTTACAAAAAGTTTTTGCCCTTCCTAGAAGGTTATAAAAAGGCCCAAGAATTGCCACAAAAACCACTTTCAAAATTTGTTGAAGGCGTGCTTTCTTCATTTGAGATAAGACAGTCGTATAATATCAAAGACGAAGAAGACCTAAATAGACTTATGAACGTTGACCAGTTTGTCTCGTCAGTCAAGGAGTTCGAGTCGCTAAATCCAGATGCAAGTTTAGGCGAATTTTTAGAGAGCATAACGCTAAGCTCTGACACAGACGATATCGGGCAAGGCGGGGCAGTTACAATCGCAACCGTGCACGCGGTGAAGGGGCTTGAGTTTAAGGTGGTGTTTGTTATCGGACTTGAAGAAGGTATCTTTCCTATCTCAAGGGCTTTAAATAATAATTATGAACTTGAAGAAGAACGCCGTCTTATGTATGTTGCCTTGACGCGTGCAGAAGAACGGCTATATTTGTCGCACTGTTCAAAGAGATACCTATATAGAGAAAGCCAGTATCAAACTCCAAGCAGGTTCTGTCGCGAACTTGGACTTTTGTCTCTTGAACGCGGCGAAAATGGCAATAAGGCATATAGTGCAGACCGCTCATATAATGGCTATAGTCGCAGCTATGGAGATTATCCTAAAAGCAGAAACCCTTATGCAGGTGGCGACTATGTGAAAAGCAGTATGGGCGGCAGCCAAGATTTCCCATTTGACCATAAAACCTTTGCAAAGAAAGAAGAGAAAAAAGAGCCGAGAAAAGATGTGTCTATCTATAAAATCGGGCAGAAAGTGGAGCATCCAAGGTTTGGCATAGGTCAGCTTGTGGCAATCTCAGATGACGGACTTGTTGGCGATATAATCTTTGAAGATTTTGGCAAAAAAAGCTTAATGCTAGAACTTGCACCACTTGATATTCTAGGAAATGAATAAAATAAAATTAAATAAAAAAATAAATAATAAAATAAAATTAAAGAAAAATGTAGAAAATAATTAAATATTATTTTAAAATTAAAAAAGATTTTAAAAATTATTAAAATAAAAATATTTAAAAGTCACTAAATTTAAAAAATATTTTAAAATTATATTTAATTAAAAATTATTTGTTTTTGTATTTTTATTGATTTAAAAATAAATAAATTAAAATATAAAAATAATAAAAAGGGGAATTTTATGTCGAAATCTGATGAAAAATTGCAGAAAATGAAAGAACTTATCAAAGAAATTGAAAAGCATAATTATAACTACTATGTGCTTGACAACCCAACCATTTCAGACAGCGAGTATGACAAGCTTTACTATTCTCTTGTTGACCTTGAAAAAGAAACAGGTGTAGTTTTGCAATATTCTCCAACCCAGCGTGTTGGTGACACCGTGCTTGAAGGTTTCACGAAAAAACGTCATGAAGTTCCACTTTATTCACTTAATAAGGTTAGAGATTTTGCCGATCTTGAAAAGTGGGTGAATGATATGGAAAGCGAAACGGGCGGAACCGACTTTGCCGTTGAGTATAAGTTTGACGGGCTCAACCTTGTGATTGAATATCAAAACGGCGAGTTTGTCTCTGCAACAACGCGTGGCAATGGAACGATTGGCGAAGATGTTTCACTGCAAGTTAAAACGATAAAAACTGTGCCCCTTCAGATAAAATTTAAAGGCAGGCTTATTGTTCAAGGCGAAGGCATGATGACAAATAAAAGCTTTGAAAGATACAATAAGACCGCTGAAGAAAAACTTAAGAACCCACGTAATGCAGTTGCAGGTGCAATACGAAATCTTGACGCACGAGAAACGGCAAAACGCAATCTAGATTTCTTTTGCTATTCAATCCTTTTATGCGAAGGCAAGACTTTTTCAACTCAACAAGAGATGCATGAATTTTTGATTGAAAACGGCTTTCAAACAGGCAATTATTTCAAACTATGCAAAGATGTGCATGAGATAATCCATTGCATAAACGAAATAGATGTTGTAAAAAACAAACTTGATGTCATGATTGACGGCATGGTTATCAAAATAAACAAGGTCGCTCCAAGAGAAGAGATAGGTTTCACCGCAAAATTTCCTAAGTGGGCAATGGCATATAAATTTGAAGCTCAGGAAGCGACAACGCTTCTAAAATCTGTCACATGGCAGGTGGGAAGAAGTGGAAGGGTGACGCCTATTGCTGAGCTTGAACCAGTCGTTCTTGCAGGGGCAACAATTCGAAGGGCAACGCTCAATAATATTGATGATATTCGCCGCAAGGATGTCTATGAAAACGCAAAGGTTTTTGTCCGCCGCAGCAACGAAGTCATACCTGAAATTATGGGACTTGCCGAGAAATATGATGATTCAAAAGAGATTGTACAGCCCGAGACTTGCCCAAGCTGTGGAAGAAAACTTGTGCAAAAGGGACCGCTTCTATTTTGCGAAAATCATATGGGCTGCAAAGCTCAGGTGGTTGATAGGCTCAACCATTTCACAAGCCGTGACGCCTTTAATATTGAAGGCTTGTCAGAAAAAACCATAGAAGCGATGTATGATAGTCTCAATGTCCGCCTTCCAAGTGATTTATATAAGCTTAGAGAAGAAGACCTAAAACAACTTGAAAATTTCCAAGACAAAAAGGCAAACAATATCATATCGTCACTAGAAAAAAGCAAAGAAGTTGATTTTTATAGGTTTTTGTTCGCACTAGGCATTTCTGAAGTAGGCGTCAAGACGGCGAAAGACCTTGCGAAGAACTTTACAAGCCTTGACAAGCTTATGGCAGCCGAGAAGGAAGAGATTTTAAAGGTCAATGATATAGGACAGGTAATCGCTGACAATATTTACAATTTCTTTAGAGATGACTTTAATAGGGAAGAGATAAACAAACTCTTTACAGTGGGCGTAAAAATCAAAGAGCCTGAAAAGACAACAGTAAACTCTAATATTGCAAACAAGACCTTTGTTTTGACAGGCACGCTTTCAATGCCACGAAAGGATGTTGAAAATATAATTGAAAGTTTGGGCGGCAGAACCAGCTCGTCAGTGTCAAAAAACACCGACTATGTGCTTGCAGGGGAAGACGCAGGCAGCAAGCTTGATAAGGCAAAATCGCTTGGAGTGAAGATAATCAGCGAAGACGACTTTAAAAAGCTTATTGAAAACTAAAAAAATAAAACAACAATTTTTAGAAGAAGAGTTTATGCTCTTCTTTTTTCGAGCCTTACGCTCGGCGAGCAAACTTAGTTTGCATCACTGTCCGACAAGGCGTGCCAAAAGAATAAACTTTATCTCCGCTCACTTGGAACAAGGGAATTAGGCGTTATAGACAGACTTGACGATAGTAAGCGGCTAAGCCACTGGAACAAGTAAAAATAAGCGTTTGGATGCACTAGTCGATAAGAAGCGGCTAAGCCGCCAAGCCATAAGCTTGGCGGCGGTCCGATATAGTGTGATATAACCATATATTTTTTCTCCGCCGCAGGGCAAGCGAATGAAAAAGCTCTTTGAGTTTTTATAGGCAAAACAAGTTTTGCCTATTGTGATTTTTTTGAAAAATCACTCATTCGCTTGCCTGCGGCGGAGAAAATTATAAACTGAGATGAAAAAGAACAAGGAAATTATAGATATAAAAAGTTATTCATATAAAGTGGAGATAGGAAAAATTATCAAAAAAGAAGAGCCCAATTTGGAACTGACAAACTAGGCGTTATGGATAGACTAGACGAAAGTAAGCTGATAATCCACTACTAAACTAGGCATTATAGAAATGTAGCCGGGAAGGCTCAACATTAAGCTAAAAATTTAGAAAATTTTTGGCTGGGGTGGAAAAGGAGTTGGGAGGAAAACCGAAATTTTAGCTGTTAGGCTCACTCATGAGCCGTGTCAGCGTTCCCGTTAGGGTAAAATAAAATTGCTGGTTCAAACCCTGCAATTTTATTTTAAAAATTTTGGTGTTACCCCAATATAGACGATAAAAAGTGCCTAAGGCACCGCTCGCATGGAACAAGGGGAATAGATGTTATGGATAGGCTAGACGATAAAAAGCGGATAATCCGCAAAAAATTTAAAAAAAATTAAAAAATTTGTTAAAATTGCTTGACACGCGTTGCGGGAAGGGTATACTGATAGTATAAAGATAGACGCGATAGCGGCTATCGCGAGCGGCTTACGCCGCGAGAGAAGGCACGTGCCGTTTTATCAAAACGGCACAGAAGGCAAAACGAGTTTTGCCTTCCAAAAGGCTTGTTAGCCTTTTGTGCCTTCTCTCCCGCGGCAAAGCCCGCTCGCAAAGCTCGCAGAGCTAGTTGTAAGGCACAAAAAATGCGACAAATGTCACAAATTTAAAATTTTTTTAAAAATCTTTAAATTTGTGACGCCATTGTGCCGTCACCCTTAAGACAAACATTTGTTAAATTGCTAAAATAGGGGTGTAAAATGCAAAACTAGTCGAATTTTGCATAAAAGTGCTAGAGAAAATCCATACTAGAAACAAAAAGGGGCTTGCATATAATTCACCCCTTGCGGGTCCTTATTGAGGTAAAAAATCTAGAAGATTTTTTGTCGAGAGTGAAGGGGGAGATTTACCCACAAAATTTAAGAAATTTTGCGGGAGCCCAAGTTGGGAGGGGTATGGGTTCCCTTAAAATTGCTAATTTTAAGGGTGCAGCATAAGCATACAAGGTATTATATATCGAAGTATGCGGTTCATAGCTGTTAGCCTTGCAAAGCAAGGCGTGTCAGCGTCATGAATTTGTTG
>CAWVLM010000033.1:0-22381 GCA_963930145.1 Clostridia bacterium
CAAATAAATTTATTTATGTTATACTAAAACAGTCGATGACCTTTTGCACAGTTTTGCTTGAGACCTTCTGACGCTTTGCTTTGTAAAAGGAGAAAAAAACAAATAGGAGGAAGAAATGGAAAAGAAAGAGATTATTGATAAATTTAAGCTTTCTGAAAATGATACAGGTTCTGTTCAAGTTCAAGTAGCTTTGCTTACAGCAAGAATCAATCATTTAAACGAACACCTTAAAGCTAATCCAAAAGACAATCACTCACGCCGTGGGCTACTTCAAATGGTTGGTAAAAGAAAGGGTTTCTTGCTTTATCTGAAAGAAAGAGATATTGAAGCTTATAGAAATCTAATCAAAGAACTTGGTATTCGTGAAGTTAAATAATTTAATAATAAGGGGGGGATATGTTTTTATCGTCCCTTTTTTAATTATAAAAAATAGGAGTTAATATGAAAGAAGATGCAAAAATTTTTGAAATAGAAATTGGAAACAAAAAGGTGGTGTTTGAGACAGGCAGACTATGTGAACAAGCAAATGGCAGCTGTCTTGTAAAATGTGGGGAAACAGTAGTTATGGTCAACGCTACAATGTCAAAAGAGCCAAGACCTGGTATTGACTTTTTCCCGCTACAAGTAGATTATGAAGAAAAAATGTATTCAGTGGGGAAAATTCCTGGTGGATTTAAAAAGAGAGAAGGCAAACCATCTGATAAGGCTATCTTAACCTCTAGACTAATTGATAGACCTTTAAGACCATTATTCCCAAAGGGCTTTTATAATGATGTAGTTGTGGTTGCAACAGCATTGTCAGTTGACCCTGATGTTGCACCAGAGCCTCTTGCAATGCTTGGTTCAAGTTTTGCCCTTACTATTTCAGACATTCCATTTATGGGGCCAACAGGTGCTGTTCAGGTAGGCTTAGTAGATGGGAAATTTATAATAAACCCAAATAGTGAAGAAAGAGAAAAATCGCTTATTCATTTAACTGTAGCTGGAACAGATGAGGCGGTTTTAATGGTGGAAGCTGGTGCTCAAGAAGTGCCAGAAGAGACTATGCTTGATGCAATCATGTTTGCCCATGACGAAATAAAGAAGATAGTGGAATTCCAAAAGAAAGTTAAGTCTGAAATTGGTAAGCCTGTAGCACAAGACCTTGTTTACGAGATTATTCCAGAAGAAATCAATAAAGCTGTAAGAGAGTTTGCAGATGCTAAACTTGACTTTGCACTTGACACATTTGATAGACAGGAAAGACAAACAAGACAAGACCAAGTAGACAAGGACACAAAGGAGCATTTTGCAGAACAATTCCCAGAGAGTGAGAAATATATTGGTGAAGTGCTTTACAAAATGACAAAAGAGAAGGTAAGGGCTAAGATTTTAAATCAGGGTGTTAGACCTGACGGAAGAAAACTTACTGAAATAAGACCGATTTGGTGCGAAGCTGGCGTTCTTCCAAGAACTCATGGCAGTGCAATATTCACTCGCGGACAAACTCAAGTGCTTACAACTTTAACATTAGGCACAGTGTCTGATATGCAAAAGTTGGATGGGCTTGATGACGAAGAATTCAATAGATACGTTCATCACTATAATATGCCAGCCTATGCCACAGGTGAAGCTAGGGGAATCAAGAGCCCAGGTAGGCGTGAAATTGGGCATGGAGCACTTGCTGAAAGAGCACTTGAGCCCGTTATTCCAACTGAAGAAGAGTTCCCTTATGCATTAAGACTTGTATCAGAAGTTTTATCGTCAAACGGCTCATCATCAATGGCTTCTGTTTGTGGGTCAACGCTTGCATTGATGGATGGCGGCGTTCCAATTAAACGTCCAGTTGCAGGTATTGCAATGGGGCTTATTAAAGATGATGAAAGCGGAAAAGTTGCTGTTCTTTCTGATATACAAGGACTTGAAGATTTCTTGGGCGATATGGACTTTAAAGTTACAGGAACTGAAAAGGGTGTAACTGCTATTCAAATGGATATTAAGATAAAGGGGATTGACAAGCAAATTCTTTCAACCGCCTTAAAACAGGCAAGAGAAGGCAGAATGTTTATAATGAATAAACTTCTAGAAGAAATCCAAGAGCCAAGAAAAGAGCTTTCAAAATATGCTCCTAAGATAATCACATTTACCATTGACCCAGAGAAAATTAAAGATGTCATCGGAACTGGCGGTAAGATGATAAATAAGATTATTGACGAGACAGGCGTTAAGATTGATATTGATGATGACGGGCAGGTATTCATAGCAACACAAGACCTTGAAATGGCTGAGAAGGCAAAGAAGATTATTCTTGGAATAGTTGAAGATGTTGAAGTTGGCGATGTATACGATGTCAAAGTTGCGAGAATAACAACTTTTGGTGCGTTCGTTGAATTTGGTGGAAATAAAGAAGGCATGATTCATATATCAAAACTTTCAAATAAGCGTGTAAATAAAGTTGAAGATATAGTGAAAGTTGGAGATATTATAGAAGCTGAAGTTATCAAAATTGATGACAAGGGGAGAATTGACCTTAAACGCATTGTTCCTAGAGATGAAAAAACTGAAAAATAGTAAGAATGGATTTGCTTTGCAGTGCAATTTGTTCTTATGATAAAATAGAAGAGAGATTTAACCTGTAGAGTTTAATCTCTCTTTTTGATAGCCTTATTTTAAGGGCTATTATGTAATGAAAATATAACCAAAACATAATAGTTAATCACGCGACTTGTAGATATGTTTAACAGCATATATAAGACGCTGAATTTCTGAAAAGGTATTAAAATATGATATAGAAACCCTGACCGCTCCTTGTTCTAAAGTGCCGAGTGCTTTGTGCTTAATTGGGGCACAATGGAAGCCACCACGAACACAAATATCATATTTTTCATTTAATATATCGGCAACTTCACTTGAATCTAAATCTTTAATATTGAAGGCGACAACTCCATAAGAATTTTCAGGTTCTGTGTAAGAGAGTATGCCTAATTTTTTTAATTCATAATTCAAATAAGTTGTCAAATCATCTATTTTATTTGTTATTTCACCAAAATTGTTTTTAACAAAATCAAGCCCAGCTCCAAGTCCCAAAATGAGAGGGGTTGATATTGTACCACTTTCAAGTCTTTCTGGGTATATGTCAGGCTGATATAGCTCTAATGAATTTGTGCCAGTGCCGCCAAAAGTAATTGGGTTAGGTCGATATTTATCGTTCATAATAAGGCAGCCTATACTTTGCGGAGCGTAAAACCCTTTATGCCCAGCAACAGTGTAGTAGTCAATGTTTGATTCTTTCATATCTACTTTTATATGCCCGCAACTTTGAGCTCCGTCTACCAGAAAGATTATATCGTGGTCGCGACAATATTTGCCTATATTTTTTATATCAGCAACACTTCCATTAACGTTAGAAATATGATTACATATAATCATATAAGTGTTTTCTTTAATAAGTGGAATAATATCATCTAGAGTAATCCCAAGTTTATTTTTTTGATATGCGATTGAATAGTCACTTTTGCCATTAGATTTTAAATATTCAAGTGGTCTTAAAACAGAATTATGCTCATTTTCAGTGCAAATTACATGACCGCCATTTTTAACCGAACCTAAAATAGCTAAATTTAAAGCTTGAGTGCAGTTATAGGTAAAAATGACATTTTCTCCACTTCCAACATTGAAGTACTCGGCAAGTTTTTCTCTTGTCTCTTCAACTTTTAAAGCAGTTTTGATGCTTGCCTTATGTCCGCTTCGACCAGGGTTGGCAGTATACGATAGCATGCTATCATTTACTGCCTTTATGACTTCCTTAGGTTTAATGTACGTTGAAGCACTATTATCTAAATATATCATTTGTCAACTTTCCTTTATAAATATAATATAGTGTTTTAGAAGGGAAATTGTGCATATTGGAGGATGCAATGCAATTTACTATAGCTGTTTTTACATCTAGAAATGAGACCCTTTATTTTGCCAATATGTTTAAGTCAAATGGTATGTATGCTGGGGTGATAAATACGCCAAAAGAAGTTGGTAGGGCATGCGGTATATCAGTAAGATTTGATGAAAGGTTGTATTCAGTAGCTCAAAACTTTTTAAAGACAAAACCATTTAGATCTTTTTATGGATTTTATAGGGTGTATGTAAATGGTTCTTATAGAAGAATTGAAAAGATGTAAAGCCTTTAATTATTGCAGCTTTTAATGTATTTTTATTTAAATAATAAATAAAATATACTTATGAGAACGGCTTATTCAATTCTTATTTTATCAATTCTTGCCATAATGTTAACATATACAATAGGCTGCTTTTATGCTTATTTTTATCCGATGACCTACGCCGATACAATAATTGAGTGTGCAGAATCATATAATGTTGATAGTGCTTTAGTTGCATCAGTAGTCAATAGTGAAAGCGGGTTTAAAAAAGACGTCAAATCACCAAAAGGTGCGATTGGGCTTATGCAGCTTATGCCAGCAACAGCGGAATGGGTGGCAGAAAAATTAAATGAAGAATATAGCGAAGAAAAGTTGTATCAACCTGAACTAAATATTAAGTTAGGCACCTATTATCTAGGCTATTTAATTGAATATTTTAACAACACAGAACTTGGGCTTTGTGCGTATAATGCAGGTCAAGGCAATGTGTCAAATTGGCTTTTAAATAAAGAATATTCAGTCGATGGTAAAACTCTTACAAAAATACCATATAAAGAAACAGAAAATTACTTAAATAGGGTGTATAAGAATTATCATTATTATAAAAATAAGTATAAATAATTGACTTATTTTTATTTTTGTGCTAAGTTAATATAAACTATTGAAAGTAGACATTTTAAATATTTTATTTTACTATCTAGATTGTTTAACATGGTTATAATTTGTGTTTTCGCGATAAATTTTCAACGCAGCCGATAGTAAAGGAATTTGCCTTTGAGAGATAAATTAACTATTTTTAAGTCTATAAATCAATTTTTAATATTAAAATGTGATATTTCAATAGACAAGTATACAAGGAGAAAATAGATGCAAGAACAAACATTATCAAATGAAGTCGATATAAGAAGAAAGAAAATCGAAGATTTAAAAAATATGGGCGAAATTCCATACAAGGCAAAATTTGAAAGGACGTGCACCATAGCCGAAGCTAGAGAAAAGGTTGGCGAGCATGTAAAGATTGCAGGGCGTATAATTTTTAAACGTGTTATGGGTAAATTTGGCTTTTTGCAAATTAGAGATATAAATGCCAAAATACAAGTATCAGTAGGGCGAAATGAACTTGACGAACAAGCTTATGATTTCTATAAAAAGATGATTGATATTGCAGACTTTGTAGGCGTTGAAGGTGAAGTTTATCTAACACAAACAGGCGAAGTTACTGTGAAGTGTGAGAAAATAACGCTTCTTTCAAAAACTTTGAGACCACTTCCAGAAAAATTCCATGGACTTACTGATACGGAGACGATTTATAGACAACGTTATCTAGATTTGATAACAAATGAAATTTCTAGAAAGGTTTTTCTAACACGAAGCAAAATAGAGTCGTTCATTAGAAGACATCTTGAAGATAATGGATTTATTGAAGTTGAAACTCCAATATTGCAGACAAATGTTTCAGGTGCAACTGCAAAACCTTTCTTTACTCATCATAATGCACTTGACATGGAATGTAACTTACGTATAGCTAAAGAAACGTGGCTTAAGCAATGTATTGCAGCGGGCTTTGATAGGGTTTTTGAACTAGGAAAAGACTTTAGAAATGAAGGCATGGATACAACACATCTTCAAGAATTTACGCAAGTTGAGTGGTACGCATCTTACTGGGATTACCAAGATAATATAAAATTTTTCCAATCATTCATTAAAAAACTTATGTTAGAATGTGTTGGAACAACAAAAGTAGAGTATCAGGGAAATGTTATAGATTTTGGCAAGGAAGAGTGGGAAAAAATAAACTATGTCGAAGAGATGAATAGAATTTTAGGTTTTGACTGCTTATCTGTCGATGATGTCAATGAATACAAGAAGAAAGTTGTTGCAAAAGGGCTCTTTTCTTATGCCGAGCTCGAAGAATGTAAATCGGTAAGAGCGGTTATAGATTTTATATATAAGAGAAAGATAAGAGCAAACATTGTTGGACCTACAATTTTATATAACTATCCTGCCGTTCTTAAAACTTTGGCACGAAGAAACGATTTTAACGATAATATAACTGATGCATTCCAAATAGTAGTATGTGGAGCTGAAATTGTTAATGCCTATTCAGAGCTTGTTGACCCGATAATGCAAAGAAAGACCTTGGAAGAGCAACTTCGTGACAAATGTGCGGGGGATGATGAAGCTATGGATCTTGATGAGAATTTCCTTTTGTCTATGGAACATGGTATGCCGCCAATATCAGGGCTTGGATTTGGCATTGATAGATTTGTTATGCTCTTATTTGATTTGCCAAATATTCGTGATACAGTTTTATTCCCGTTGATGAAATAATGCTTAATTTATTTGAGCTATCTTTGCAATAGTACTTTGTCTTAAATTTGTTAAATTCTATTAGCAGGGTATAGTGTAAAAGATGACTTTTGTATTCAAAATAAGTTTAATGTAAGGCATGTTTTATAAGCATTTGATTTTTCAAATAAATCTATAAAAATAGACATGATGACTGCATAAAATGGAAGGCAATATGAAAAACACTAAAGAAATTATTGAAAAACTTGACGAGTTATTTCCAGAACCGAGCTGTGAGCTAGATTATAAATCTACTTATGAGCTGCTAGTTGCTGTGATTTTATCTGCACAATGCACAGATAAAAGGGTGAATATTGTTACCAAGGAATTGTTTAAAGACTACAACAAGCCTGAGAAAATATTGCAGTTATCACAAGAAGAACTTGAAGAAAAAATCCATTCGTGCGGTTTTTACCACAATAAGGCAAAAAATATTTTATCAATGAGTAGAGATTTGATAGAAAAATTTGATGGAGAAGTGCCAAATGACCTTGATAAGTTGCAAACTCTTGCTGGAGTTGGTCGGAAAACTGCTAACGTGGTCTATTCCGAAGCCTTTAAAGGTGATGCTATTGCGGTTGACACTCATGTTCTTAGAGTTAGCAATAGGTTGGGACTCGTGAAAACCCAAGATCCTTATAAATGTGAACTTAAACTAATGGAACTATTTGAAAGAAATAGATGGGGAAAGCTTCATCTTCAGTTAGTGCATTTTGGAAGATATATATGTAGGGCAGCAAAGCCGAATTGTCTTGAATGTCCATTTACCATAATTTGTAGCTATTATTCATCGCATAATAGCAATAAAAATCATATATAGTGTGTAGTATGTTAGACAAAATACTACATATAGAGTAAACAACAAAGGAGTGGAAGATGTTTTTAGACCGTGTTAAAATAACTATAAAGGCTGGAAATGGTGGAAATGGTTCTATCTCTTTTTTGCGTAATAAAATGACTGCCAAAGGCGGACCAGACGGTGGAGAAGGCGGAAATGGTGGCAGTATAATATTTAGGTCTACTCAAAGCCTAAATACTTTATATGATTTTAGATTTCATAGAAAGTTTATTGCTGGCGATGGTGAAAATGGTGCAAAGAAACTTCAGGCTGGTGCTAATGGTAAAGATGTTATAATTAAAGTTCCTTGTGGCACTGTGCTTATTGACGCTGAAACCAACAAGGTGATAGCTGATTTATTTGACGACAATATGGAGTTTATTGCACTTAAAGGTGGCAAGGGCGGACATGGTAATGCATATTATAAGTCTTCTATAAAACAATCGCCACACTATTCACAAACAGGAGAGCTTACAAAGGCTAGGGATGTTATTTTAGAACTAAAAACTATTGCCGATGTTGGCTTAGTGGGTTTTCCTAATGCGGGGAAATCTACCTTACTTTCTTGTATTTCTAATGCCAATCCTAAGATAGCAAATTATCCTTTTACTACCTTATATCCCAATTTGGGTGTCTGCGAAGTAAAAGGGCAAACCTTTGTTGTGGCTGACATACCAGGACTTATTGAAGGAGCAAGCGAAGGACAGGGACTAGGGCATTATTTCTTGAAACATGTTGAAAGGGTGAGACTGATTTTACACTTAGTTGATATATCACAAAGTGACGGAAGAAATTTTATAGATGATTATGAAATCATAAATAAAGAGCTTAAAAAATATAGTGAAGAGCTTGCTTCTACCGAGCAGATAGTCGTTTTTACAAAAGCAGATTTACTTGATGAAAATATTTTAAATGAAAGATTAGATAGCTTTGCAAAAAAGTATAATAAAGAGTATATTTTAATTTCATGTGCAACTTTTCAAGGTATAGAAAAGCTAAAGTTATTAACGCTGGAGAAACTTAGCAAAATTCCTAAGAAACCGCCTTTGCAAGTTGAAGAAAATAACTTTGACAAAAGAGATTATGATTCTATTACTATAACTCGTGATGACGAAGGGGCATTTGTTGTAAGCGGTGGCAAAATTGATAATTTTGTTCGTGGTGTTGTACTTTCTGACACAAGGTCATTTGCTTATTTCCAAAATAGATTACTAGAAATGGGAATAGTTGACATGCTCAAGGCAAAAGGTTTAAAGAATGGGGATATAGTAAAAATAAAAGATATTGCTTTTGAGTATAGTGAGTAAAAATATAGCATTAAGACTAAGGGGAAGATGCATGAAAATTTTGTTGGTCTGCAAAGGCGTTTTATGATATGCTGAGAAATAAACTTATTACATTTAATCCAATCGTAATAAATGGTGATTTAAGATTTAAAAATAATAAAGGAGAAAACATGATAACAACAAAACAAAGAGCGTTTTTAAGAGGGCTTGGCAATGCGCTCGAACCTGTCATGCAGATAGGGAAAGAAGGGTTAAGCGAAAACTCTTATGAAGCTATAAATGGTCTTTTGGAAGCACGTGAGCTTGTAAAAATAAGGGTGTTAAAAAACTGTGAAAAAACTCCAAAAGAAACAATGCATGATATTTGCGATAAGCTTGGAGCAGAGCCTGTTCAAGTTATAGGCGGAATTATTGTTATTTATAAAAAATCTTCAAAGAAAGATTTTAAACATATAGAGCTCATATAAATCAAAAAGTTATTAAAATATAATCAAAAAAATACAAAAATAAGCATAAAACTGTTTAGTCTTTATGTTTAAATTAGAGAAGTTCTTTCTCTATTTTTTTGTTGTACGTTTTGTTTGTAAAAGAAAGCAAAGCAAAGAACAAGAGAAGTGTTGCTATCACGCAATAGTATATAGACATTTGAACAAAAAAACTTATCACAAAAAGAGCTAAAGCTGAAATCAAATAGCCTTTAGTTTTTGTGCGGTTAAAAGAATAAGCAAGAAAATCTTTAAAACGATACTTTATTTGTTCTTGAGATATTGTGATTTTTGGATAGAAGTCGTATTCTTTATATAGTGCAAAGTATGTTTCATATTTATCTATTATAACGATTTCAAAAGGAAAATTTTTTGCAAAATTTATTACATTTCTATCATAGTCATTGCATGTGATAACAAGCTTTTTTGGAAAAGTTTTTAAACCATTTATCAGCTCTATCACATCGTCTTGGGTGAGTTTTTGAAATTTCATAAATGGGTATAATATCACTTTTGCAGAGTCGCTATGCAATATTTCTATATAGCTTTTGATTTTTAGAACTTTTGAGTGTCTTGACTTTGCAAGGTTGTAAAAAAAATCCATTTTGTTTTTGTCTTGAGCCAAGGAAAAGAACATATTTTCTGCATCTTCCTTTTCTTTTATTTTAAGGTTATTTTTCCTTCCTTTTTTGCGTGTTAAAAAGACCGAAAACAGCTCGATTACAAGTGTTATAGCAAAAGAAATTATAAGTGATAACCATAATGAATCAAGCATAAATCTAAGCCATATAAAAGCAATCAAAAAGATTAAGGCACATTTAATGAAAACTTGTATTACAAATAAAAATTTTTTCATAATTTAATTATAGACATTGATTTATAATTCTAAACGATGCTTTTTCATAATTCAATTTTGATTTGACATATAATATTTTTTTTATTATAATTATAAAAATTTATAAGGGGTGAATATGGAAATAGATGAAAGAATAAGACAAATATATGAATACTTAGCTGGTAAAAAATGTAGGGATATTTCTGTTTATAACACTCAAGATTGTTCTCAAGATTTCCATTATGTTATAATTGTTTCAAATTTAAACCAACAAACAAACAAAAAGTTTGCTTTATCTTTAATGGAAGATATGGGTATGGATGAGTATCCTGAAGGTTATAGCAAAGGCGATTGGATTGTGTTTGATTTTGATGATATAGCTTTGCATAGTTTTATACCATCTACGCGAGAAAAATATAGCCTAGATAAGTTGTATCATAATAAAAGACTAAATTTAACAAAACAAAATACAAAATAAAACAAATTTTGTTTTGTTATTTTTATTCAATATGATAAAATTAAAATGTTAGGAGCTTTATGATAAAAATTTGCTTTGTTTGCACAGGCAACACTTGCCGTTCAATTATGGCAGAAAGGCTTATGAAAAAAGTGGTTAAAGAGAATAATATTCTAGAGCTAAAAGTTAGCTCTCGTGGAATTTGTGCGACAGGCGAAAATATAAATCCTTGTGCTAAAAGCGTGCTAAAAAAACTCCATGCGTCAGGTGCAAACAGAAAATCTGTTAAACTTGGAAAAATTGACAAAAATACATTATATATCACTATGACAGAGCAGCAAAAGCAGTTTATAAATTCTCAAAAGGTGATTTCATTTAGATCTTTAATTGGGAAAGATATCGCAGACCCTTATGGGCAAGAAGAAGGCGTGTATTTTGAGACTGCAAAAGATATATTGAATGGTGTGAACAAATTGATTGAAAAATTAAAAATATGGAGATGATTAAATGATAATATTGGCCAGTGACCATGCGGGGTTTTTGCTTAAAGAAGAGATAAAGAAATTTTTTAATAGAGAAAATATAATTGTCATAGATGTTGGCTGTTATTCAAGAGAACAGCCCGATGATTACCCAGATTTTGCTAAAGCGGCAAATGCCAAAGTGGCAGAAGACCCTAAGAATGTGGGGATTTATATATGCGGCACAGGCATTGGAATGAGTATAGTTGCCAATAGAAACCCTAAAATTCGAGCGGCATTATGCATGAACGAAACCTTTGCTTCACTTGCAAGAAGACATAATGATGCGAATGTTTTGTGCCTTTCTGGACGTTATACATCGCCCAAAAAGGCCATAAAAATGGTCAAAGTATTTTTAACAACAGACTTTGAGGGTGGAAGACACGCAAGAAGGATAAAAAAATATTGAGGTGCTTATGTTAAATGTTGTTGTTCCTATTGTTAGCAATGCAAAACGTTTTCGAAAAATTTTAGCAAAACTTGCTAATGTCGAAGATGTTAATTTGTTTATTGGCGTGGTTAGTTCTCAAATAAGGGAACTAGACATGATAGAAGGCGATAGTGTCTATAAGCTGGAATATCAAGACGGGTCTAATAGAGAAGAAATAATAAACTCATTGCAAAAGTACTTAAACGTTGGAAGCATTTTGATTTTAAGAAAACCAATCTCCGAACAGGAATTGAATGGATTTTTAAACTCAGACAAAGATGTTGTTAGCTGCCGAAAAAATACAAGCACTTTTAAAAATTTTTTTGTAGATTTATGGCAAAAGATACTTAAGTTATGCTTAGGTGTCAAACTATATGACGGCGACACATCAGCAATATACTTTGCAGAAGATATTTCAACTGTGATATTAGGTTCAAGTAATTTAAGCTATAATAGTCGTGTGGACCGATGGAAAGGCATAGAACAGGGAACCATTATTGTTGATGGTGATGCGGTAAAGACCGATGTAGACAAAAAACTTAATATTAGAAATGTAATAATTTCTCTAGTTGCACTGCTAGTTGGCGCCACCGTGACAACTGTTGTAAGTATTTTTGCCACAGTAAACATCATAGTAGGGCTTTTGCTCTTCTGTCTTGATGTGATTTGCGTTATGATTGTTTTAATTTTGCTTGTTATGACAATATTTAATTGTATGGTAGGAAAGAAGAATTTTGGTTTTGCTGCCGAAGTCGAAAGTGATGACGAATTTGATTTAGACTTTGCTGGAAAAAACGCACCAGACGAAGAATATGACACTTATGAAAATGATGATGAAAAAGAAAATAATGATAGTGATTATAATGAGGAGGATGAAAATGAATAAAAAAATAAAATTAGGAATCAATGGATTTGGTAGGATTGGAAGGCTAGTTTTAAGGGTTGTTGCAGAGCGTAGCGATGTTGAGGTTGTTGCTATAAACGACCCATTTATTGACTTAGAGTATGCTAAGTATATGTTTACGCATGACACAATTCATGGCAGGTTTGAAGGAAGCTGCGAAATAAAAGAAGGCAAACTTATTGTAAACAAAAATGAGATAGTCTTTTATGAAGAAAAAGAGCCAAACCTTATACCTTGGGGTAAACATAATGTTGATGTTGTGATTGAAGCAACTGGCAAGTTTACAAAATACGAAGATGCAGCAAAACACCTTGAAGGCGGGGCAAAAAAGGTGATTGTTTCTGCACCTGGCAAAAATATGCCTATGTTTGTTATGGGCGTGAATCACAAAGAATATAAACCAGAGATGAAAGTTATATCAAACGCATCATGTACGACCAACTGTTTGGCTCCTTTAGCTAAGGTTATCAATGATAATTTTGGCATTGAAGAAGGTATAATGTCAACGGTGCATTCAATAACTGCAACACAACTTACAGTTGACGGTCCTTCCAAAAAAGATTGGCGTGGCGGCAGGGCTGCATCTTATAATATCATACCTTCATCAACAGGTGCTGCTAAGGCAGTGGGGGAAGTTATACCTTCACTTAAAGGCAAGCTTACAGGCATGAGTTTTAGAGTGCCAACGCTCAATGTTTCTGTAATTGAACTGACTGCTAGGCTGTCAAAGCCAACCACCTATGAAGAGATTGTTGAAGTAATCAAAAAGGCTTCAGATAAGGAGATGAAAGGTATTTTAGGCTGGACGGATGATGCGGTTGTAAGTTCTGATTTTATTGGCGACAGCAGGACATCAATTTTTGATGTCAATGCTGGCATAATGACTAGCCCAACTTTTGTTATGCTTGTGTCTTGGTATGATAATGAATGGGGTTATTCAAATAAAACGGTTGACCTTGCATGTTACATTTGTAAATAGGGTGAAGCGATATGGAAGAAAACAAAGAATTGCAAGAGCAGAAAGATATAGAGCCTGCTGTAAAAGAAAACACAAAGACAAAAACAGATAAGAAAAAGGTAGATTTTAATAGTATCCTATCTTTTGTTGCCTATATTGGAATAGGCTGCATTGCTATTTCACTGATTTTAACATTGATTTTAGATGGTGATGTAAAATTATCGTCTGCCTTTAGGTCGATAGGAGAAGTTATAGCTTACATTATATGTATAATTCTCGCTTTTTCTTGGGTTAAAAACCATAAGAAGATTCCTTGGATTGTTTGTTATGTGGTGTTTGTTGTCACCATTGTCGTGTTATTTATTCTTACTATTTAAAAGAAAAACTTATGAGAAATTTTTTAGTAACTTTGATTTTACTTGTGCTTATAATTTTGTTTGTGTCACTGCAATCATTTTGGGGTGGCCTTGTTTACTTTGCACTAAGTTTTCTAATAATTTTATCTATCTATTGGATTGTTATTTTCATTATTCAATATATAAATGATTACTATAAGTCTTTTGATGAAGATTTCAAATTTTATTGTATAGACCTTATCAATTCAACAAATATGACCACAAGCGAAGTCAATAAAAATATTGAAGAGCTTAAAAAAAGTTATAAAAAATCGCTTATAAGAGATAAGATTGTTGATATAGCAAAAATATTGGTAGCAGTATCAGTTATTGCTGCCTGCATAGCTGGGATGATAGCCTTATAACAATTCGCTATTATTCTCAGCTTTTCTTTTTATAAAAACTTATTTTTGTTTGCTAAAATTTATTTATTGTGTTATTATTAAAAACGCATAGAAAAAATTTATTTATAAACAAAGGAGCAATTATGTATAAATTTGAAAAGAAAGAAAAACAAGGAATTTTAAAGATTAGTGTCTCAAAAGAAGACTGGGAAAAGGCAGTAGAACAGGCTTATGAAGAGAATAAAGGTAAATTCAATATTCAAGGCTTTAGAAAAGGCAAGGCGCCTAGGAAAGTTATTGAGCAAAACTATGGAGATACCATATTTTTTGATGATGCTTTCGACCATGCGGTGTCAAAGGAATATTCAAAGTTTTTAAGTGAAAATACAGGCGTAATACCTGTTTCACAACCAAGCGTTGAAGAAAATACATTCACAGCCGATAAAGGACTTGATGTTGTTTTAAAGTTTGATTTAATGCCAGAATTCACGTTGCCAGAGCTTAGCGGACTTAAGGCAAAGAAGAAAAAGATTGAAATTTCTGATGAACAAATTAAGGCTGAACTTGAAAGCGAAAGACAGTCTCACGCAAGATTTGTTGAAGAAGACAAAACCGCTGAAAGTGGAGATTATGTTACTATTGACTTTACAGGCTATGTAGATGACGTCAAATTTGAAGGCGGAGAAGCTAAAGATTATAGAATAGAGCTTGGCTCTCACACCTTTATTGAAGGGTTTGAAGACCAAATTGTGGGAATGAAAAAGGGTGAAGAAAGAGATATTAAGGTAACTTTCCCTGAAAACTATCACGCTGAGAACTTAAAAGGAAAACCAGCGGTATTTAAAGTAACACTCAAAAAGGTTGAGAGAAAGCAACTCCCAGAAATTGATGATAAGTTTGTAGCTGATACAACTGAATTTGAAACTTTAGACGAATATAAAAAGTCAATTAAAGAAAACTTAGAAAAAATGGCTGATGAGCGAGCTGAGCGTGATTTCGAAGTTGCCTTACTTGATGAAATCTCTGAGAAAAGCAATATAGAAGTTCCAGCATCTATGATAGAGCATGAAGTTAACCACATGATTGAAGATTTTGAACATAGACTTTCTCACCAAGGCATGAATTTAAATGCATATCTTGAGTATATTGGTAAAGATTTAGATACATTCAAGAAAGAAAGAGAGGATGATGCCGAGAAGAATGTTAAGACCCGTTTAGTTCTTCAAAAACTTATATCAGATAACAATATAACTGTGACAAGCGAAGAGCTTGATAAGACCATTGGAGAATACGCTGCAAGATATCAAATGACAGTGGAAGACTTTAAGAAGGCTATGTCTCCAGATGACTATGCATACTTTGAAAATAACACAATTATGACAAAAGTCTTAGATTTTATTAAGTCTAAAAATAAATAAATTGTGTAAAATTATTGTAAGGGCAATTATTCTAAAAAGAATTTAGCTTAATATATAATGAATAAAATATAAAATTTTAGGGAGGCTAATTATGTTGATACCTATGGTTGTTGACCAGACAGGCAATGGGGAAAGGTCTTATGATATCTATTCTCGCCTGCTTGAAGACAGAATTATATTCTTAAATGGAGAGATAGACGACAATGTGGCGAATATTGTTGTGGCACAACTTATTTATTTGGAAGGCAAAAACCCAAACAAAGATATATTCATATATATTAACAGTCCAGGCGGAAGCGTTACTGCGGGGCTTGCAATATATGACACAATGAAATATATAAAGTGCGATGTATCTACGATTTGTGTTGGAAGAGCTGCGTCAATGGGGGCGTTTTTGCTTGCAGGTGGAACAAAAGGTAAAAGATTTGCATTGCCTAATAGCGAAATTATGATTCATCAACCACTTGGCGGTGCACAAGGACAGGTAAGTGACATCCAAATTCAAGCAAATCATATTCAGTACATCAAAGAAAGAATGAATACTATGCTTAGCGAAAACACTGGTAAACCTATTGAAATAGTAGAAAAAGATACAGATAGAGATAATTATATGACAGCACAGGAGGCAAAAGATTACGGTATAATTGACGAAATTTTCGTTTCGCGTAAAAAACTAAATAAGGAGGCTTAATGTCAGAATTAGATTGTAAATGCAGTTTTTGTGGGAAAAGCCAAAGAGATGTAAAAAAATTAGTGGCAAGTCCTAATGGTGATGCTTTTATTTGCGATGAATGCATAGAAGTATGCAAAGAGATAATAACTGATATCAAAAAAAAGTCAACGTTTGAAAAAATTGAATTGCCAACGCCTAGTGAAATAAAGGCTAAGCTTGATGAATATATAGTAGGTCAAGATGAAGTCAAAAAAGTTCTTGCAGTGGCGGTTTATAATCATTATAAGAGATTAAATTACAACTTGACTAAAAATGAAGAAGATGGAGATGTTGAACTTGAGAAAAGCAATATTCTTATGATTGGACCTACAGGTTCAGGGAAGACCCTTCTTGCAAAAACGCTTGCTAAGATTTTAAAAGTGCCATTCGCGTCTGCTGATGCGACAACTTTGACAGAAGCGGGGTATGTAGGCGATGATGTGGAAAATATACTGCTTAAGCTTATTCAGAATGCTGATTATGATATTGAAAAGGCACAACGCGGCATTATTTATATAGACGAAATTGATAAGATTTCAAGAAAAACACAAAATGTTTCAATCACGCGTGATGTTGCGGGTGAAGGAGTTCAGCAAGCTCTTCTTAAGATACTAGAAAGCACTGTTGCGTCCGTTCCACCACAAGGCGGGAGAAAACATCCACATCAAGAAATGATACAAATAGATACCACAAATATTTTATTTATCTGTGGCGGAGCATTTGTTGGTCTTGACAAGATTATTGAAGCCCGTGAAAATGATACAACACTTGGTTTTAATGCTCTTATTCAATCTCAAGAAGATAAGGATAAAAGGAATTATATCAAAGATATACAGCCTAACGACTTAATTAAATTTGGGCTTATACCAGAATTTATAGGCAGACTTCCTGTGGTTGTGGGGCTTGACGAGCTTGACGAAGAAGCTTTAGTAAAAATCTTGCAAGAACCAAAGAATTCTATAATAAAACAATACAAATTGATGTTTAAGATTGATGGCATAGATATAGAGTTTTCCAAAGAGTCGATTAGTGCGATAGCTAAAAAAGCAATGGAGCTTAAAACGGGTGCCAGGGGGCTTCGTACTATAATTGAAGGTAAGATGAATAAACTTATGTATGATGCTCCAAGTTATAGAGATGTTGAAAAAATAATTGTTACTGATAAATTTATTGAGCTCGAGAATGGTCAGCCAGAGTTTATCAGAAAACCAGTCGATAAAAAAGCGGTTTGTTAAATTGAAGCAACTAATTCAATGGTTGCTTTTTTATTGTCATATCTTAAAATCATGTCATAGATAAATTATAGGGGGTTGTATGAGAAGACTATTTAATATATATAACACAAACGATATGACAAATAATTTTAAAGCCATTCAAAATGCACGTGAAGATATCATAGGAGAACTTGACGCAATAATTCAATATGAAAATCACTTAATGGAAACTAATAATGATAGTGCAAAAGAAACCATAAGAGATATTGCAAAAGAAGAAAAGTTGCATGTTGGTCAATTATTTGGGCTTCTATTTAGTTTAGACCCAGAGACTAAAACTCAGTTTGAAAAAGGAGTGAAGGAGTTTCAAAATACCCAAGACTAAGTATAGTTATTGCAACGCAATATTTGACAATAATTCTTGCATGAGAATAGAAAGTTTTATTATATAAAAATTCTATTACAAGGGCTATTAAAGCCTTACCCAATATTTTTCAAGCTAGCGACAAAACAGTTGGCTACTATCAGAATGAAAACTTATCTGATACGACAATCATGGAAAAGATTTTAAACATTATTAAAACCTATAAAATTTTAATAATAAAAATAGAATTTTTTTAATATAATTAAAGAAAATTGAATAAATGCTTGACAATTAAACAGCAATTTATTATACTTATATAGTAAATTAAATTGCGGGCGTGGCGGAATGGCAGACGCGCTTGTTTAAGGGGCAAGTCCGAAAGGGTGTGGGTTCGACTCCCACCGCCCGCACCACTAATCAAATATTGGGTGTTTTTGAAATAATTTTAAGATTATACTCAGACCCAAAAATTAAAATGACAAAGAGAGATGTTAAATTTAAACTCTCTCTTTAATTTATAATAACAAGATTGATTTTTACTTAGCTTTTATAAAGGGGAATGTTTATATAAATTTGAGTTTTAAAATGTAGTTTGAAGGACTGTTAAATAAACTTATACAAAGTCACAAGAGATTATTGGCTTAGTATGACGTAATTTAACGGAACTTGAAAATTCAATAAATCTTCACAAGGGTCATTGAATAGAACCAAATAATGATATTATTATTAAAATTTATAAAGGGCTAAAGACTACCCAAAAATCTGCCTTTTCTCAAATAATATTATTCGATTATTTTCTTAAAATCATTTGAAGGTGGAACTGTGAAGCGAAGAAATTTGTTTAAAAATGGGTGATAAAAGTTAATTTCATTGCAGACAAGAGCGGTATGGCTGATTAAATCACTTTTTGTCCCATATAATGCGTCTCCGAGCAGTGGATGTCCAATACTAGATAAATGAACGCGTATTTGGTGGGTTCTACCATGTTTTAGGGAAACTTTTATAAGGGTTACTATTTCCTTTGAACCATTATTTAAAATTTCCAATGATTTTATAGGACTAATATAAGTTATTGCATCTTGTCCGTCTATAGCTATAATCCTTTTATGTTCATTAAGTTTTCCGTGCGTCACTGTTTTAATCCTTTTGTTTACAATGATATCATTTTCAATAACGCCTTCACATATTGCAAAGTATATTTTATTGGTATCTTTTATTTCTTTTTGTGCAATACTGTCCTTTGCAACTATAATTAAACCCTGCGTGTCCTTATCAAGCCTATTGATAATTCTAAGTGTGAAATTATCATCTTTTGAATTCATATAATAGCAAATTGCACCAGCAAGGTTACATGAATAGTGCGACTTGCTTGGCATACATGGAAGACCAGCGGGTTTGTTTATTATTAGGTAATAGTCGTCTTCATATACAATATCTAGTGGTATTATGCAGTGCATAATACTAGTTTTAGTATTAGGGTTTACATTTATCTCCAATTTATCATTTGGAAATAGCATCTTACGAATTGTGACTTCTTTTTCATTTACTATAATATTGCCCATTTCTTTTCGCAGATTTGTGATATAATTTTCAGAAAATTGATTGTCTTTTAAGAAATGATAGACACTCTTATAGGGACTAGTTATGATATAAGTTCTATATTTTTTAGCCATAGAATTTTCCTTTTATCTTTCTATTATTTTAATAAAATAGATTTTTTTTAGCAAATGTTTTGCAAACACATTTAAATGTTTTATTATAAAAATATCGTTTTTGCTTGACTTAATATTAAATATATTTTATACTTTGTGTTGATATAAAAGCTATGATGAAAGACTAGTAATAGATTTGAAGCATTTTAGAGAGTTTGCTTATAGCTGAAAGGCAAATATGATAGAATTTATGAATTCACTTTCTAGCTGCAATTATGAAACTTTTTGTTACTATATTGCATTGTGAAGATAATCGCAACAAACAAAAGTAAGTAGTTTTTGCCGTTTTTGTCTGCGTTAATGGCTAAATAAGGATTGCATTGCAATTAAAATTAGGTGGTACCACGAAGAAGCCTTCTCTCGTCCTAATACGATGGAAGGTTTTATTTTTCTTTTTACTATTTTAATAAAAAATCAAAAAGAGTTTATTCTTGATTTAAAGAATAAAACGCTAAATTCGTGTTACTAGTCATAATAAAGGAGGAGAATATGTTATTAGATGAACTTGTAAGAATAAAGGAAGATTTACTCAAAGAAATTGAAGGTGCTTCATCGCAGAAAGAGCTAAACGATGTCAGAATCAAAGCCTTCGGCAAATCAGGGCTTATTACTTCTGCTTCTAAGGGCATGCGAGATGTGTCTCTTGAAGATAGACCTAAGATAGGTGCACTTATAAACGAAATGAGAATTACCATAGAGCAGGCACTTCAAGAAAAAGGCGAAAAGTTTGAATATGTTGCATTGAATAAAAGGCTGGAAGAAGAAAAGATAGACATCACAGAGCCTTCAAAATATGGCTATGCTGGAGCTTTACATCCAATCCCAGATGTTATTGATAGGCTAACTGATATTTGTGTTGATATGGGATTTTCTGTTGTTGAAGGGCCTGAGATAGAGACAGATTATTATAATTTTGAAGCCATGAACATACCTAAAAATCATCCGTCTAGAGATATGCAAGACACTTTCTTTATAACTGATGAAATACTTTTAAGGTCTCAAACTTCTGCAGTTCAAGCAAGGGAGATGGAAAAAAGAAAGCCGCCATTCAAAATTGTATGTCCTGGTAAAACATATAGAAATGATAGTGACGCAACACATAGTCCTATATTTCATCAATTAGAAGGTTTAGTTGTGGATGAAAATATTTCTATGGCTGATTTAAAATCTATGCTTACAATCTTAATGAAAAGGTTGTATGGCGAAGATACAATGATAAGATTTAGACCGTCATTCTTCCCATTCACCGAGCCAAGTATTGAGGTGGATGTGTCTTGTCCTAATTGCCACGGAAAAGGTTGCAATATATGCAAGGGAAGCGGCATGCTTGAGCTTTTAGGAGCAGGGGTTGTTAATCCTAAGGTTTTAGAAATGTCTGGTATTGATAGCAAAAAATATCGTGGCTTTGCTTTTGGTTTTGGGCTAGATAGAACGGCAATGATTTTAAATAGTATAAGTAATATAAAATCGCTTTATAAAAATGATATAAGGTTTCTTAATCAGATGAAATAATCAAGGAGAAATAAAATGAAGGTAACGTATAATTGGTTGAAAGATTTTGTTAATATCACAGCGTCTCCTGAAGATGTTGCAAAAAGATTGACTTCTGCGGGTATGGAAGTTGAAGAGATAATATATCAAAATCAGCATTTACATGATGTTGTGGTGGGTAAAATATTGAAAATTGAGAAACATCCACAAGCAGACAAGTTGGTCGTTTGTCAAGTTGACATAGGCAATGAAATAACTCAAATTATTACAGCTGCTACAAATGTTTTTGAAGGAGCAGTTGTGCCTGTAAGTTTACCAGGTGCTGACCTTGTCAATGGCGTTAAAATTCAAAAGGCAAAGATGCGTGGCGTTGAATCATGCGGAATGTTTTGCTCAGGCGAAGAGCTTGGTATAGATGAGAATTATTATGAAGGTGCTGGTGTAAATGGTATTTTAATTTTACCAAGCGATATGAAAGTTGGGCAGCCTATTGATAAAGCTTTGCTGCTTGACGATGTTATATATGATATCAATATAACTCCAAATAGAGCAGATTGCATGAGCGTTATAGGTATAGCACGCGAAGTTTGTGCACTTTATGGCTTAGATATGAGAAAGGTTAATTTAAGCTATGATATTGATGTTTATGCAAAAGATACGGTAAGAGACTATGTAAATGTTAATGTTTCAACTCCCAACTGCTTAAGATATATGGCTGCAGCAATAACTGAAGTAAAAATAGAACGTTCTCCGTTATGGATGAGAGCTAGATTAAATGCGGTTGGAATTAAACCAATAAACACGCTTGTGGATATCACAAACTATGTTTTGATAGAAATGGGGCAGCCGTTGCATGCCTTTGACCAAGAACTTATTTTTGGTAGTCAAATCAACGTCAGACAGTCAAAATCTGGCGAAAAAATTGAGGTTCTAAATCATAATACCTATGATTTAGATGAAAATATTATGGTTATAGCCGACAGCGAAAAGCCTATGGTTATAGCAGGTGTTATAGGTGGGACTAATTCTTGCATAAATGATAATACTAATAAATGCGTTTTAGAAAGTGCTGTTTTTGATTTGAAATCTATTAGAATTACAAGCAGAAGAATAGGCGTTAGAACTGACTCCTCGGCAAGATATTCAAAGGGGGTCAATGTTGCGAATGCTGAGATTGGTATGCTTAGAGCTCTACATTTAATTTCTAGGATTAAATGCGGCAAAATCGCACGCGGTATGATTGATATAGCATCGCAGAAGAATGAAGCTAGAAAAATTGTGGTATCAGCAAAACTTATCAATGACATATTAGGTTTACAAATAGCGTCTAAAGATATGCTTACAATTCTCAACAATCTTGGCATCGAAAGTGCTATAGCGGGCGATAGAATAACTTGTATTGTGCCGCCTTATAGAGAAGATCTTGAAAATGATTATGACATAGCTGAAGAAGTTATAAGGCTCTATGGCTATGACGCGTAAGATAATGTTGATTATGAATTATTCAAAAATTCTGCGGTAACAGAAGGTCATCA
>CAWVLM010000034.1:0-4234 GCA_963930145.1 Clostridia bacterium
TTATTTTTATTCATAAAATACATTTTTAATGGTTTTAAAAGCTTTTTATTTGATTTTTGCTATTTTTTTGCTATAATTTTGCTTGAAAGTGAGATTTTTATGCAAAAGATTTTAAGTGTCTTGCGAAAAGCATGTGAAGAATATAACTTGATTGAAGATGATGACAAAATTGCCGTTGGTATTTCTGGCGGGAAGGACAGCTTGACGCTGCTTGCCGCCCTTAAAAGATATCAGGGTTTTTGCGGAAAAAGGTTTGAGCTTGTTGCAATCGCGATTGACCTAAGTGGCGGGAAGAGTGATTATTGCGAAATTGAAAAATTTTGTGAAAGTATAGGTGTTGAGCTTCATATAATTCCGTCAAATGTCTTTGAGGTTGTGTTTGATGTGCGAAAAGAGAAAAACCCTTGCTCGCTTTGTGCAAATATGCGAAGAGGACTTTTAAATAGAGCGGCAAAAGGGTTTGGCTGCAATAAAGTTGCCCTAGGGCACCATAAGGATGACCTGCTTGAGACCTTTATCCTGTCACTTTTTTTTGAAGGCAGGCTGTCGACCTTTAAACCTAAAACCTATCTCAGCCGAGTCGGCATAACAGCGATAAGACCGCTTATCTATTGTGACGAGCAGGAAATTATAAGGGTGAGCAAAAACTATCCTATTCTTTTTAACCCATGCCCTGCAAATAAGCATACTGAAAGAGAGAATGCAAAAAAATTGCTTGAAAATTTAAATGCCATCTACCCTGACTGCAAAGAAAAAATATTTAGTGCAATTATTCATACTGAAAGATATAATTTATACGATAAATTAGACTAAATTGTATAAAAAAATAAACAAAATTGAGAAAAAATAAAAAAATATAAAAAAATTCATAGAATATAGTTAAAAAATCATAAAAAATTCAATTTTTAAGCTATTATTTTGCTTTTTTATATAAATTTTATAAAATTATCAAAATAAATAGAAACAAATTTTTAATAAAAAAATAAATTTAATTGTCTTTTTAACTATTTTTTTAATCATTTGACAAAGATTATCTAAAAAATTAAAATAATTGTTATGGAGTAAAAATATGGTAACTTTAATAATTCTAGACGGCTTTGGAATAAGAAAAGAAAAATTTGGAAACGCAATTGCTTCTGCTGGAACGCCTAATCTTGATAAACTTATAAAGCAGTTCCCAAACACCACGCTAAAGGCTAGCGGCAATGCAGTTGGACTACCTGAAGGACAAATGGGTAACAGCGAAGTTGGACACTTGACGCTTGGCAGCGGCAGGGTTATTTTGCAGGACCTTATGAAGATTGACAGCGAAATCAAAACTAAATCATTCTTCAAAAATAAGCATCTTATAAAGGCAATGGAACATGCTAAAAATAATAACTCCGCCCTTCATATCATGGGACTTGTGTCTGACGGCGGCGTTCATTCACATATAAGTCATCTCTACGCTATCATTGATATGGCAAAAAGTTACAACCTAGACAAGGTATATATCCACGCTTTCCTGGATGGCAGAGATACCCTTTATAATAGCGGCATAAAATACGTCGCCGAGCTTCAAGAATATATCAAAAACACAAATTTTAATATCGCGTCTCTTTCTGGAAGAATTTACGCGATGGACCGAGAGCAGCGTTACGACCGCCTAGAAAAGGCTTATGATGTTCTTGTCTATGGCGAAAATTACTGCAATATGTCGGCGATTGACGCAATAAAAGAAAGCTATAAAAAAGGCGTGTACGATGAATTTGTAGAGCCTGTGCTTCTTAACAAGGATGGCACGATAAAAGATAATGACAGCGTTATCTTCTTCAACTACCGCTCTGACAGAGCAAGAGAGATGACCTTTGCTTTGACAGACAAAAATTTTAACCACTTTAAAACAAAAGCATTTAAAAATCTTCTCTTTTCACCTATGGAAGAGTATTCTTCTGAGTTTTCTTCTCTTAACGTTATCTTCCCGCCTGAAATTGTTGAAGATAACTTGGCTGCAATTATATCACAGCATGGAATGAAACAATTTCATATTGCTGAGACAACCAAATACGCACACGTTACCTTCTTCTTCAATGGCGGAATTGAAAAGCCCTATAAAGGAGAAGACCGCAAACTTATAGAAAGCGTAGACACGCAAGATTTTTCTTATTACCCTAAAATGAAAGCCTACGAAATCACCGAAGAGACACTTGATGTCATCGCTTCGGCAAAATATGATTTTGTGCTTGTCAATTATTCTAACCCCGACATGATTGGACATACTGGGAATTTTGAAGCGACAAAAGAAGCTATCAAATGTGTCGACAAAAGTGCTTACGCACTTGCACTTGCAACGCTTATGGCTGGCGGCGACTGCATCATAACAGCAGACCATGGCAATGCCGAATATATGATTGACTCAAAAGGCAACAAGGTGACATCTCACACAACCAACCCTGTTCCTGTCATTTTAGTAAGCGAAAAATATAAAAAAGTAAGATTAAAACGCAATATGTCGATTGCAAACATTGCTCCAACCGTGTTAAAACTGCTTGGACTTGACAATTCTTCAAACATGGAAAAGCCACTTTTTTAGATAAATTGATAGAAATAGTTTGGTTCTTCTTAAATTATTTCTTCTGTTTTTGAGATTATTTTCACGAATTTAAAAATCAAAAAAGAGTTATTTCACGAAAAAATAGCTCTTTTTTATAAAAATTATATATTTTTTGCAATTTTTTTGTGTTTTTTAAGCAATTTTTACTAAATTATTATAAGCTCGAAAAAATAGTTAAAATATTTTTTGTAGATAAAACCTAGCAACATATTTTTTGTAATTCTTATAAAGTCACCAAATATAAAAGTATTTTACCCCCTATAAAAATATTTCATAATCGAGTTTTCCATCAATAGCTTTGATAAACTCCCTTTCGTTTTCTTTTGTTCCAACAATAGAATTATAGTGGTCTGGAATGACAAGTCTCGGATTTATTATTTTCGCAAGATGTGCAGCTTCCTTACCATCCATAGTGAAAGTGCCACCTATTGGGATGATTAAAACATCACATTTTATTTTGCGATTATCTTCATTTTCATCACAATCGCCTAAAATTGCATACTTAATGCCGCCATATTCAATCAAATACCCAAGCCAGTCATATTCCTTTTTGTGAAAATCTTTGCCTACATTATATGATGGAAAAGCTTGCACTTTTAAGTTTTCTATAACAGCTTCTTGATATGGCTTCATCTCCACTATCTTGTTTTGAAAATGTTTTTTTAAATCAAATGCCACATCTAAAGGTGCAACAAATATCGTTTTGTCCGTGACTATTTTTTTGATATCTTCAAGCGAATAATGGTCATAATGGGCATGAGTTATAAAAATACATTTCGCCTTGTAATCGCCCACTATCTTATATGGGTCTATAAAAATATCATCAATTTTTATTGAGCTATGGTATAGCACTTTTGCATTATGTTTTATCATTTTTTTCTCCTTTTAACACTTTTAACAGAAAATTCTTCAATATTTTCTTCTTTTTCAAGCAAAGACAAAATTTTTATTTTTCAAGAATTTCTATTTTGATAATTTTAACACAAAAATTTCTTAAATCAAAACTCTAGAATATTATTTTATAGATAAATGCTTATTTATTTTAACTGACACTAATTTGATATAATCAATAACATAATATATCGTTGCGAAAAACAAGCAAAAAATAAACTTTTCAAGCAGAATTTTAGCTCTACTAAACCCTTCCACTAATAACATCTTACACATATTTATGTATAACAAAAAACTGCCCTTAAGGACAGTTTTTGGTGGCCTACCCGGGATTCGAACCCGGGACCCCTTGATTAAAAGTCAAGTGCTCTACCGACTGAGCTAGTAGACCATATTTAATTTATTAAATTTGTTTTGATTTTTGATTTATATATTGGCTTTGCAATCAAAATTATTCAAAATCAAGCGTTTTTAAACAAATTTAATGGCTTTTTATGGTTTATTTATTAAAAATACAACCATTTTTGCATTCTCATGCGATTATTAGTCTTTAAGAAATTCTTAAAAACTTTTGGCTGGGGTGGCAGGATTTGAACCTACGAATGCAAGAATCAAAATCTTGTGCCTTACCACTTGGCGACACCCCAATGTGTCGTTTGCTTTTATGGCTGGGGTGGTAGGACTCGAACCTACGCAATGTTGGAATCAGAATCCAATGCCTTACCACTTGGCGACACCCCAATAAAAAGT
>CAWVLM010000035.1:0-12548 GCA_963930145.1 Clostridia bacterium
AAGGCTGACAAGCCTTTTGGAAGACAAAACGAGTTTTGCCTTCTGTGCCGTTTTATCAAAACGGCACGTGCCTTCTCTCCCGCGGCATAAGCGATTGTATCTATAAAACTTGCCGCTTAGAAAACAAATAAAGGAGAGAGAATGAAAGAAGATTACATAAGATATTCGATACGGCTAACAAAGCAGCAGGATGAGCAGCTTAAAGCTCTAGCCGAAAAGAATGGCTTAACCATGTCATCAATGATACGCTATTTAATATTGCAAGAAATCAATAAAACAAGGTGAAAAACATGGAAATCCTAGCCAAACAAAATATTTAAAAAAATAAAATAAAAAAATTTTAAAATTTTTTGATAATGTTTGAGTGTATAACAAAAAGCCAAAAGTTATAAAAATATAAGAAACGGGTCGTGATTTGACGCCATTGTGACGGCAAGTGCGAGACAGACTTTTAACTAAATGCTAAAATAGGGGTGTAAAATTCGAAAAGTATCGGATTTTGCATAAAAAGCAAGAGAAAACCCATACTAGAAACAAAAAGGGACTTGCAGAAATCATTTTTTGCGGCTTCAAACTGAAGAAAACTCAAAAAATAAAAGGTAGGTGTAAAATGAGTTTAAAAATCAAATTGATATCATGTATATCACTATTTATGCTTATGGTTGGGGTTTTAATCATAGGCGTGTTTGCGGCTACGCAACAACAACTTACAATGCAGGGGAGCGTGAGCTTCAATGTGCCTGATAAAAGTCTATACGTAAAGGACGTTAGGATAAAACAAGATATGGCATCAGAGCCTACATCAATAGACTCATTTATGCCAGGCTACATAAATGGAGATTTCACTTTAGACTTATCAGGAATAACTGGCACCAACACTTATGGCTCCTTCTCACTTTACTTTGATATAATAAATACAACAGACATTCAATGGACCATAAAAGATGTAGAATTGCCTACAGCACTTAGAGACGCAGGCGTGTCAGCAAGCTATAGCGGAGTGATACCAACAAATGATTTGACTGACACAGATAGTGATGGCTATAAAAACTTTGACTCAAACACACCAATAGACGGCTCACTTATCTTAACCATCACTGCACCAAACTCTAGTACCATCAACCTTGAAGGAATAGTAGTCACAATAGATGAACGTCAGCCAGATATTATGGCGATATCATCTAATGAAACATTAGGAATAGCACAAGGTGCGTTTGCTGAAATTGGCGATGACGTGACAATAAGTGCTGATTTTACAGGCAATGCTGATGCTGACTTCCTAGGCTGGCGTGCAGGTAGCGTAGATGGAGAACTCGTCTCAACACTTTCAGACTATACCTTCACTTACACCGAAGAATCGCCAACAACATACTATGCAATATTTGAAGAGCCAAATGAATATTTATCTTACAATTATGATACTCCAACAAGTGGCGAAGCAGAACTTTATGACTGCTTAGCTAATGCAACAGATATCATTGTTCCATCAGATATATATAGAACGTCACAATCAGCATCTTACGTAGTCACCTCAATATATAGTGCATCAACTTCTAGTAGTAGCGTTTTCTATCAAACACGTTCAACTCTTCAAAGTGTTTCTCTTCCAGAGACTATAACAAGTATCGGCAATTATGCTTTTCGTGATTGCAGCGGACTTGCAAGCATAACCATTCCAGATAGCGTAACAACTATCGGCTCTCAGGCTTTCTATAATTGCAGCGGACTTACAGGAGATTTAGTAATCCCAGCAGGAGTAACAAGTATCGGCTCTTATGCTTTCTATAATTGCAGCGACCTTACAGGTATAACCATTCCAGATAGCGTAACAACTATCGACCTTTCTGCTTTTCAAAATTGCCGCGGCCTTACAAGTATAACAATCCCAGAAGGAGTAACAACTATCGGCCAAAGTGCTTTTGAAGATTGCAGCAGCCTTACAAGTATAACCTTGCCAAGCAGTTTAGAAAGTATCGGCGATCATGCTTTCGATGGTTGCCGCGGCCTTACAAGTATAACCATTCCAAAAAGAGTAACAAGTATCGGGGGTTATGCTTTCCAATATTGCAGCGGACTTGAATCAATAACCTTTAACACCCCATATAGCTGGCAAATATCAAGCAACGGTTCCTTCTCATCAATTTTAGCAACGCTGGATGCGTCATCAGTACAAGCAAACGCATTAACATATTTGACAGATACTTATTATAATAGATATTGGCGTGCAGTTGTTTAATACAATAAAAATTCTCATGTTTAGGCATGAGATTTTTTATGAAAAGTGCAATTGTTATAAAAGAATGCTTTTTAAATTAAAAAATATAAGTTAGTTCTTTATAAATAAAAAGTTATCATATTATTTTTATAAATCAATTTCTGTATAAAGAGATTATTTATATTGATATTTTTTCCTGCCAAGCAGTTTAACAAGTATCGGCGATGATGCTTTCTATATTTGCAGCAAATTAACAACAGTATATATAGATAATGAAACAATAGCAAATGGAATAATAAGTTCAACATCTTATGGGCATTTAACACGCTATGCCAACACACTATATATTAAAGACACGATCACAGTGACAACTGAGCCAACTGGTTGGGGGAAAGACACAACTGGCAGCGGGCAAGTTTCAGGATATAATAAATATATCGAGGCTTAAATATATAAAAACTTCAATATAACAAAAACTCTCACTAAATAAAGTGGGAGTTTTTTGATATATAGGGGATAAGTGGTGGGTAAAAAAGTGATGCGGAAAACTAAAGTATGTGATAACTAGGGATTATGGTAAAACATATTAGCTATGTGATGGGTGGGCGAGAAGCCCACGAAATTCGGGAGAATTTCTTAAAATTTTATGGCAATAAAATTTTAACATCACATAGCGGGGTAGGCGTCAGTCAGCTTGTTGCAACGCTTTATAACTTTATTTTAGCCCTTTATATTCACATCTGTCTGCTCGTTGCAGCGAAGGCGCATGATGCGATAGAAGATTTTTGCCATTTGCTCGGGAGTCTCTTTCATGCCGTTTTTCAGCCAGCACATTTCAAGGTTGAAAAGCTCGCCGATAAACATTTCATTGGAGTATAGGTGTATGCGACTTTGGCTAGAGCCTTCGTATAGGCAATAGTAGGCTTTATGATAGCAGCGATATAGAAGCGGCTCTAGGTTTCTATCTAAAAACAACTTTATATACTTTGAAAACTTTTGAAAGTTTTGCAGAGTGGTTATCATTATGTTTGTGATATGAAAGTTTAGTGCGCGTTTTGATTTTATGTCATCAACAGTCTCAACAAACTTATCAAGCACAAACTTTTCAACAACGTTTTCCTTATCAGTGAAGTTGCGGTAAAAGCCCATGCGGCTGACGCCTGCCTTATTGATTATATCTGTGATGGTTATCTTATCAAAGTCATGTTTTTCCATCAAAGAAAAGAGTGCACTTGTGATGCATTCTTTGACAAACAGATTGGATTTATTATGTTTTTGGTACAACTGATACATTTTTTCACCTTTTATCACAGTTTGATTATTTTTAAAAATATTTCTTTGATAAGAGAAATATATTTTTTATAATGAAAACTGTTACAAGTGTAACACATAAGTTTTTTATTGTAAAGAAAAATAATCAAAACGGAGAGAAAGATGATTAAATTAGTTATAGACAGCACGTCTGAGATAGGGGTGGAAGAGGCAAAGGATTTAGGGTTAACACTTATTCCCATGAAGGTTATATTTGACGACGAAGAGTATCTTGTTGGGGTCAATTTGACAACGCAAGAGTTTTATCAAAAACTAGCCGAGGCAAAGAACCTGCCTAAAACCACGCAGATAAATTATACAGAATATGTTGACGCCGTGAAGCCTATTCTTGACGGGGGTGACCAAGTTTTTGCAATGTGTCTGTCAAGTGAGCTTTCAGGCTCTTTCAATAATTTGAAGATGGCTCAGGGCGAGCTTGGCTCGGGCGACTTTGAAATTTTCGACACATTGTCGGTGACCTTTGCCTATAAGGCGCTTGTTTTAGAAGCGATGAAGCTTATCAAAAGCGGGGTGACTCTTGGGGAGCTTAAAAGCGAAATGGAAAGGCTAAAAACCAAGCTTAGGCTTTTTGCAATCATTGACAATGTGAAGTATCTTATCAAGGGCGGCAGGCTGTCGCAAGGGAAAGGGCTTATGGCAACCGCACTCAATATCAAGCCGATTGTAACTATTGCAAACGGAAAGGTTGAAGTGATAGGTAAGGCGGTAGGGTTTAACATGGCACTGAAAACCTTTTGCAAGCTTATCAAAAACGTGGATTTATCAAAAACTATGTTTTCGGGGCATGCCGAAGCTATAGATAAAGCACAGAAGATGATTGAGACCATAAAAGATAGCTTAGGGCTTAACTTTGACAACCTTTGCGAGATAGGTGCAGTTATTGGAACGCATGCTGGTCCTAGCACAGTGGGCGTTGTATATTTTGAAAAATAAACATATTTTAAACTTTGAAAACTTATCTATTAGAATAAAATTTGAAGATAAAAACAGCACTTTAAAGGAAAGACCTTTTTAGTGCTTTTTTATTAAAACTTGGCTTATATAAAATTTTTTTACGTTATTTTTTAGAATTGTAGCAAGAAAGACGCATATTTTATAATATCATTTTACTTTTATAAAAAATTTTGTTATTCTTGCTTTAAGGAGAAAATATGTTTATTGCAATTTCTGGAGCCTCAGGCAGCGGCAAAAGCACGGTGATGATGCATTTGATGAAAAGACGGAAAAATCTTTTTTTACTTCGTCACGCAACTGCCACAACGCGAGAAAAACGAGCAGAAGATAGCATCTATCAAACGTATATCTATATGACGAGTGAAGAATTTGAAAAAGGCGTTCAAGATGACATCTTTATAGAGTATGAGTCTGTGCATGGAAATTTTTACGGCACTTTAAAACAAGCGTTTGAAAAGCCGATTAAAGACCAAGAAAACGACTACATCAAAGATATTGATGTGAAAGGCATGCTGAATGTGCGAAAGTATCTTGAAGGCAAGGTGCCTATGATTTCTATCTTCTTGGAAGTGCCTGATGATGAGCTGAAAAGGCGACTTTTAGCTCGTGGGGAAAGCGAAGAACGAATCAAAGTTAGGCTTGAACGAAGAGAATTAGAGCGAAGTTATAAAAAGCATTTTGACCTTGTTATTTATAATATCAATCTTGAAAAAACCTTGCAAGAGATAGGTGATTTTATAGATAGAAAAAGAGAAAATAATAAAAAATAAATTTTTATAATTTTTATTTATTCTCAAGTATTTTATGTATTTTTTAAGTTCTATTTTCTTTAATATTTTAATTGGTTTTTTAAATATTTATTTCTATTTATTTATAATATTTTTTAATATTTTTATAATTTCAATGTTTTATTTAATTTTTAATTACAAAAGGTGAAAAAAATGAGAAATATTTTATTAGTTCCAAATCCAAAAAGAAAAAAACATTTGCAGGTGCTTGCGGTTTTAGGGGTGCTGTTTGTTTTGCTGGTGGTATTTTTAGTGTTTGCTATGCTGAATTATTTTGGCAATGATATCAGCCTTGTGTCAGAAATTCGTGGCATGGTGGAGAAGGTGGAACAGAATGATGATGACCTATATCTTATCACGCTTGAAAATGGAGATGAGTATTGTCTCGACTGGGCTGTTTCAAACCATGTGGATGAAAATAAAATCCAAAGCATTGTAGGGCGGGAAGCGGTGCTTTATTTGTATGATTACTCAAACGCGTTCGACATAATTGGGTTTTCTACAAGTGTTTATTCTATTGACAAGGTCACGGGCTATAACTATTTGCTTGATGACGATAGAGCCGCATGTATTGCAGTTGGTGTTTTTATGGGTGCGATGCTTATTGTCTTTATTGTTGAAATTGTGATTTTTTCAAGAGTTAAAAAACAGGTGCGGGGTGACGTTTTTAAGCTTATGAATGAAACAACAAAGGGCATTGTTACAACATCACCCTTCAGAAAAAAAATGATGCAGTTTATGTGTATACCGCTTGTTTTGGCACTTTTGCTGTTTATTCCGCTTATCACTTATGTTGAAATAAATCTAACGGTGACCTTTGTCTGCTTGGGACTATTTTTAGCGTGTATTATAGCAATTATAGTCGCACTTGTCGTCATGCTGCCCAATATTCAAAAGCGAGAGTTTGAACTCTATTCAGGTCTGCTTGATGGGCTTGAAAATTTGCCTGAAAATGAGCAAAGCGATATCGTTATGGATGTTGGCAATATGCTGGCTTTTCAAATCACCGAAGAAGGACTTTTGTATAACACGGCAAATGAAGTCGACTTTATTATAAATAGTTTTTATCAAGATTTGCCAAGTGAAGATAAAGAGTCTATCAGGGCGGAGCTTATCTCAGAAATCAAGCGGGCAAAAGAAAACCCTGTGCCGCCTTCTAAGCGAGATAAATATGAAATCAATTATGCGAAGGGCAGCACCCTTGCTGACGGCACGCTTTTAAAGTATGACGAACTTAACTTAAACGCCAAGGTTTGCTTTAGAACGATGAACCTTCCTATTGCAATTTTTATCACGTCAAACATAAGCGAAGAGCAGTTTCCAAGCATGAGAAATGATGTGTTTTTAGAACTTAGCGAAGAGCTTTATTATAATTTAAAGAAATTTAATATTCATGTAAGTGGGCTTGAAAAGGTTTTGCAAAATAAAATGGAATATATGCAAAAATACTGCGGAAATGTATATAAGGGCGATAAAAATACCTATGTCCAAATTACAGATGAAGACGAAAAAGTCTTGTTTGAAGATAAAAAAATAAAAAAATCAAATAAAAAATAAAAAAAATTATAAAATTTTAAAATATAAATAAAAATAAAATCTTGTTAGAAAAATTCGACAAGATTTTTTGTTTTTTGCCCTTTTTCAGCAATTTTATATTTACAGGTGTGAAACATTTGATTTTATAATTTTGTTATGGGGCTCAAAATGAAAAGTAAACTTTATTTTGTTTTTATGTTTTTGGTTTTTACCGCATTATTTTTTGTGCTTTCAAGGGCGAGTATCTATAGCGAGATTTTGCCCTTCGCGTTTGCTATGCTTTTTGCTCTTGCATGGGCAAATCAAAAGGTGTGGCTGCTTGCACCTGCTTATTTTATAGGTTACATAATAAATTATCACTCCTTTCAAGATTTTATTATTGTTTTGATAACTATCTTGCTGCTTGTGCTGCCTTACTACATTCATATTGCACTAAAGAAAAACATGAAAAAATATGAGCTTTTCCTTTATGCACTTTTCTCGCAAACCGCCTATGTGGTGTTTGGAGTGCTTGGCGGCGGGAACCCTATTTTTCTAGCCTGCTCGGTGCTGTTTGGACTTTTGTTTTTATACGCCTGCATAACCATTTTTGAGCCTATTATAATACGCGGTTTTGCATACAAACTTACCGTCACCGAAATAGTTTGTGGGGCGGTGATTTTGCTTGCACTTTCTGCGGGACTAACAAATTGTGACATCTATGGCTTTTCTCTTCTTAAACTTTTTGTAAGTTTTTCTATTCTTGTGATTGCAGCTTCGGCTAATATATCTTACACTATGATTTTTGCCGCGGTCATGGGCGTTGGAAGCATGCTGCCAAATAACAACGCTATATATTTTGCACCTTTTATGATTTGGGCTCTTGCCGCTGTTATCTTTAGAACGCAAAACAAAATTTTCCCTGCACTTGCTCTTATCTTAAGTGAATTTTTGATAGGCTTTTATTTCAAACTATATTATAGCTTCGAATGGATTGACTATATCTCTGTGATAGTCAGCTGCCTTGCTTTTGTTTTTATTCCGCAAAAATATTTTAAAGAAGTTTCAGCTCTTTTAGTTGGGCGTAATGAGCGGATTGCTATCAAAAATGTTGTCAACAGAAATAGAGAGATTTTGCAGCGGCGGCTTGAATACCTTGCTGAAGTCTTTTGCGATATGAATGAAGTTTTTAAGAAGCTTATTAAACGCGAGCTTTCAGACGACCAAGTCAAGGACATGCTCTACGAGGAGCTAAAAGATAGCATATGTAAAGGCTGCAGCGAGCATAAACATTGTCACAGAACATTTGGCGAAGATACCAAAAAAATTTTTGAAGAGCTTATTGCAATAGCCTTTGAAAGGGGAAAGGCAACTATTCTTGATTTTCCAAGCTATCTATCTTCAAGGTGTGGAAAGGCGAGTTATCTTATAAGTGAAATCAACACGCTGACAAGTCAGTATAAATCCTATTCTAAGCTTACGAGAAGTGTAGACACAAGCAAACTTTTGATTTCAGACCAACTTGGTGGAATTTCAGGTATAATGAAAACGCTTGCTAGCGAAGTTGACACGATGGTGTCGTTTGATGGCGTGCGGGAGAAAAAAATTATAGACGAGCTTGCTATGAATAATATTATCTGCACGGATGCGGTGGTCTATGAAAAGGATTCGCGGTCAACACTTGCGTCTTTGGTGGTCAGAGAAGAAGATGTGAATAAACTTAAGCTTGTGCAAGTTGTATCTAAGATTTGCGGCGGCAAAATGGTGGTACAAGACGTCTACCCAACAGAAAAGGCAGGGCTTGTCAGTGTCAATTTGAAAACATCACCGATGTTTGACTGCGTTTTTGGGCTTGCCTGTCAGCCTAAGAGCGGGTCTAGCATCTCAGGAGATAGTCACAGCATTGAAAGGCTAGGCGGCGATAGGTTTATGTTTGCAATCTGTGATGGCATGGGAAGCGGCGAAGAAGCGGGCGAAAAATCTCAGACGGCGGTTGGGCTTGTTGAAAATTTCTATAAGGCAGGGTTTGATAATGAAATCATCCTGTCATCGGTCAACAAACTTTTAAACCTTGAAAGGGATGATATTTTTTCAACTATTGATATCTGCACTATTGACCTAAAAAATGGTATAGCCGACTTTGTGAAAATGGGGGCGGCAAGCTCTTACATACGCGGGCAGGACGCGTGTAAGATTATAGAGTGCGGTTCTCTGCCTATCGGTGTGCTGCAAGAAGCAAAGGCTGTCACAAAAAAGGTGGTGCTTTGCGAAAAAGATATGATAGTACTTTGCTCTGACGGCGTAAATGACGCCTTTGGTAGTGACGGCGAACTCAAGGATTTTCTTTTGACAATAAAAACTGCAAACCCGCAGGAGTACGCTGATGAAATTTTAAAACAAGCTCTTTTAAATAACAATGGCTATGCTGTCGATGATATGACTTGTATTGTGGTTAAAATAATGTAAAAAAGCAAAAATATTAAATGCTATAAATATTTAACAATATTTTAATTTAAAATAATAAATAATAAAAATTATAATAAAAAATTATAATAAAAAATTATAATAAAAAAATAATTAGAAAATTTTTAAAAAAAATTAAAAAATATATCTTAAGATAAATTTTTAAATAGGAAATTTAATAAGACGTATTATAAAAACAATAAAAAACAATAAAAAATCACGAAAATTTCGTGATTTTTTTGGTTATTCTTGATTTTTTTCTTCAGTTTCTTGTTTATTTTCTTCTTCAGTTTCTTCTACATTTGATTTTTCTTCTTCTTTTGGCTCTTCTGCAACTGTGTCTGCAGCTTTATTTTCTAAAGACGGCGTTGCTTGTGGTGACTGCTCTTTGTTATCTTCTTTTACCTTTTCAAGTCTGCCAACAAATCTTATCATAATTCTTAAGGCAAGAGCGAGAATCAAATTGATGATGATTCCTGCAAATTCTATATCTAATTTATCCATAAAAGATGCTGAAATAGAAATAGTGCAAGTGAAATACACAAGGATTATTTGAAAGGTGCCTATAATAACGAGTGCCTTTTTTAGCCCTTTTCTCAGCTTATCAACCTTTATCACACTTAAGTCGCAAAGCAATATTAAAATTCCAAGAGTTATCATAACGGCTGTAAGTATAATAGAAAGCAGAGAAAATAGACATAGAAGAAACCCTATGATGGCTTCAGGATTACTCGTATTTAAGGTTGGAAGAAGCTGGGTAAGAACATAAGGGTTTATTCCGCCATAGATTGGCAAAACAAACAAAATCATTGAAAGAACTGAGAGCCCAAGAGCAATTGAAGAAAATACAATTTTTTTAGTTTTTAATGACATATCAAACTCCTTTTAATTATGGTTATTTTACTATAATTATATACACCTTGTCAACCATATAGAATATTTTTTATAAATTTGAAAACATTTTAGTTTAAAAATCACCAAACTTTTCAGTTTAAATTTTAACGATTGAATCAAAGTCAACATTAGGAAGAAGGGATCTGATTGTCTCAAGGTCGGTGTAATAATTTGTAACGCTGTTTGCACTATCGTATATGGTTATAAGGGGAATATTTGAAGTGGAATATTTGCAGTTAGATATTCCAATTGTTAAAACCTGACTTGTAGAGGTTGTTCTTCTAAGTTCACCTAAGATACTACTGCTATCTATCACATTTTCAGCGTAAGAAGAGATATTGCCATAAATTTCACAGTTTATAATTTTTAAAGTATCGGCACTTGATGACGAGTGTCTGTTTGCAATGACGCCAACAGAAAAAGCATAAATATCGCCATCGCTGTAGCAATTTGAAATTTCCGCTGCATTTAAGTAGGCAAAAACACCAACGTCAACATCTCCACTTGTTGTTATGTCTCCATAATTTTTGCAATTTGTGATAACTCCATTATTTTGTCCTACAAACACCGCAAAACAAGGCACTTGGTTTTCCGTTCCATTTATAACTATATTTGCATAGCTTTGACAATTTGAAATTGTGCTTGAATTATTCTGTACGAGTAGTGATGGGTAATAGCTTGTTACAGAAAAATCCATATTTAAGGTTATATCTTGCGTGGCAATAGTAACATTACTTATGGTGCCATAATTAGATGCAAAGAGTGCGATTCTGCTGTCTCTATAAACGTTGATAGTTGAAGGGTAGATAAGTGTTATATTGGTAAAGGTTCCGCGAAATTCGTTTGCTAAGGGCTTATGCAATGTGAAGGAGAATCCATTTCCATTTATATTTATATTCATAGTTCTTCCTAGGGGTTGAGTATAAAAATCTTCACTCATAACAATATCATTCATAAATTCAATATATTCGCCTGTTTTTACAGGGCAGTCAGTCGTGCCAGCAGCTTGAAGTATGTTTAGCTGCTCTCCATTGTATATGCGGTATGGGTCTGCTTGTGAGCCGCTGCCGAATGCGGTGATATCGGTTGGCTGCGAGATTCTTGCATAGAGCGTGGTGTCTTTTGTAAGGTTATTTGTTGAGCCATACTTGACTGCGTTGGCAAAATCTTCGTCTAAATACCAGCCTTCAAAGGTGTAAGGCTCGGCATAGATAGGCGTTGGAAGGGTGCTGCTTGTGATAATGTCTCCCGCGTGAATTTTTATGCTATCAATTTTCCCAGACTCTACCGTTCCGTCACCATAGTCAAAGGTCAAAGTGATTTCGTCCGATTGCCATGTTGCTGTGAAAGTTGCAACTGCGTTGTTGCCACCAAGGTCGCCCACCTGCCACCTGCCGCTGTAAAGCGAGCCGTTATAGCTCCAACCTGCAAACAGATAGCCGTCACGAGTTGGCGTTGGTAGGGTGGTTAAGGCGCCGTATGTCACTCTTGTGTTATGATAGCTTTCATTATAAGTGCCAGAGAATACAATTGTGTAGTTTTCAACTTTATAGGTGCTTGTTGCAACAATGTTGTCGCCGTCATTTCCAATATCTGGAACGGTGTATGTGCTTGTGTAAAGCTCGCCATCTATCATCCAGCCGCTAGCATAGTGTCCTTCTTGTGCGGTAGGTTGCAAGCTGAGAGATACTACTTGGTTATAGCTTACTGTGGCAGTTTCTATTTCCTGTCCGCTTTCACTTTGATAAATAAGTCTATATTGCTCGGCTCGCCATTGTGCTATAGCAGTCGTGTCTTTTGTTACAACATAGTTTTCACCAGCTTTATAGCTCTGACCATTGACAAGCCAGCCAGTTAAAACATAATGCTCTTTTGTGCAGGTTGGCAAAGTTAAATTTTCACCAGAGAAAAGATACTGTGTCTCAAAGGTTGTACCGCCGTTTGAGTTAAAGCTAACCTTAAAAGGCTCTTCAAATTTTGCCGTTAAAACATAGATATAATCTTCAAAGTCGGCTTCTATGAAGATATAAGTTTTAGTGTCTGAAAGCACAATCTCATCTCCGTCAGCCCAGCCTAAGAACCTTGCATTTTCTTTTTCAACATTTAACGGGTTTGTAAGGGTGTCGCCAGCCTTGCCGTAAAGGTTTGTGACTTGGTCGCCATAGACAAGCTGCAAATTCAAAAGTTTTTCGCAGGCAAGATAGAGAGTTTTGTCATCGTTTATCTTTATGCTCCCTTCAAGGCTTTCGCCTGCAAACTCGGCGTTATCATAAAGAGCGAGCGGCTCATAGCCTTCAATTTCTATTTGAGATAAGATTTCGCTCACTTGCAAGGTTTCGTCATCTTCAACCTTGATTTCTTTAACGATAGAGTCGTTAAATTTTATG
>CAWVLM010000036.1:0-9720 GCA_963930145.1 Clostridia bacterium
GAGTTTTAGTTATAAAGTTGACAATAATTTAACTTCAAACACTCCTGTTGCAACTTACTATTCCTTAAATGAAGATAATGAAACCACTCTTCTTGACAGTGCTCCAGTTAATGTTGGAAGATATAGATTAAGTGTCAGCATAGGTGCAGAAGGCGACTATGACTCTATGACATCGACCATTGATTTTAGTATTGTTAAAAGAGAGGTTGGGGTCACAATTCTTGTTGAAGATGGAACATATGGTGATTGGAAACAAGCGACCGTCAGCGAAACAATAACAAATCAAGCAGGCAATGGTTTTGATGTGCTAACAACCGATAATTTTGTTGTTTCCTATGTTGGAATTGAGGGAACAGAGTATGATTTAACAACTACTGCACCTGTAAATGTTGGAAGATATCAAGTTATAATCACATTGGAACACGATAATTATGAAATTGCTGAAACCATAAAGGAATTTGAGATTACACGAGCAAGTTTAACTCTTACGGCGGCAGATGATGAAATAACTTATGGGCAAGAAGACCCAACTGTTCTTTATAGTGGTTCAAGTTATGTTTCATTTGAAGAAGGTCAACTCAAAAATGGCGATACAATAGACGATATCGGCATATCATTTATCTACGCATCGAATTATAAGCAAGGCGACGACGCATCTTCTTATGAAATATATCTATCTGCTTATGAAGATGACGCAGGAATTTTAGACAATTACCATTTGACAATAATTCGCGGAACTTTGGTTGTGAATAAAATGAAAATAGATGCAACGGTGGACATCGACGGTCAAAGTTTTGCATATGACGGAGATAACATCTATCGTGGAAGCGGGAGTGGAGCAACCGCAACTCCAAGTGAAAAATATGGTGATGACATCATTGAATTCTCCTATCTTTACACTGGTAGTTCTTCATATTCAAGCACAACCGCACCAATAAATGCAGGCGAATATAATGTTGTTGTCACTTTGTCAGAAAATTCAGCAATAAACTATGAACTTTCCAAAACAATTGCAACTTTCACAATCACAAGCGTTAATTTAAATTTAACCATTAAAAATGCAGAGATAACCTATGGCGATGAAGACCCAACAGAAACATATAACAACGCAACATATTTAAGTTTTGATGAAACAGAACTTCAAGGCGATGACACAATCGATACCATTGGCTTAGATTTCGTATATACTTCAAACTATGTTCAAGGCGATGATGTTGGTGAGTATAAGATTTATTTAGGTAATTATGGAGAAAGTGATGTTATAAATGCAAATATAACAAACTACACACTCAAAATAAATGCAGGAACTTTAACTGTAAATAAAAAACTTATAACTGTAACTGTTGATGTTGACGGTAAGTCATTTGTGTATGACGGCAACAATATTTATCTCGCTTCCAGTGCTGGCGCACTTGCAACGCCAAGTTGGAGTTTTGATGATGAAATCTTATCTTTCACATATACCTATCAAGGAACGGGTGAAACCACTTATGAAGAGAGTGAAACTGCTCCAACTGAGGTCGGCACTTATACAGTTAGCGTTATATTAACACCAGAAAGTGAAAGTGACAAGAATTATAGTTTTGAAGGCACAGCTGCGTCATTTGAAATTACTCAAAAAGAAGTTGAAGTTATTTGGTCAGAGAAAGTTACTTTTGTATACAATGGGCAAAATCAGTCTTTAAATGGTGGCATTACAGCAAGTTATGAGCCAGCAGATGATGATACTATAGGCGAAGGTGTTTTAAGTATAGAAATCGTAGAAGGAGAAAGTGCTTTTGTAAATGCTGGAGCTTACACTTTTGAAGCTAATTTAACTTCTTCAAGAGAACAAAGAAACTATAAACTTATTGGTAATTTAACCAAAGACTATATAATTGAACAAGCAGAAATTCTAGAAATCACTTGGAATTATACCGAAGAAAATCATTTTGTTTACAATGGAAATGTTCTATCTACTGATTTAATATTTGCAACCTTTGTTGGTGTTGATGCGGGAAATCACAATTTAGTCACAAACAAAATCACAAAGAATGAAAGTGAGGAATTGTTTAGAGATGCAGGTGACTATCAAATATCTGTAATGTTAAGTGAGCGCGATGCACAAAATTATGTATTCGACGAAAGCGTGGAGCTTGTTAAAATTTACACAATTGAAAACGCTGACATTACGCTCAATGGAGATGTTATTGAATATTCTGGTATTTATGATGCACAAAATCATAATGTTGCCACAACTTTGCCAGAGTTAAATTATGTGCAAATGGCAGGCACTCCAAGGTGGACTTTCCGAGTAAAAACTGAGGAAAACACAAATGAATATGTAAGTGAACTTATGTTAAAACATGTTGGAACTTATACGATAGAATATAAGATAAGCCTTATAAACCATAATGATAAATTTGGCGAATTTGAAGTTTCAATTTCTAAGAAAGACCTTGTTTTAACAGCTGAAACTGAAATTCAATTTGGCAATAATATAACACAAAATATTGAAGATTATATAATTACATCAACAAGTAGTGGTATGTTTGCCGAAGGTGAAGATTACACTGTTTTAGGTGGAAACCCAGTGTTTGAAGTTATTAATTATAACGCTGGCGAAAGTGAAATTGGAGAGTATGTTTTAAATATATCAGGTTTCACCTCAAATGATTATAATATCTCATATACGCAAGGTGTTGTTAATGTTATTCCTCGTGAAATTGAAATAACAATTTCAAAAGTCACAAGAACATATGGAGAGGGATTAACTTCGCTTTCTGCAAACACATATTCTTCAATATCAAATGGCGGACTTATTGATGTTTTGCCAGAAGAGATATATAATTTAGCAATTTACTTAAATGACGAACAAGTTGCTTTAACAGAAAACTTGGATGTTGGTTCTTATGATGTTAAGCCTGTTGATATCAATAAAAATTATAACATTGTTCAAGTTATAAGTGGAGAAGGTGCGTATGTTATCGAGCCAAGACCTATTTCAATCAGCATCACAGGCAATTCATATGAATATGATGGCAAACGCCACGGCGTGACAGCACAAATTTCCACAGAAGGTGTCGATTTAGACATAAGAACTCTTTATTCTTCCGACACTTACGGCGGAGAAAATGGCTCAGAAGAAGCACCTTGGGAAGTTGGAACTTATAAAGTTATTGCACAAATTGTTGACGATGATGAAGCAGGAAACTACCAAATTGGCTATGAAGCAGGTTCAGAACTTACAATTTATCCACGCGCAATATCTATTACAATTGAAAACCAAAGTGCTGATTATAATGGCAAAGAGCCAACAGTTTCAAGTGTTATGGGCGATAGTGAAAATCATCAGAACTGGTATATTTCAAGCACAAAAGGTCTTTGTGAAAATGTAACGGGAGAATTGGATGATTTGAATGTTGTTTTAAGCATTCCAACAAATAGTGTTAATGCTGGAACATACACTATTTCGGGTAGTTATAATAATAAAAACTATGATGTTATTTCTTGGAATACTGGTGAATTTACTATAAATCAACTTCAATTAGAGGTTAAGATTGAAAATCAAACGATAACTTATGGCTATGAACATAATAATTTTGTTTTGACCTACACTGGGTTTATTGCTGGCGAAGATGAAAATACTGCTGGTATGTTTAATAATGGTGTGCCAAGTGCTGTTTGTGATTATGAGATTGGCGACGATGTGGGAAATTATGATATTAATTTTGCTAATCAAAACATTACCTCGCGCAACTATAAATTGTCATATGTCACAGGAGTGTTGACGGTTGAGGAAAGAGAGATAGCTTTAAACATTTTAAAGCAAAATTCTAATTACTCAGGGAACAAACCTTCGGTTTCTTCTAATCTCGGAGAGGGGTTTGAGGTGACAAGCGTAGAGGATATCTATCCTGATGACGATTTAAATATTAAAATTGATATTGAAGAAGCAGAGGTTTATAACGCTGGCACTTATGATGTGACATATTCTTACAATAATGCTAATTATATCGTGACTTGGCAAGAAAATTCGTGGGTTGACGCTTTTGTAATAAACAAAGTTATTCTTACTGTAAAGGCTGTTGATGTTGAGGTTCAATATGGAAATCAACCAGTTAATTCTTATGAAGTATCTGGCTTTGTAAATAATGAAGACGAAAATGTCATTCAAGGGCTTGGGCAAATTACTTTTAATAATGTTGGATACACAACAGATTTAGGAGTGAATAGTTCTGGGGAGATAACATTAAATGGTATTGAAAATCTATCTGCAACAAACTATACTTTCACGGATTCAAAAGGACAATGGACTGTTATTAAGAGAAACATTAATGTTGAAGTTGATGAAAGTCAATTCTATAATGGCAACAAAGATGTTTATGGCGAATATGACACAGACACTCTTTTCAATAAAGCAAAGGTAAATGTTGTTTTTGGCGGACTTGTAAACGACGACACGCAAGGCGATGAGGGTGATGTTGACATATTGTTTAATTATGCATACTATGGCACATCCAACGATGGCACTTGGAATTACACTTCAACTAGCCCATCAGCAGAATTGCCTGATAAAGCAGGAAGATATAAAGTTGATGTCACAATAACCAGCGAAAACTATCGTTTAAATAGTGAAAATGAAGTGTTTACAATTGAGTATATCATTTTCAAACATAGAGTTGTGACTCCAAGTTGGCAAACATCAAGTTTTGACGCCACAGGTGAAAGTAAAACAAACACTCTTAACTTTAATGCAGAATATAGCAGAATTTTAACAAGTTCTCATCCAATTACTAACGAAGAAGATGGTGTTGTTCATATGACAGCGCAAGAAGGAGGAGAGTATTCTGTCACATTAATATTACTTGATGAAAATAACTATGTTTGGGCATCTTCCACAGGCTCGCCTTCTGGTGATAATCCTTCTGTCACTATTAAATGGACAATTTCACAAAATAATGATAACGAGTTTACAAGCGAAATGGTTATTATGGTTGGTGAAGAAGAAATTAGCGTGATTGAAATTGAAGATAGACATTATTTTGACTACACTTGGACTTATGGAGAAGAATTATCTACACCTCAAATTACTGCTAAATATGGAGAGGTTGAATTTAGATATCATTATGCTGGCAATAGTGAGTTGGTAGGAGAAAAACCAACAAATGCAGGCAACTATTATGTTGTTGCTTATGTTGAAGGAACAGCAGATTGGAATGGAATAGAATATGAACCTGTTTATTTTACAATTCAAGCTGAAACTTTAACAATGCCAACAATAGAAAATGCCATTTATAATGATGGTGCTGTTATAAAACAACAAGTTTATGGCTTTGATTATAATGATATGGTGGTATTAGGTTCTAATGTAGAACTTGTTTATGAGGGAGATGCGCTATATCTTCAAGCACGAGATGTATATTTAAGTGATTATTATGTCAATATTGCTTTAAGAGATTCAAGAAATTACAAGTGGAACGATGATTCAACAAATGCAATAAGGCTCACTTGGAAAGTATCTCCAAAACTTGTTGAAAAGCCAACTTTAAATGAACAAACTTTTGTTTACGACGGGAGTTTAAAGGAATTTGAGTTAGATAATGGCGATTACTATATGATACTAAGTGGTGGTTCGGCTACTGATGTAGGGAATTATCAAGTAGTAGTTTCGCTTGTTGATAATACAAACTATAATTGGACTGATAACACAAATAGCAATTTAACTCAAAATTGGTCAATCACAGCGAAAGGAGTTTTAGCTCCAACTATCGAAGCTAAAATCTACAATCACGGTGAAGTTGTTAAGGCATTAATTAATAATTATGACAACAGTGCATTATCTATTGACAGCACAGGTGACGCATTTGTGACAACAGAGCCTATAAGAAGTTCAACAAATTATTATATTAATGCCTTTGATGCCAAAACTTATAATATTGTGTTTAGTTTAAGAGATAGCAAAAATTATAAGATAGTAGGTTCTGATAGCACATCTATTATAGTTGAGTGGACCGTTTCTAAATATAGCGTGAAAGTTCCAACATTGCCACAAGGGCAGTCTTACACTTATAATGGCAAAGAAATTAATTATCAATATACCGATTCTATTGATAGAGATTATTACACAGTTACAGGTGCAACAGGCGTTGATGCAAATGAATATAATGTTGTTGTTAGCCTTGTTGATAAAAATAATTACATTTTTGAAAATGGTGATAATAGCGATATTTCGCAAGTTTGGAATATTATGCCTGCAACAGACAATAAATTGACAATAGAAAATCAAGAAGCATTTGAAAGTGGCTGGACATATGGTGAAGATGCGGTAGAACTTTTAGTAAGTGACACATATAATGGAGAAATTACATTTGACTATTACAGACAAGATGATACCCTATTAGAAGGTGTACCAACAGATGCAGGTAATTATTATGTTGTAATAACATCTCATTCTGACGAAAACAATTTCAATGATGCAACTGTGGAATTATCTTTTGAAATTAAGAAAGCAGAATATAATTTAGATATAAAATTCTCTAACATGGAAGTTGTTTTTGACGGTGGAGCTCACACAGTTTTAATTGAAGGTGAATTGCCAGGAGGTTTAACAGTCAACTACACTTCGTCTAGTGGAGATATTTATGTCACCAATGTATCTGACGGCGTTAAAACTATAACAGCTTCGTTTACAAATGCAAATACTAATTATAACACACCTGAAAACTTGCAAGCTACAATAGAAATTAAAGCAAAAACAATTGAAAATATTGTTTGGTCTTGTGATGATTTAATTTATAATGGTGTAAATAAAGAAGTTGAAGCAAAATATTTAGACATTGATAACGAGGAAATTGCTTTATCAACAAATATTGTTATGGGCGAAAGCGAATTTAAAAATGTTGGTGCTTATATATTTGAAGCGTCATTGCCTAATGGTGGTAATTATAAAATTGATGAAACTACTCAAAATCAATATAAATCCTTTGAAATTCTCCCACTTGAAATAGAATTAAAAGTGGTTATAGATGGAGAAAAGACTGTCACATATGGTGCAGAACTTCCAAATATTAAATGGGAATACATTGGAGAGAGCAGATTTATTGATAGTGACAATATTAAAGTCGATATAACTGATATTGCAAATATTAAAACAGTTGGGGAATATGATATTGTTATAAGCCTTGAAGAAAATACTGCTTTAAAAAATTATCAAGTAAATATCGCAAATGATAGTTTAAGTATAACAAAACGCAAACTCACAGTTAATGTAATAGGTGATAATGAAAGTTATTATGGTGAAAATATTGGAACTATTCAATATGAAATTTTAGGTGATGCGCAAACAAATGGTGATGTGTTAACAATTATTGAGGGTGATAACAATGTGTTCAACTTAACTACATCAGCAAGTTCTAGAAGTGATGTAGGAAGTTATCCTATTGAAATCATAGTTAATAATAACAATTATGATATTGAATTAACTCCATCAAATTACGAAATTAAAAAAGCGAAATTGACGATTATACCAAATTCATACTCCATAACATATGGCGAAGAGATGCCAGAAATTGATATTCAAGCAAATGGACTTGTCAATAATGATACAATCCTAGAACTTGGCACAATTATTGTTGATTGCAACTATGATGTTTCAAATCCTGAAAATAGAAAAGTTGGCGTATATCAAATATCTTTAAGTGGTCTTGCAAGTTCAAATTATGACATTTCTTATCAAACCGCTAATTTAGTTGTGACAAGAAAGAATATTGAAGTGACATTAGAAAACCAAAGTAGCGATTACAGCGATGGCGAGCCTATTGTTTTACAAGACGCATACTCATTAAATGGTGAATTGGCATATGTTGATGATGACTTAAATATTTCTATTTATAAAGAGCCGGGTGTTAATGCTGGAACATACCACTTAAATGCTGAAACTGATAATGAAAATTACAACATAACAGTAAATCCAGCGAATTATATTATCAATAAAATTGTGATAGAACCAAACGAAATTGCGTTCAATGATATAGAAGTTGTGGCTGATGGCAATATTCATTCTATTGAAATTTCTGGCACTATTCCAGCGGGAATGTTAATTGAATACACCAATAATATTGCAAGTTTGCCGGGAGTATATCATGCAACTGCAACACTAAAATACGACGATCAAAATGTTGTTTATAACGGCGAAACATCCTTTGAAGCAATTATGACCATTAATAAAAACGAACTTTCAGTTCAAGATGATTATAGGCAAGATAAAATTGTTATAACAACCACAAATGGTTTTAATCCAAATTATGATATAGACTTGTCAGAAATAAAAGACTTTTCTGGGTATGATTTATCTGAATATGGTGACTTACAAGTTGTTGACGGTTACAAAGTAAATATTTTAGACGAAAATGTAATTGTGTCATTTAATCAAGATATGCAAGTTAGTTTACTTTTGCCAAATACAAGTCAAGAGTATGTTATTCTTATCAACTCAAATGGTGAATTAAGCGAAGTCGAATACGCTCTAAACGGCAATTATGCAATATTTAGCACAAGTGAGTTAGGCGAAATAATAGTAATGGAAAAGATAGAAGAAGAAAATATGTTGTGGCTAGTTCTTGTTCTTTCTGGAATACTACTATTATTACTTATCTGGTTTACTGTTATAATTGTCAAAGCTAAGAAATCAAAAGATTCGAATAAAGATGTAAAAGTGAAGAGTGTTGCGCCATTATCACTTCTTGCTCTTGCATTGCCATTATCTCAGTTTGTTGCGACGATTGTTATTGGTGGCATTAGTTTAATAATGTTGATATTATGTATAGTTTTAACAGTAAAAAATAAAAGAAAGAAAAATAACGAAACTATTTTAATAAATGTTCCGGTTGTTCAAAACGAAGAAAAAACAGAAGAGTCAACTGTTTTCTCTCAACTTCGCAAAAAATCATTTTTTACTAAACTGCGTGGTTCTGACCAAGAAACAAGAGATAAATATCATACTTTAAAAAAATATATAAAAACCTTGTCTGGTGTAAACTTAGCAACTAGCAAAAAACAGGTTCGTGTATTTAAAGGCAGGAAAACATTAGCCAACATATTTTTTAGAGGAAAAACTCTTTGTATAACCCTTGCGCTAAATCCACAAGATTATGCAGAAACTAAATATAAAGGCGAGGATGTTTCAAGTGTTAAACGTTTTCAAAATACTCCTATGCTAATACGATTAACATCATCAAGGAAAGTAGAATATTCTAAATATTTATTATCACAGTGTCTAAAAGAACTTCAATAAAAGATTGTTAAAGTTTATTATAGATTAAGTTTTGTAAAACATATATATCATAAAAATAGCCAAGAGTATTTGCTCTTGGCATATTTTTTAGTGAGTTTATAGATATTTCATTTCTGTTTGTAATAAGTCATTTTCTAAAAGTTTTGTCTTTCGCAACTCTTTTTAAGATTGTTTTGCTCATCGCATAATTTTTAAGTCCAAACTTTACAAGTAGTTCCATTTGTGGATACTGTTCATAAAGTTTTAAATATTTAAGTATATTTTGCGCGTAAGATTTTTCGACAGCGCTATATCTATATTCTTTAAACTTTAATGCGAATTCTCTATTGACGATATGAGCAGAAGGGAAATAATATTTGATCAAAGAAAGACTGCTGATTGTTTTCCTTTTTAGGTTTAGGCGTTTCAATTTGTTTAGGTTGTGTAGGTGGTGTTTTCTTATATTC
>CAWVLM010000037.1:0-9962 GCA_963930145.1 Clostridia bacterium
TAGTTATAATTTGATTTTAAATATATAAAAAGAGACATTTAGCACTTATAGGTTTAAATGTCTCTTTTTTATTAAGTTATTTTTTATTTTAAGTTTAATATATCTTTTTTTATTTTAATTTTAAATATGGTATTTTTTTAAAAAGTATTTTATTATCGCGTGGCGTGTTTAGTCTTCATCGTCATCGTCGTAGTCATAATCATCATAGTCATCATCGTCATCAAGGTCATCTAAGTCATCGCTATCATCGTCGTCATCATCGTCTTCGTCTTCGTCAAAGTCTTCATCATCAAAGCTTATATCATCTTCGCCATCAGCAAAGTCGATATCAGGCGAAATGTCATCGTCATCAAGCAAACTTGACTTTGTTATATCATTTACAGATGCCATATCTCCTGTTTCATCATCTAAAGTCATAACATCGTCATTATCATCTCTAACGATATAATCTTCCCAATCTGAATTTAGTTCGCCGTCTTCATTTTGGTGCTCCTTAAGGCAGCTTGCACACATGATTTCATCAGGCTGAATGTAGTTTGTCTTACAAATTGGGCAAAGCTCTAGGTCTATATCGTCAACATAATCCTTCTTTGCTTCCATTTCTGCTTTGCAAACAGAGCAATACTTATCCTTTTTCTGTATATAATTGAGTTCACATCTAGGACATCTAATATAAACTGGTTTTTTCATATTCTCTCCTTAAAACTTTTTAAGTTTGCTAAAATGATTGTTGTAATCTATTCATTTTGCTTAACACATTATACATATATAATATAAAAATGTCTATTATTTTTTATAATTTTTAAAAATTTTTTGAGATTTTTAAGGTCTAAATTTTCTTATTTTTAGCCCTTTAAATTCATTTCTGCTTGGCTCTTTCTTAAATATAGCGGCAAGAGTTCTTTCTCTTTTATAAATTCACCCTTCTCTGCCTTCAATTTGCTTAGCGACAGAAGCTCTTCGCTTGTTGGATGCACGATTATTTCTGTGATGTTCTCTTCCGACAAGCATATCTTAGGACCTTTTAAGGTTGATAGTGTTTCGCCATCAATCACCCGCTCTTCGTCTAGTTTATTGCCGACTTTGTCATATTTGCATATGTAAAATAGTCCGCTTAGTGCATTGATTACAGTGAAAAAATCTTCTTGGGTCTTGTTATTTGTTATATATGAATATGCCATAAGGTCGAAAGTTGTGAGCCTTATTATCTTCTTTTCTTCCTTGCTGCCTGCAAGCAAACCTTTAATAAGAGCTATACCTATTCTTATGCCAGTAAAAGATCCTGGACCGACCACGATAGAATATGCGGTATTGTCTTGAATAGATGTGCCTATTTCATCTAAGCTTTGGTCAATTTGTGAAAGCAAATTCTCTGAGTGTTTGCAATTTGCATCCAATGACTTAAATATTCTTTTTCCGTCAATCTCTATTCCGATTAGTGCTTCCTTATATGCTGATGATAATGCAATCATTTGACCGCTCCTATACTTATCTTTCTTTTATCTCCGTCTAGCTTTTCAATATTGACTTCTATATGCTGGCAATTTATAAGCCCTTCCACCTGACTTGGCCATTCCACAAACACGATGCCATCAAGATTTTTAAGGTCAAAGTATTCATCAAAGCCAAGCTCTTCAGCTTCTTCCTTAGACGAAAGCCTATACATATCAAAATGATAAACTGGGAATTTGCCGCCTTCATAGACATTTAACAGCGTGAAAGTTGGGCTGGTGACAAGTGCATTGCTGCCAAGACCTTTTACAAAACCTTTCACAAAGTGGGTTTTACCCGCTCCCAAGTCGCCAAGTAGTGTAAACACTACACCCTTGCCGACTGACTTTGCTAGTTTCTCTGCCACAAGCATTGTTTCTTCTTGGCTGTTTGTTATTACTGAAAATATATTCATGTTGCTCCTAATTGTCTTAATTAAATACATACATATTGTAGCACATTTGGGTCATTTATTAAACTTTTTATTGCAAGTTTTCCTGTGTTTTTGCTTTATTTCTCCGCTTCATATAGTATCTATAAAGGCAAATGCCTAGGATGGCAAAGATTACGCCAAGCGTTATGCCGACCAAAGTGTCAGAAAGATAATGCACGCCTAGCACCATTCGAGAATAGGCTATCAAAAATGGAAATAATATGCAAAAAGCACCGCCTAATATCTTAGTGGTTTTGTATTTTGATGTGGTTAAAATATTATAAAAAAGAAAAGTTGCAAAAAGCCCACCACAAAGGCTATGCCCTGACGGCATGCTATAGCCATCTTCTCCCCCGTAGTTTGCGATTTGTGGGTCTGCGACAAACGGTCTGTCGCGAGCGATTATCATCTTTAAAAATTGATTGAAAACTGATGCAACTATAAAGGTCACTGCAAAGACATAGCTAAGTTTTCGCTGCTTTATAAACAAAATAACAAATATAATAGCAAAACCTAAGTAGCTGCCTAGCAATGTTATAAATTGAAATAGTGTTATCCAGCCTGTGCTGGCATTTGTTTGTAAAAATTCAATTATCTTTGTCTCAAATTCATTCATATATCTATTATAACAAATTTTCTAAAAAAACAAACTTTTAGGTGAATTTTATGTAAATTTTTGCATAAAAAAAGCGGCTGAGCCACTTTTTTTTAACAACATTTGTTCTGTTTGTTTTGTTAAATCATTTTAAAAAACTCGTTTATTTCAGTCTGCTTATGCTGAAGCCATCATCTATATCATAGAAAGTGGTTTCAAAATCACTGTCTTGCTTGAGAGTTTCAATAAATTTTCGCAAATTGACCACCATTGAGCGATGTTTATGCGGCACTTCTCCACCCGCTAAAACAAAGCCATGCAAATAGATGTTATCTGTAAATAATATGCCGCCACCATTTAGCAACTTTTTCAAAAAGGGATAATACTTTATATACTGCCCTTTTGCTCCGTCAAGAAATATTAAGTCAAATTTTTCATTTTTAGAACAAAGCTCTTCTATGACCTTTTGTGCGTCATCAAGATACAATACTACCCTATCGTTGACAGCGTGGTTTTTAAAGTTTTCTTTTGCCTTTTCTGCTCGCACTTCGTCTTTCTCTATGGTGTGGAGTTTAGCATTGCAGCTTTTTAGCATCAATATGCCAGAATAGCCTATTGCAGTGCCAATCTCAAGTATTTTGCTTGGGCTGAGCGACTGACATAGCTCGGTAAGTTTCTTTGCCGTTTGGTCTCTGACTATTGGAATATAATTTGCCTTAGCATAAGCCTTTATCTCGTCCATGTTATCCATAAAAGCACCTTAGTCAAGTGTTACTATAGTGAGAATCATTGGACGACGTTTTGTGCGTCTGAAGATAAAGTTTGAGATATTTCTCTTAAGTGAGGCTCTTATAACTGATGGTTCTACACCGCGAAGGTCGCTCTCTTTAAGCGATGCGATTATGCTTGCTTTTGCATCTTGAACAAAGCTTTCCTGTTCGTCTGCATATACCACACCTCTTGTGATTATAAATGGGTCGCCTGTGATTTCGCCTGCAACGTTGTTGATTGTGACGCATACCACGCATATGCCATCTTCGGAAAGCTGTTTGCGTTCTCTAAGCACATTGCTATCCATATCACCAATACCAAAGCCATCGACAAGACGCTGTCCTGCCTTGACATAGCCCACTTCTTTAAGCGAATTTGCACCAAGTTCCACTTGTAGTCCAAGACTTGGCAAGATAACGTTTCTTGCGTCCATGCCTAGCGTCATGGCAAGCTCTTTATGTGTTTTTAGATGTCTATATTCGCCGTGGATTGGCATGAAAAACTTTGGCTTTACAAGGCTGTGCATGAGTTTTAACTCTTCTTGGCATGCGTGACCTGAGGTATGAACATCTGCAAGCTCGTCATAAATGACATCTGCACCAAGTTTATAGAGTGCGTTGATGACGTTATATACATTCTTCTCATTGCCCGGAATTGGTGAGGCTGACAAAATAACAAGGTCGTTTGGTTTTATCTTGATACTTTTAAATTCGCCTGCTGCCATACGAGTGAGTGCACTCATAGGCTCTCCTTGACTGCCCGTCGACATGATAAGCACTTCTTTATCGTCAAGTTTATCAACTTTTTCAAGGTCAACAATATTGTCGCGATTGAAGGTAAGTTCGCCTATCTTCATAGCAACTTCGCTTATATTTATCATGCTTCTACCAGTGAAGGCGACCTTTCTGTTATATTTTTCAGCAATATCCATAATTTGCTGCATTCTATGAATATTTGACGCGAAAGTTGCAACGATAATTCTATTATTTGGGTGATTTTTGATGATATCGTCAAGAGTGCGTCCTACCGATTTTTCACTCATAGAATAGCCCTTGCGGCAGACGTTGGTGCTTTCGCATAAAAGCAAGTTGACACCCTTTCGCCCTATCTCTCCAAGTCGCGGAAGGTCGGTCATGACGCCATCTATTGGCTCGTAATCTATTTTAAAGTCACCAGTGTGAACAACTGTTCCCACTGGAGTTGTGATTGAAAAAGCAAGCGAGCCTGCTATTGAGTGGCTGACCTTTATAAACTCTATTGAAAAAGAGCCTATCTTTAATACATTTCTTGGCTTAACTGAAATTGCCTTATATTTTATCTTTGGATGCTCTTTCATCTTGTTTTCAACAAGAGCTAGGGTAAGTCTTGTTCCATAGATTGGAACATTTATCTGTTGCAAGAAAAATGGCACTGCTCCAATGTGGTCTTCATGCCCGTGAGTCAAGAGCAAAGCTTTGATTTTATCCTTATTTTCAATTAAGTATGACATGTCAGGTATGACTATATCAACGCCCGGCAAATCATCGTCTGGGAAAGTAAGTCCAGCGTCCACAACAATAATTTCATCGTTATACTCAAAGGCTGTCATATTTTTGCCTATTTCGCCTACTCCCCCTAAAAATGTTATTTTTAATTTGTTATTATTCACGTTTTTCTCCTTTTATTTTGTTTATGTATATATTCTTACAAATGAATTTTATGCTCACTAAATCTTAGTCAAGTCAATAACGAAAAACAAGACAAAATTATGAAAACAAAAAGTTTCATTTGCAATAAATATTATTGTTTTAAAAAAGTAATCTTAGCTTATAAGATATACTTTGCATCTTCAATTTTATCAACTTCTTCAAGACGTTTTGGCGAAAGAATGGTATCACTGTCCACATAGAAACGCATCCCCTGACTTGAGAAGAACATAACCATTTCAAAAATGTGAAGAAGTGGTGATATGAGCGGAAGGATTATGATTATTGAGTAAAGCCCTAGCACCATTGAAAGAACTATTGCAAGTAGGAAAATTATAAATGCCGTTGAAAAGACTCTCGCACCCCTTCTTAGAACGGCACGCATGCCTATCAAGTAAGATTTGAACACATTTTGATTGTATACCACCTTTGCAGGTGCCCAGCCAGCATTGAAAGTTTCTTTAAACGCCATCAAAATTGCAGGCACAATCACGAAGGCAAACGGCATGATATAATCAAAAATTTCGTTGTCTATGCGTGTCAGTCCCCACATGCTTAACACGATAAGTGCATTGAATGACATGCAATAGAATACCTTTATTATTGAATAAATCAAAGAATACTTAAGTGTTTTTAGATAGGTGCCTGTGAAACTTTGTCTTTGGCAAGATGACATATAGCCATACATCATTTCGCAGGTTACAAACTTGCCGATACTAAGTAGTAGCGGAAGCAAGATAAAAGAGATTAGGCAAAAATAGATGCCAATTCCGACATTTGAAAAAATCTCTCTAAAGAAAATAAGCACAAAATCTATAGCTGCTGTCAGCCCATTTGCGAGATTTGAGCCGTAAAGCGTGCCAGTGTTAAAGACATCTCTTAGGTTTGACTCGTTGTAGGCAAGGCTGCCTGCGTCAACATAGTTATTATAAAAAACGCATAATAAGCCTATGCATAGACCGATTGATAAAATATGGTATACAAGAAGCTTCCATACCTTGTCAAAATTTGCACATAATAGTCTTACTGAATTTTTAAACATCATAAGCTTTTCTCTCTTACAATATAGTTGCCTTATAAGGCTATGGCTGCTCGGAAATCCACTTTGAAAAAGTGGCAAAAGTTGCCAGAAAGGCAACTTTTTAAAATTTTAAAAGACCTTTTAAAATTTTCTTTCCGAGCAGCGTACCCAAGAAAAACATTGCGGCAAGGGTTCCCTTACGCAATAAAAAAATTATTTCTACCTTATAAACCTATTATTATTATACAATAAAAAATTATATATTGCAAGAAAATCTAAAATATAAACATGAAAAAAATGGCAAAAAAATACAAAAATTTATTTTATTGCAAGAATTTTGTATGAAATTTCGCCGCCTTCCATCTTTACTTTGATGGTATCGCCTTTTTTATGACCAAGAAGAGCTGAGCCTACTGGTGAAATATTACTGATAATACCATGTGCTGGGTCGCTTTCAGTTGAGCCTAAAATCTTATATTGAAGCTCTTCATCAAACTCTTCATCATAAAGTTTTACAGTTGAGCCAATGCTTACTGTATCGCTTGCACCTTCTTGTTTATCTATAATTTGGCAAGTAAGAAGTATGTCTTCCATTTCACGAATTTCAGCTTCTACTTGAGCTTGTTCTTCTTTTGCTGCATCATATTCAGAGTTCTCTGAAAGGTCTCCAAATTCTCTAGCTGCACCTATTTTTTTGCTTACTTCCACCCTTCTTACAGTTTTGAAGTAGTTGAGTTTTTCTTCAAGTTGTTTTTTCCCTTCTCTTGTTAAAACATGTACCATAATTAGAACTCCTTTTAAAAGTTTGTCGATAAATTATAATCTCTTTTTATTGTTAAGTCAAGTTTTTTGAGTGTAATTTCAAAACTTTTTTGCCGCCGCTGTATTATTTTTATTTTATTGATTACACTAAAAGCGGAGGTATTATTATGCTTACTATTCTCTCTTTTATTCTTACAATATTAGGTTGCATAAACTGGCTGATGGTTGGTCTTTTGCAATATGACTTTGTGGCTGGAATATTTGGCTATCAGGCTAGTATTCTTTCAAGGATTGTCTATATCATCATAGGACTTGCAAGTCTATTTTTGGTTTTTAAGCTCTTTAAAGGCAAAGGAAATATTGCTGTGTTTTCTCGAAGGAACAAAAAGGACCTTGCAAAAAATATACAAAAACTAGGCAAAAAGGATGATGAAAAACAAGAAAATATAAGTTCGCCGCAAAGTTTTAATGTAGAAGCTGGACAAGAACAATTTGGTGACGATTTTATCGGCGACTTTGATGACAGACATGACTCTAAACCACGCGGGCTATTCAATGAACACTTTGACGACAGAGATTTTTAAGATAGCTTTTCTATTGTATGCAGCTGATGTATGAGTGATTACAAAAGTTTTGGCAAAAAAGCTTAAATATTTATATGTTAAAGGAGATAAAAATGCAACGCAATATATCAATTCTTATTCTGCTCGTGCTGTTTTTAGGCTGCTTATTTTCTGTTTTATTTTTCAACTTATTATAACTAAACAAGCCACCAACCTATTATTGATGGCTTTTTATAGACTTATAAAACTATTTATGATACTTGCTGCCACTGTTTATCATAAAGCCGCGATAGATTTGTTCTAGCAGCACCACTCTTGCAAGGTTATGTTGAAGAGTTATCTTGCCTAGCGATATTTTTTCGTCAACTTTTTGCTTGACTTCTTCGCTGACGCCATAGGAGCCGCCTATGATAAAGGTTAAAGTGCTAGAGACTTGGCTTAAAAGTTCTATCCGTTTTGCAAACTCTTCACTTGTTAGCTCTTTTCCCTTAATGTCAAGTAAAAGCTTCTTCCCCGCAAGGTTTGACAAGATTTCTTCGCCTTCGCTTTGCAAAATTCTTGGTTTTTCTTGGTATTTATTTTGCTCGGCAAGCTCTATAATAGTAAGTTTGCAAAATTTTTGCAGCCTTTTGGCGTACTCATTGCATGCATCTAGCCAATATTTTTCTTTTAAATTGCCAACGCAGACAAGTCTGATATTTATCATAGCACACCTATTATAAAGGTCATCAAAGTGACCGCTCCTGTTAAGATAAAACAGGTCACGAGCAAAACTAAAGATAAGGTGTCAAGCTTAAAAGGCTCATCTTCCTTGAACATTTGATTGTCGATTTCACTTGAGTTATCAGTCTCTATAGATGTTGTCATGAAAATTTTGTCAAAATTTTCAAGGTCTTCTTCATGTGTGGCTTTAATGCCCTCGGTAAGCTCTCTCATCTCATTTTGAAAAGCCGTTTTCATCATCTGGGCAAAAAGTGCTTCTTGAAGATTGTGCATACGCTTGAGTGCGGTCTCTTTAAACAATAATTTTGTCAGGGCTTTAAGTGCAATTACAAGCAAGATTACAAGCAAGATTACAAATAAAAGTGCAACTACAAAGTTATTTTGGAAATTGTACTGAAGCCATGTGAACATTCCGTTAAAGCCTAAACCATTTGCATTTGAAAAGCCCATAAATAGACTGAGAGCGTTGTTTGAAAAATGTATAATCATCGCTGGATAGATTGTGTCGCAAAGCGTGGTGAGATAGCCTAAGAATAGTCCTATACAAGTTGCATAGAAGAACTGCTCGATATTCATATGCATGCAACCAAATAGTAAAGATGATATTATTATTGCTCTTCTGCTGCCTAAGTTTGACAAGCCTTTTAAAAGCATTCCCCTATGAGCCGTCTCTTCGCATATAGCAGGCAACACTGCGGTTACCACTAAGTTGATAAGAAATAGCCAAAAAGGATATGAACCGCCACCCGAACTAGACGCAAAATTATAGCCAAGAGCTGACAAAAAGGCGTTAAAGAAAGTCGCGACAAAAACATTTAAAATATAGACTATGATACCTATTAAAAAGCAGTACAAAACCGCCTTCCATGAAATCTTTTTGAAGCCATAATATTTAAACACATCTTTAACTTTTGCCTTTTGGATGCCCTTGAACATAAATATAGATATAGCAAAAAGCATGCCGATTTGAACAAAAGCATTGACTAGATAAGTTCCTATTGTTCCTAAAAAATTAAGAACACCAAATTGTGATAACATTCTTATAATCACAAACAAGAATACGATGGCTGTGTAACAAATTATCGTGTTTCTTGTTGTTTTATTTCTAACATTCATCATTTTTCTCCAATTTTTTATGTTACTATTTTAATGACGTCATTTTCAGTTTGTTGTGGCGTTAATTCAAATCACACTTACATATTAGTACAAATTTCCCACGCTGTAAAGGGGGATTTTATTTTTTTGAGAAAAAATATTTTGTTTGAAAAAGTAGAATTTGTGTGGTTTTTAGCAAGTTTTGTCGTATATTGTCGATTGAGCCAACAGTAAACTTTTATTTAACGCTTATGGATTTAGGATGTTAAGCTAAAAAATCAAACAATGTTATAAAAAGCATCATTGCTAAGGCAACGCCTATTGATATATATATGAAAATGGATGTTTTGATAGAAGTCTTTTCTCTTTCTTCTTTGCTTTTATGCTTGAAATAAAATCTATCTATAATATAAATTATTGCAACCGTTACTCCAAGCAGCAAGATGGCAACAAGATAAAACCACCATGTGTTTGGCAAGGCAAGTGAAAAACCTGTGACATTTTTAAGGTAGGCAAACAAAATAACTAGAAAATTGTTTATAAAATGCACGAGCATTGAAGATAGAAGCGAGCCTGTACGCAACACAATCCATGCCATAATCGAGCCAAGCAGGAAAGGATAGACAAGCTGCTGTAAATTTTGGTGCATAAGTGCAAACATAAAAGCTGACAGAAAGATAGCTTGCAAATCTGTAAAACGCGAGCGAAGCCCGTTAAATATTATTCCCCTAAACAAAAGCTCTTCTGTGATTGCTGGAATTACGCAAGTGATAAAAATAGATAATATAAACACCCCAAAGCTCATTGGATTTGTAAGCGATTC
>CAWVLM010000038.1:0-54836 GCA_963930145.1 Clostridia bacterium
AGAGAAAGAAGACCTGCTTCAAGTAACAGAAGAGGGGGAAACAAGCACCTATACCGAAGAAGGCTATTGGTATGTCGAAATGGGAACGTATTCAACAACCACAGACAACTCCGAAGGCAAACGTGAAAGCGAATATTTACGCTGGAGATATTTCTCAGATACAACGTCGCACTATGAGTTTGATAGAAACACCCGCCCAACAGGTGAAGGCTATTTTATCTTAGAAAGTTATTATTCTGGTTATCGAAGTGCAAATGTAGGTGGGCTATACTGTTCATGGAATAATGATTATACATATAGAAGCAGTACTGATGCAACCCATAATTACAATGGCTGGAATAATATAGATGCCAATGACTTTTCAACAAGCACAATAAGACAATATATCAATGGGAACGAAGTACAAAAGAGTTATTCAGGCTCATGGAATACAACGGTCACTCCTGCTAATCCATCATCAAACATGTTCACCGACTTACACATAGACCCAGATAATGATATAGTATACACACAGATAATAGGCAGAACACTCGGAGATTTATATACAGCAATGGCAGATTCAACAACACCAACAGATGAAGATTTTCCAAATTTAACAAATGCGGATCCAGGTTATCAATACGAGAAAACAGATATAGACAAATTCTGGTTATTATCATATTATGAAGCCTACCACTTATTATCAAATGACACGGCAACAGGAAGTGCTGATACAGATAGAGAGTGGGGATACTACTATTGGCTCCGTTCGCCTAATTCGTCTTATAGTAGTTATGCCTATATTGTTCTTACGTCGGGCAATCTCGGTAACGGGGATGCCGGCTACGACCTTAGCACGGCTCGAGCAGCTTTCAAATTTTCGATATAGACCCCGAACTTTCCCAAAACCCAAAGAAAATTTGAAACATATATAAATGATATAACCTATCGCTTAATTACTTTAATAGCCAACTTTTTAATAAAACTCAAAAGGCACAATAAATTTGTGTCTTTTGTTTTTAGAAAATATCAAAAATCATTTTAAATAATATTAACACTTTATATTTATTTGACAAAAACTTATGCTTGTGGTATTATTTATTCACTTAAAAGGCAGGGCATAATGAAAGAAACATTCTATATCACAACACCTATATATTATCCAAGCAACAAACTTCATCTTGGCAATTCTTACACAACTATTGTCTGCGATGCACTTGCACGCTTCAATAGAAAACTTGGCAAAGACGTAATGTATCTCACAGGCACCGATGAGCATGGTCAAAAGATAAGCTTGGCAGCAGAGAAAGCGGGCAAAACTGAGAAAGAGTATCTTGATGAAATGGTTGCAGACACCAAGTCACTTTGGCAACTTTTAAATATTTCTTATGATAAGTTTATCAGAACGACTGACTCTTATCACGAAAAAGCCGTTCAAAAGATATTCTCTGAGCTTTATAACAAGGGCTATATCTACAAAGGCAGCTATAAAGGCTGGTACTGCACACCTTGCGAATCTTTTTGGACTGAAAGTCAACTTGTTGACGGCAAATGCCCAGATTGCGGACGTGAAGTAAAATTCCAAGAAGAAGAGGCATATTTCTTTAAGCTCTCTGAGTTTTCGGACAAACTTTTAAAGCTCTATGAAGAGCATCCTGAGTTTTTATTGCCAAAATCTCGTGTCAACGAAATGGTCAACAACTTTATAAAACCAGGTCTTACCGACCTTTGTGTGTCAAGAACGTCTGTCAAGTGGGGTGTTCCTGTAGAGTTTGACCCAAAACACACAATCTATGTGTGGATAGACGCTCTTCCAAACTATATCACAGTACTTGGCTATGGCAGCGAAGATGATAGTTTGTTTAAAAAGTTTTGGCCAGCAGACGTTCATGTTATTGGCAAGGAAATTGTGCGTTTTCATGCAATCGTATGGCCTGCTATACTTATGGCACTAGGGCTCGAGCTTCCGCACCGCATCTTTGGTCACGGATGGCTTATGTTCGGCGGCGACAAGCTTTCAAAGAGCAAAGAAAACAGCAAAGTTGAGTGCATAGACCCTCGTGTGCTTGTTCCGCTTTACTCAGCAGATGCAATAAGATATTTTTTGTATCGCGAAATACCTTTCGGCTCAGACGGCAATTATTCAACAGAAGCTTTCTTAAACCGCTTCAATAGCGACCTTTCAAACAACTATGGCAACCTTGTTTCAAGAACGTTTAGCATGGTTAAAAAATATTTTAATTCAGTTATTCCTGAAAGCTCCGCTCTTACCGACCCTGACGACATCACTCTCAAAGATGTTGTAGGCAAAGAAGTTAAAAACACGCTTGCCTATATGGAAGAGCTTGACGTCACAAAGGCGGTCTCATCGGTGTTTAACATCTTCACAGAAGCAAACACCTATATTCAAAAGGTTCAACCTTGGGCAGTTGCAAAACAAGAAGACGGGCAAGAAAGATTAAAAACAATCTTAAGAAACCTTCTTGAAATCATCAGAATAGGCAGCGAACTTTTTGAGCCATTTGCTCCAACAAAAGCTAGACAAGTGCTTGACGCTCTTGGCGTAACAGATAAGCTTTTCAAAAATCTTGACAATTTTGCAGGGCTCACGGCAGGGCAAGAACTAAAACCACTTGAAATACTTTTCCCGCGTCTTGACGTTAGTGCAGAGCTTGAAAAACTAGAACAAATCACAAAATAAATAAAAACAGTTTAAAAATGGAGTGAAAAAATGTTTTTCACTTCATTTTCGTTTATAAAAAATTTTTAACGACAAAAATCTTGATAAAAATAACAAAAGTATTTAAAATAATTTGAGAAAAATTCCTTAAAAATGCTATCATATATCTAAAGGAGATTTATATGAGTGCAACGGCAATAGGTTGGATTGTATCTATTATATTTGTAATAATCTTAGTGATAGGCTTTTTTGTGGGCTTTTGGCGTGGACTTAAAAGGTCGACAGCAAACCTTGTGTTTTCTGTTATTGGCATAATAGTTGCCTTTTTTGTAACACCAGTAATTACAAACGCCATTATGGGCATACAGATTGATAATAATGGCAAGCAAGTCTCACTTAGTCAGGCGATAATAGAAGCACTAAAAGAAGATGAAACAATTTCAGCTATCATCACAAGAAATCCGAGCATGGAATCCTTTATAGAAGCCCTGCCTGCCGCTCTTGCAAATGTGGTTGTATTTCTTTTGGTGACCTGCGTTATAGAGCTTTTGATATATATTGTTTACAGAATAATTGCATGCTTCACATTTAAAACTCAAGAAGGCGAAAGCAAACATCGCTGGTGGGGAGCAGGTGTTGGACTTGTAAAGACCTTTCTTCTCACAATCTTTGCTTTTATGCCGCTTGCTGGGCTTGTAGGGGTGTATGGAACAGCAAAAAACAGTAATGAAATGTTTGTCACAAACAGCGAAGTGACGGCAAGCTCTCTTCTAGACGAAGTTCCCCCAGAAGTTGATGAAATTTTGACAGGACTTGAGAATAATGCTCTTATCAAAATCTGTGGAATTTTTGGACTAGATAACGCAACTTTTGACTATTATTCACAAGTAAAGGTTGACAGCAACACAATATATCTACGAAAAGAATTAAAAAATCTTTATCCTATTGCTAATATGACCTATCAAATTGTGAAAACCGATGAATATATAACTTTTAATGATGTAGATTACGATAAACTTGAAAAGTATGTCAATAATTTTACTGAAGGTGGACTATTTAAAGGGATTATAGTGGACCTTGCAAATGATATTATTCAAAATTATCAAGAGTATCCATTTATCTCTAAAAGCGAAAATTTATCACAAATTCAAGAGATTTTAGCTCCAATTCAAACAAAATTACAAGAATATTCACAAAATCACGACATGCTTGAGCAGTATTTTACACATGATGTGAAATATATCTTCCAAACAGTAAAGACTGCTGCTCAAAATGGTATCATAGATGAAATTATGTCAATGCCACAAACAACCACGCTTGAACATGTCATTGACACACTGACAAACGATAAAAATATTGTGGCGACCGAGACTACTCTTTCAAGCGTGCTAGATATCAACCTTGTTCGAGACGCTATAGCACCGCTTACCGAAATGCTACTTGATGAAGTAAAACAAAGCGTTGAGCTTGAACCGATATCAGTTGACACAAGCTCATGGGGTGAGCAAGATTGGGATAAGCTTTCATCTTCGGTTGTAAATGTTCTTAAAGATTATAGCGACCTATCAGACCAAGTAGATATTATAGGCGTTGTGGAAGACCCTAGCCTTTTGATAAGTGATGAAAGCATTGATATTGAAAATATAACATCTTCTCTTGGCAAACTTTTAGATGAGGCAAGGTCGATAAAATTATTCTACAATGCAAACGATGAGTCAATAATAGATAATCTTCTTGCAAATTACAATATTTCGCTTCCAGATTCAGCGGTATTTAACGCAGAAGGACAGGCTGTTGAAATTGAAAATTATAGCGAATTATTTGAATTTATCACGCCATCTCTGACAAAAATCAAAGAAAATAATCTCTATGACGTGTTGAATAATTCTCAAGATACTTTAACTCTTATGAGCCAGCTCGCCGAAGTTTTGTCACAAGATGGCAAAGAAAACCTTTTAAGCGAGATAGTGCTTCCACTTTCTCAAGTTGAGCCAACTAAGACCTTTGTGGTTGAAGAGATGTTGCAGACAATACAAAATAATGTTGTAGACTTTACGGCTTTGACTAGTTATCAAGATTGGAAGAATGATTTAGGTCAAATCTCAGACCTTCTTGTAACGCTTAATTCACTCACTCTTGAAGATGTCACATATCTAGAGCTTGCCATAAATGGAGATGTACAATCTATTATAAATAATCTCACAGAAGTTAGTCTTGCAAGCGTTGTAAAACCAGTGCTTTATGCAAAATCAACTTCGTCTTTGAGAGATGAGCTATTTACCTCTATCACCGATGTCGTTGACGGAATAACTTCTGTTACAAATACAATAGACCTAAGCGGTATAACCTTAGCTCAAAATAACAGTGAAGACCAAGCAGACGAAATTTGCAATATTCTTGCAGACTTCTTAGAACTTAATAAGGTCTATAGCGAAGGCATGGGCTTAAGAGATATTGATAAGACTCTTCTTGGAGAGTTCTTAACCAGCATGCAACAAAATGCTTACAGGCAAACTCTTCTAGCTAAACAAGAAGCGGGTGCCTTTAAGAGCGTTTATGACAACATTCTTACAACCATAAAAACAGAATATCAAGATGTAATAGCTCTTTCAAGCGACCTTCAACAGATGCTTGACGAAGAAAACTATCCATATATTGATTTTACAGCACTCTTTGATTTGATAGCTGAACTTGAAAGTTTATAAACTAAAAGGACAGAAGATGAGCGAATTTAAACACATTCCAGTACTTTTAAAGGAAGTTATAGAAGGGCTTGATATCAAAGCTGACGGCATCTATGTTGATTGCACTATAGGTGGCGGTGGGCATTCTTCCAAAATCGTGGAAAGATTGTCAGAAAAAGGTCACCTTTATGGCTTCGATAGAGACAATGAAGCGGTGAAAGTTTGCAAAGAAAGGTTTAAAAACAATAAAAATGTGACAATAATTCATGCAAACTATAAAGATGCACCAATTCTTTTGCGAGAAATGGGAATAAAAAGTATAGATGGCTTTTTGATAGACCTTGGGGTAAGCTCCTATCAAATTGACACAGCAGAGCGTGGTTTTAGCTTTTTGCATGAAGGCAGACTTGATATGCGTATGGATAAAGAGCAAGACCTTGACGCTTTTGGGGTGGTAAACTACTATTCCAAAGAAAGACTTTTAGATATTTTATATAAGTATGGCGAAGAGAGCAATGCTCGAAAAATTGTTGAAAATATCATAAAATATCGTAAAATTAAGCCTATTGAGACGACAACCCAGTTAAAAGACATCGTTGAAGAGAGTTTTCCAAAAAAAGTGATATACGGTAAAGGCGGAGTTTCAAAAAAGACCTTTCAGGCAATACGTATTGAAGTCAATGGAGAGCTTTCAGGACTTGACAGCCTTTTAAAAGAGCTTCTTGCAATGCTTTCAAAAGGCGGGCGGGGAGCAGTGATAACTTTTCATAGTCTTGAAGACCGCATAGTCAAAAATGTATTCAAAGAAGAAGCCACTGATTGCCTATGTCCGCCCAAAATACCAGTTTGCATATGCGGACACAAAAAATCTATAAGACTTATAAATAAAAAGCCAGTCATAGCAAGCGGAGAAGAGCTTAAAGCTAATCCACGCAGCAGCAGTGCAAAGCTAAGAATAGTTGAAAAACTTTAATTTAGCCAAAATGTAATATAACAGGAAGGGGGTAAATATAATATGGAAGAGAAGACCTTACTTGCTGAAATAGAAAAAGAGCAAAAGAAAAAGATAGAAGAGAAGTTTTTAGAGCAGAAAGGCAGCATTCCAAGTGAAAGTGCAAACAAGACGCTGTCTAAGCCTGAAACAAAAGAGCAGGGCGAGCAAAAGCGTTCAAAGCCAAATTCAAGCGTTTTTTCATCAAAAAACCTTCAAAATACCGCTCTTGCCGAGAAACTTGAAAAAAAATATAGAGAACTTAGTGGCGAGCAACTAGACGAGACTGAAGAGCTTGTTTGCCAAACAGAAGATATAGAAGAGCAAACTTTATCAGCAGGTAAGTCTACTATAATCGAAAGACCGAACTATGATTTTATAGAAGAGCTATCATCCGAGCAGCGTGACAAGATATTTAAAATAGAAAAGCCCGAAACAAAAAGCGAAACCAAACCTAAAACAAACAAACTTAGAAACATTGTGCTAGCTTTATTATTTTTAATCTTTGGAGTATGGGGTATAATAAATATCGCAACGCTTGATTCGCTAGGCAGCCAGATAAGTGACATTTCAACAGAGTATGATATGAATTTGATATCTTATCTCAACAATCTACACAATCTAGATGCCACAAACAGCGAAAACATGGAAAATCTTTTCCAGACAATCCCAAAAGACGAAGTTCCACCAAACTCAATCGGGCAGCAATCAAATTGGTTTGATAGATTTTGTAATTTCATAGCAGGGCTGTTTGGAGGCTAGTCTTGCAAAAAAAATTCACATTATTTTCATTAAAGAAAAGGATATTAGCAATTCTCTTGGTAATATCCTTTATTTTTTGTGCCTTAATCGTCAGATTATTCGTTATACAGGTGATAAATGGCAAAGATTTACAGCTTAGAGCGACCGACCAGTGGACAAGAGACCTTTCTATAGTTGCGCCACGTGGCAGTATATACGATACCACAGGTTCAACGCTTGCTGTCAGCTATACAACTTATAATGTCTATGTCAGAGCAAGGGAAGTCATGTCTATAAGCAAGGTCGCATCCGTTTTGTCGCAAGAACTTGATTTAGATTTTTCTTCAGTTTATCAAAAAATTAGCAATAGAAATGTCAGCGAAGTGCTGGTAAAAATGCAGGTTGACGGCGAGATTGCAGAGGCTATATACAACCATAAACTTGACGGCGTATACTTAGCGGAAAACAGCGATAGATACTATCCAAACGGCAACCTTTTAACGCAGGTGCTTGGCTTTATCAGTATAGATAATGTCGGTCAAACGGGCGTTGAAGCATATTATAACGATGTTTTAAGCGGCACTGACGGCTATAGCTATGTCCAAAGTGACCTTCAAGGCAAGGAGATAGGAGGAAGTTTAAGATACTACTATCCAGCAACGGCGGGCAATAGCTTAACCTTGACGATAGATAGTAAGATGCAACTTATACTTGAACAGGTGCTTGAGCAAATTATGGAAGAGCAGCAGGCAAAGAACGTTTCAGGGCTTATCATGAATGCCAAGACAGGAGAAATTTTGTCTCTTTCAAGTAAGCCTAGCTTTGACCTTAACGATGTGCCACGCGATGACCTTGAAACGCTCTTTGATCAAAGCCGAATAAAACTTGTAACCGATATATACGAGCCAGGGTCTACTTTTAAAATATTGACAGTTGCCGCCGCACTTGAAGCGGGTGTATGCAGTTTAGACGACACTTTCTATTGTCCAGGCTATAGAATTATAGACGGCGAAAAAATCAAATGTTGGAAAACAATAGGGCATGGAACGCAAACTCTTGCGGAAGCCTTTTCTAATTCATGTAACTGCTGCTTTATGGACCTTGCCCTTAGACTTGGCGTTGATAGATTCTATGAGTATATGGAAAAGTTCGGACTTGGTCAGCAGACCGGCATAGATATCTCAGGCGAAGGCAGCGGAATGCTTATGGCAAAATCTCAGGTCAGAACGGTGGACCTTGCTCGTATGGGCTTTGGTCACGCGGTTGCTCTCACCCCAATTCAGCTTTTGACTGCCGTTGCCTCTATCATAAATGGCGGCACTTACAACGAGCCACATTTGTTATCTTCAATCACTGACACCACAAGCGGTGAAACACAAACAATAGAAAGCAGTGTCAGGGCAACGGGGGTTGTCAGCAGCGAGACGTCTCAAACAGTCAACTACCTTCTAGAACTTGCAGAAAATAAGACGGGCAAATACACCTTTGTTGAAGGCTACAATGTTGGCGGCAAAACGGGAACAGCACAGAAATATAGTGAAAGCGGCGGGATTGCTCAAGGTAAATATATTTCGAGCTTTATAGGAACCTATCCGGCGGATGACCCAGAATATATTGTATTTATCATGGTTGACGAGCCAAGTGCTGGTGCCTATTATGGAAGCATCGTTGCCGCACCTTATGGCAAGATAGTTTTTAGCAATCTGTTTGACTATCTCAACGAGCCTAAACAGGATGAAAACGTGAAAGTTGAGTATGTAGAAATGCCCAATGTTGAAGGCTTAAGTCTAGCAGATGCCGCAGTTGCCTTAAAAAATCTAGGCTTATACTATGAGCTTGACGGCGAAGGAGAGTATGTTACTAGGCAGCTTCCGCCTGCTGGCACAAGTATTCAAGTTGGCACAAGCGTTGTTTTGATAACCTAAAAATATCTTAATTTGATAGAAAACGTTAAATATACGCTTTACAGCAATCATTTTGTTAAAAAACTGCTATTTACTTGATAAAAATATTAAAAAATTATAAAATAATAGCATGAGCACGGTATGGATTATCATTATTGCAGTCATAGCCTTTGGAGTTTTGTTGTGTTTTTTGCTGGCGATAGCAAATTTTGCGTACGATAAGTTTTTACAAAGCTACAAAGAACTTGATAAAGTTTCGCTGCAAGGGGATTTGTCAGTCTATGATTTTATAACTTATATAAATCATAGTGAGTTTAACGGGAAATTGCAGTTTATTCAAATTTCTCAGCTTGCTGGTGATGCGTATAGCAAAGGGAAATTATTTCTATCAACAAATACCTTAAATAAAAATTCGCTTGCCTCTATATCTATTATTGCTCATGAACTAGGTCATGCAAAACAAGATAAAGAAGGCAAAAAACTTAAGCGACTACACTTTTTAAGGGCTTTTGGAAAGATAATTGGTGTATTTTTGCCTCTTCTTATAATTGCAGGCATTGTTATGCTCATTCTGGGAGAAGATTATTTCAACATAAGCTTTATCTTACTCGGCTGTGCAGCGTTAATATTTATTCTTGCACTTTTTACTAAGCTTTTAACAATTTCTATAGAAAAAGACGCGTCAAAAAAGGCAATTAAAATGCTTGAAGAATATTTGTCAGAAGGCGAGATAAAAAAGGCAAAAAAGTTTTTAAACGACGCAAGACTTACCTATTGGGCAGATTTTTTAAGATTGATACTCGGCTGGACAGCATTATCAAAAAAATCAAGTTTATTTTAAAGTTAAATTTAATTGAAAATAAATATAAATAAAATAATTAGAAAAATAATTTAAAAATAAACAAAAATCATAAAAAATAGCAAAAAATAAAAATAATGAAAAGCAGTAAAAATAAAAAATAAAAATAAATCAAAAAAAATAAAGAAAAAATCATAAAAAATTAGTAAATTAAATATAATAAATAATTTAAAGGGGAATTTATAATGGAGATGGGATTTTATATAGGATATATTGTTTCAGCCATAGTGTTAATAATTTCTATAATAATTGCAATAGCAGCTCAATCAAAAGTGAATAATGCCTATGAAGAAAACAGAGAAAAATTATCATCGCTTGATATGACAGGCGGAGAGCTTGCTGAAAAATTGTCGTCAGATTATGATTTAAACCTGATGGTAAGGCAGTGCGGCGGAAGGCTTACCGACCACTACGACCCAACCGATAGAAGTTTAAATATTTCACAAGAAAATTTTAATTCAAAATCTATTGCAGCACAAGCGATTGTTGCTCATGAGTTTGGGCATGCTCTTCAACATGCTGAGAATTATGCTCCTTTCAAAACAAGGCAAGCCGTAGTAAAGATAAGCAACCTTGTTTCTAGAATGCTTATGCCACTTTTGATAGTGGGAATTCTTCTTCAAATATTCTTGCTTGGCATCGCAGGTCCACTTGTAATATATATTTCTGTTGCACTTTATGCGGTAGCCGTAATTGCCAATCTTGTAACTCTTCCAGTGGAAGTCAATGCGTCATCAAGGGCAAAAGATTTGCTTGTAAAACTCGGCTGCACAAGTGATAGCGAAGTTCAAGCCACAGACAAGGTGCTAAACGCCGCCGCTTTAACCTATGTTGCATCCCTTCTCGTATCCATGGCATATTTCTTAAGATTTTTGTTTCTTCTTCTTATGTGGACAAAACGAGATTAAAAATAAACAATAAGTAAAATAATAATAAAAATAATGTATCAAAATGATCTATGAAAGATATAAGATACATTATTTTTTATAAAAGAAAAAACAATTTATAAATAAATCTCATTGTTTTGGAGATAAAGACAAAGAATTGAAGTATGAAATTTTAAAAAATTCAAATATTACTATTTATCATCTCATCAATGCTTACTTTAAAAATTTTAGCTAATTTTCTAAGCATTGCAATGGAAGGCTCTGTTCGACCTTGCTCCCAATTTGCATAGCAACTTTCAACAACGCCAAGTTTTTCGGCAACCTGCTTTTGCGTTAGTCCGATATCTTTTCTTAAATATTTCAAATTATCACAAAATATTTTATCCATATAAAAATTTTATGCAAAACTAGACAAAATGTCTAGTATAATTCTATAAAAGGAGTTGAAATGGAAGAAATAAGAATGAATAAAACAGAAGAAAAAATATTGCTTGAAATGAGATTTCAAATTCCACTCATATTACATATATTGGCGCCAATAGCCATAGTATTGGCAACATTTTTGGCTGTATTCACAGGTATATCTGAAGTGTGGGCTTTTGTAGTGATTGTTGCAGTTATATATATTGTGTTATGTATTGGCATACATAACGAAAAATGTATAATAACTGACAAGAAAATAAAAGGGCGTAAATTTATATTTTTTGGTTATAAAAGTTATAATTTAAGATTAGATATGATTGACGGAGTTGAATCACAAAATATTGCAGGTATCAATGGAATAAAAATTAAATTTACACAAGGATATGTCAATTCAACTGGTGGGGATAAAACATTAAAAATTGAAAATGTAAAAAATATAGATGAGGTACTTGCTCAGTTAAATAAAATTATATCCAGCATAAGAAATGATAAGGATGTTGCAGCTGATTTATCATTAAAACAATCCCAGGCAATCAATAATATAGCGACATCCATTGCATCAAATAAACAAAGTGTTGATATAGTTAATTCTTTAAGTCAATTAAAAAGATTATTAAACGAAAAAGTTATATCAAGTGAAGAATATGAAAAAAAGAGAAAAGAATTATTAGAAAAATTCTAAAATAAAGCTTTACTCTTTTTTATTGATTATATTTTAGTTAAATTTAACCCTTTCTCCTATATACGAAATAAGCTCATCTATATCAAGCCTTATCTGCTCCATGTTGTCACGGTCTCGAATTGTCACTGTGTTATTTTCAAGTGTGTCAAAGTCTATGGTCACGCAGAAAGGTGTTCCAATTTCGTCTTGTCTGCGATAACGCTTACCAATAGAACCTGCTTCATCATAGTCACACATAAATTCTTTTGAAAGTTTGCTGTAAACTTCTTTTGCTTTCTCAGAAAGATTCTTTTGAAGAGGAAGGATTGCAACTTTATAAGGTGCTATTGCAGGGTGGAAGTGCATAACAACTCTTGTTTCGCCGTTATCTAGGCTTTCTTCTTCATAAGCCTGACAAAGAATGGCAAGTGTCAATCTATCTGCACCGATAGAATATTCAATAACATTAGGTGTATATTTTTCATTAGTGAATGGGTCTACATATTGCATGTTTTTGCCAGAATATTCTTGATGACGAGATAAATCCCAAGTGCCACGGTGATGTATTCCGTTAAGCTCTTGCCAGCCAATAGGGAAGTTGTATTGAATATCACAAGCAGCCTTTGCATAGTGTGCAAGTTTGTCGTGGTCGTGGAAACGTAAGTTTTCAGCTTTTAAACCTAAATTTTCAACAAATTCAAGTGCTCTTGCCTTGTAATTGTTGTAAATGTCCATAGAATCTTCTTCGCGGCAGAACATTTGAAGCTCCATTTGTTCAAACTCAATGGTTCTAAAGAGGAAGTTTCCAGGTGTGATTTCATTTCTGAATGATTTTCCAATTTGTGCGATTGCAAAAGGCACCTTAGCTCTCGTTGTGCGTTGAACATTTAAGAAGTTCACATATTCACCTTGGCAAGTTTCAGGACGAAGATAAACCTTATCAGCATCAGCCTCAAGCGTTCCACGAGAAGTGACAAACATAGGATTGAACTTGCGAATTGGTGTCCAATCAAAACCGCCGCAGTGTGGGCAACTAATATGATGTTCATTGATATATGCTTCAAGTTGTTCATTTGTCATAGCTTCAGCAGAAACGCTGCCTTTGCTGTGTGCTTCAACAAGGGTGTCAGCACGAAAGCGTTGTTTGCACTTTTTGCAGTCCATTTTAGGGTCACCAAAACTTGCCACGTGACCACTTGCTTCCCATACGCGTGGGTTCATAAGAATAGCCGCATCAACGCCATAGGTGTTAGGGTCTTCTTGAACAAATCGCTTCCACCATGCACGCTTGATGTTGTTTTTAAGCTCAACTCCTACAGGACCAAAATCCCAAGTGTTCGCAAACCCGCCGTAAATTTCGCTGCCAGGGAACACAAATCCACGACTTTTACATAAGTTGACAATCTTGTCCATTGTAAGTTCACTTTTCATTTCTTTAACTTTATTTTCATCTTTCATTATATTTTCTCCTTTTTTATTCCATTTTTGTTGATTTTTAGCATTTTTCTTTAAATTTATATAGTTTCGTGGCAGAAAGGCTTGCAAAAATTTAAAAAGCCCTATGCAAAACTTGCATAGGGGCGATAATATCGTATTTCGCTGTTCCACCCTAATTCATGTTAAACTTATGTTTTTTATATGATTTTTATAAAATCACACAACTATATTTAAAATTTAACACCTTATTACTATCTTTACGCCGACACGCGTTTAGCTCTGGAGTTGCCAATTCCGTCATTGCTATAAATATTATAATAAAATAAAAATAAAAGTCAACAAAAAGCACACGATTTTTTTGTTTTGATATTGACTTTTTTATAATTCAAGGTATAATTATTATGCAAAGTTTTAGTTTATCTAGAATTAAAAGGTAAGGTTTTTATGGATAACAAATTATTAGAAAACATTGCTTTTCAAGAACATGAAGATTGGAAAAGAGATATTTTAAGCATACTTAACAACGAGCCAAGATGGTTTATAATAAGAGATGTAAACCTTGCTGCAAAACTTGACGAGCAAGACAGCGGAGAAGTTCCGTTTGTTCCATCAGTTTATCGTAAAAACAATGGAGAATGGGAAGTAGATCTTTTGCATGCAAACTTCTTTCAACTTCCAAGAGAATACAAAGAAACATGCTTGGGGCTTGCTGAGAAGGCTATCTACATACTTCAAAATTTTGGGAAAGGATTAAGCAAAGATAATCGTCTGAATAGATGTTATAAAAACGCACTTATTATGCTAGGTGCAACAGAAAAGCAGTTTGAAGGCAATATTGAAGACTTTGTTAAAGAATTTTTAATGGAAAAAACCAAAGGAAACAATGTTGTTTATAAAATAGATGGTGCATATATTTTCACAAAGTTTGACAATCCATCAACAATCTATGCAAAAATTTATGGTATGTCACAAAAAGATAAGCGTGAGCTTGAAGATTATTATGCAATCAACAATTCTCACCAGATGCGAGATCTCGATCGTGGAAGTCAATTGAGTATCGAAGATATAATGGCACGTGGTGAGCAAGTTATTCCTCAAGCATACCATGAAGACTGGGAAAAGTGCGTGAAAAAATACACAGGAGAATATATCAACCTTCAAAGATCCTATGGTTGGAATAAAGACTATAGTGACGAAACATTTAAATTTAAAGCAAAAAGAAGTCTTTTAAAAGTTGTTCAACTTATTGAAGATTTAAGCAGGGGAAAGTCTACAAAGTCAGTTTCTCCAAGAATTGATAACATCCTGGAACTTGCTCTTGTTGTTAAATTTGGCAAGAATGGCAATTTGATTGCAGACAATGTTGGATTTGTTTTTGACGATAATCCCCAAAAAGCTAAATCAAGTGACCAACCACAAAATGCCGAAGCAGATGACACAGAAAATGAATAATTGACTGTCTAAATGATTTGTCAAAGGAGAAAAGCTATGACTATTATCAAAAAGATGCAAAAAGGACTTAAAGTTGCGGGCTTATCCCTTTTTCTTGGACTAGGTTCAATTTTAATTGCAACAGGAGTTGGCTGTGCAATAGGTTCAGCCGCAGTTGACGGCCGATCAAAAGCTGAATTTTATGCTTCAGAAAACTATGAACAGTTAGAAGGGCAACAAACAACAGAAAGTGGAAGTGATACTCTTAATGAGAATTTATATTATTCTTCTAAAGACCCAGCTGTTGTCAAAGACCGCCAAACAGTGCTTGTACTTGCCGTGACAAGTGGGCTGACTATTTTAACGGGGGTCGGGGTTGGTGTTGGAAAAGGCGTTGCAAGCTTAACGGGCATGGAAACTACGCATGAAACCATCATTGATGAAATAAAAGATACAATAAAAGAGATAAAAGAATCATCGCCAAACAAGAAAAGAAAAAAGAATATTTTTGAGGCAGAAGAACGCCGTTATAATACTATTGAAAGATATTAAAAAGATAAAAAAGATGCAAAATATTTATTTTTGCATCTTTTTTTGATAAAAATCATTAAAATTTTCGATTTTTTTGATAATTTTTATATTTTTTTGATAAAAAATTAAAATTAAAATATAAAAATATCAAAATTATTTTTTGCTATTTTTTTCAAGCCAAGCCATATATTCTTCATAAGTTCCTGTGAAGTCATTATAGTGATTTTCATCTATAATATCAATAATTCTGTTTGCAACCGTTTCTATTATTTCTTGGTCGTGTGTTGCAAACAAGATATTGCCACGGAAGGCTTGCATGCCTTTATTTAGTGCGGTGATACTTTCAAGGTCAAGGTGGTTTGTAGGTTCGTCTAATATCAAAAGATTGCCTTGTTCAAGCATCATTTTTGCAAGCATACATCTCACTCGTTCTCCACCTGAAAGCACATTTGCAGGTTTAAGATTCTCTTCACCAGTAAAAAGCATACGTCCTAGCCAACTTCTTATATATGTTTCATTTTGGTCTTTAGAAAATTGTCTAAGCCAGTCCACAATCGAGCTTGTATTGCCTTCAAAATATTCGTTGTTGTTTTGTGGCAGGTTTGTGACTTTTATAGTCTTTCCAATAAACACGTTGCCGCAGTCAGGTTTTTCTTTTCCTAAGATAATATTGAATAAAGTGGTTAAAATTTGACTATTTTTTGCAAAAAAAGCCACTTTTTGCCCTTTTTCTATATTAAAATTCAATTTTTTAAACATTCCAGCCTTGCTTAATCCTTCAACTTTCAACACTTCTTTGCCAATTTCTTGAGTGTATTCAAAGTTGATATAAGGGTATTTTCTAGAAGAAGGTTTAATATCCTCAATAGTCAATTTTTCAAGTTCACGCTTTCTGCTTGTTGCTTGTTTTGATTTAGATGCGTTTGCAGAGAAACGTGCAATAAATTCCTTAAGTTCTTTGGCTCGCTGTTCGGCTTTTTTGTTTTGGTCTTTCATCTGACGAAGAATAAGTTGACTTGACTCATACCAGAAATCATAGTTTCCAATATACATATTGATTTTACCATAGTCAACGTCACAAATATGCGTGCAGACCTTGTTTAAAAAGTGACGGTTGTGAGAGACAATGATAACAATATTTTCAAAGTCTAACAAAAATTCTTCAAGCCACCTTACGGTTTTAAAGTCAAGGTTGTTTGTTGGTTCATCTAAAACAAGGATGTCAGGGTTGCCAAAAAGTGCTTGTGCAAGCAAGATTTTAACCTTTTCTTTAGGGTCAACGTCTTTCATTTGGACATAAAACAACTCTTCGTTTATCCCAAGATTTTGAAGAAGAGTTTTAGCTTCGCTTTCCGCTTCCCAGCCGCCAAGCTCGGCAAATTCAGTCTCAAGCTCGCCAGCCCTTATTCCATCTTCTTCAGTAAAATCAGGTTTTGCATAGAGTGCATCCTTTTCTTTTTGAACTTGCATAAGTCTTTTGTGCCCGAGAAGAACACAGTCAAGCACAGTTTCATTATCATAGGCATTTTGGTTTTGTGCAAGCACGCTCATTCGCTCGCCAGGAGTGATAAAAATTTCGCCAGTGTTAGGCTCAATTTCTCCCGTCAAGATTTTAAGAAAGGTGGATTTTCCTGCACCATTAGCCCCAATTATTCCATAACAGTTACCTTTTGTGAACTTTAAGTTTACATCTCTATAAAGCACTCTTCCGCCAAACGCCAAAGACACATTGCTCACTTGTACCATAAAATAAATTCTCCTTTAACCAATTCATATTTATTATAATTAAAATTTCCTTCCCTGTCAACAAAAAGGTGATTTAAGTGTTGCAAGGCAAAAATATTTTAAATAATGAAATTATTAACAAAAAAATAAATTTTTTAAATTTTTATATTTATTTTTAAATATTTTTATTTTAAAATAATTTTTAGAGTTTTTTATTTTTTGAAATATTTTTGTTCTAAATAATTATAATAAATATAATTTCTTATAAACTATGACAAAAAGCGAAAATTATTTGCCTTTTTCGTAGCAAAAATTTATAATAGAATTGTAATATATTTGTGAAGGTGAGGTGCCTTAGATGAAAAGAAGGTTAAAAGAGAAAAAAGCAAAGAAATCAAGCGGTAAAAAGTGGCCGTTGTGGCTGACTTTCATACTTGTCATTGCAGCGGTAGGTGCTATATCTGGCATAACAGTGCTAGGCGTTTATCTTGCAGGTGGTTTTGAAGAGCGAATAATAAACCCAGAGGCAATAGCTTTTTCTTACGATGAAAGTCTATATAATGAAAGCACAGGGCAACTTGAGGTTACAGATGATTTTACTTTAACTATCACAACTCCAACAGACCCTGTCACAGAAACGGCAGTCACACTTTCTTTCACAAGTGGTCTTTTCCATAAATTTGATGGGGATGACGGCGTAACATACATAGATAATGAGATAATTCAAGTTCCAGAGGTGGTAACGCTTGGTCAGCCTTTTCAGGTCAAGCTTATACGCGACAACTATCTTGTAGACAGCGAAGGGAAGGAAATATTAGATGAATATAATCGGTCTATAGATTGGATTGTTGGCGGAATTTCGGTTTTGCAAGCAAGAAGTGAATATAACATGATAAGTGCAGTCACTTTGCAAATTGCAGTAGATGTTCCTGTATATATGACAGAGACAGTGGCAATCAACTCAACAACAGAGACAACAAACCAAATAGTAACAGGCGAGGCGTTCCATCTTGACACAATATTCTACCCAGCAAAGAGTGAATACATATATAGTGATGATGCAAACAGTAATATTGACGAAGAGAATAAACGTGTAAAACATGCTTACTATCAAGCAATAAATGTGGATGCAAGCAGCCTTTCAACGCGATATGATGGAAGATATGATGTAAGTTTTATTGCAGGCGATCAAGCGGTTGATAATATAACCATGATGGGTTATACATTTAGAGATGCTGCAACTCAAATAGCAACAGAAAACCTATATATAGATTCAACAGACGAGCTTTTCTATTCACAGGTTTTAGGATATCTTTTCTCTTCAACAAACGACGTTTCTTCTTCTTTAAATATAAGAATTGGTGCGGCTAGCGTATATAATTTCACTGTAAGCAAGGCAGGCTCAACAGTATCAATGAACGCAGACAGCACTATGAGAATATATTTAAACCAATATTTATATGACCAAAGTGCCGAGTTTTTAGGGGTTAATATCTATTCAACATCAGGCTCTATAATTGAAAATATGCTCCCAAACCTAGCACTTTCCTTTGAATACAACGGCTCAGACCCAACGCTTGATGAAAACGCCTTTTTAACAGTACGCGGCGGTGAAAGCGTTGTGGTAGACGGAGTTACATACTATAAGCCATATTCAAATGTTTCAAATTATAACTATAGTTATTGGGATTTATTGTCTTCACAAAACGCAAATATAACAGTTAGCGTTGTGCTTTTAATTGAAAATGAAGATGGTTCTTATTCGCTTTTTGGAGAGCCTTCTCTTATTTACAATTTCACCTTGTCAGTTGAAAGACATGCCGAGTCTGCAATCTCTTGGGCTGATTCAAGCGATATCGATGTTATGCTTAACTATAACACCGATGGCAGCATCAATCCTTACACATTAAATTTGGACGGGCTTGTATCTATACCAACAGACAATATCTATCAAAGCTATGTTTTCTTTGCATACTTTGGTGAAGGAGAAAAGGATGCACTAGTTCCAACAGCAAACACAATCATTGGCTCAACAGGTTATAACTATGATTTAACAGGCTACTATTCAACAGATATAGATAACCTTATGCTCTTTGCAATAAATGGCAGCACAATCACTCTTCAAAACACAGGCACGTTTAGATTATATTATGCAACAATTATAACAGAAAATGGTGTTCCTGTATATGAAGAAGACCAAAGCGGAAATAGAACATATCAGATTGCCATGATGTGCAACGAATATATAACTGTAACGTGCGAAAAATCTCTTTATCAAGATTCAATTCGTGCTGGCGAGATTGACGTCAGTGCTTTCCCAGAGGTGAATGGCGAAATTGCAATAAATCAAGGTGCAACTCAAACAATCAGCGTAACATTTAGGGTGATGGCAGAATCTGTATCTGTATTCCAAGAAGAATACGACAATGGTTATATCAATCTATTTGTAAGAAGTTCGCAAGGTGCCGATGTAAGTTCATATTTCTCAATAGTAAGCAGAGAATTCTCTATTGATGGAACGTCAGGCGAAGGCGTGCTTAAATATCAAGTCAATGTGAATACTGGAATAAGTATAGATATTTTAAATGGAATATATATCTCTCAATTTGTATTAAATTATAATGATAATGATGACACTAACATTGATTGGGTTATAGATGCTCCAGCCGAAACAAATATTTGTATCTACAGCCCAGTAGCTACCAATCTTGAAATAGCCCCAGAAGGAGCATATGATTACAATAGTTTTATAACAGGCGAGGAAACTATCTATGTAAATCAATCTTTAAATGCTGGTGGCAATTTTTCAACAACTATCAGTCTTGGGAATGTTGAACTTAGTAGCGTAACAGAACTTTTGGCAAGACTTTTAGGTGCTGACAATAGCTATGTCACAATAACAGACCAAAAAGATAGAATAGATACTCTTGCAGGGAATTGGAAATTTGTTGTTTCAAACGGCTCTGCTGATGCAGTCAATCTAAACGGACAAACCTTCACCTTCAGACAGGCTAGCGGTGCCGAGGTGACTCTTGCTCTTGCAAGCACTGACGGCAATGCAACGAGCTTGACAAATGGACAAAGCATAACTTTAAATATCTCATCTGTTGGTGTAACCTATGCCGATAGCACAGATTCACTTGACCCATTTACAAATGATGACTACACGGAAGAGACTGATATATCAAACATCGCTGTAAGCAAATATGGTGCAAAGTCAAACAGTGCGACAGACACAATCAACCTAAGCACTCTTGTAAGATTTTATATAGGCGAAGAAGCTGGCAGAACTCAGTATAACAACATACGTTTTCAGCTCAGCCAACAATATCTCAATGACAGCACGCTAACTGATGATATGATTGTTGACCTATTTGGACCTGACGGCATGCTTACATTATTTAATGAAACAGGCGTTATTTCAGGACTAGACGGCACTGCCGCGTCTATTAGGGCAGCACTAAGCGGACAGACAATCACAAAAGTTATGATAAATAAAGACTTTGCGGTAGACCATATTATAAGGTTCACCATTTCAGATACAGGAGAAAATGGTGCAATAAGTTCAACGTTAAGTTTAACGCTACTTTCAAATTTATCAATTTCATCTCAAAACTATCCAAATAATGGTGAAACTTTATATGCAAGTGCAGCTTTAGAACTAGAAAATACTGTTACGAATAATTATCTTAACTATAAGTCTGGGATTTACGATAATTCTTTTGCTTCACTCTATGATGACGGCGTGTCAATGTATTATATAGTAAGAAGTGGCAACAATTATATCTTGCAAGATACCATGCCTTCGTCTTATGTGGGAATATTCTATGCCCAAGAAACTAACGTAGGCGGAACATTCATTCCAGCAGGAACAATCATCTTCTCAGACTTTTGGAACGTTCCATCTCAGACATATTCAATAACATTTACACCAGATGGCGAGAATTACTTTACATTGAGCCGTACATTAAGCTTTGTGGTAACTCGCGACCTTGCCATAACTGACCTTGAAAATGTTTACTATATAATGAACGATGGGGCAAACTATGGTATATCAAACTTTGTAAGTCTGCATAGAATGTCCACAGCAGGCAGCACAGCAGACACAGCCATAAACGGAATCGATGTGGAATATGTATTCTCTGATTATCTAGTTTATGAAAATAACAATGTCACAAAGAGCGATGACGCATTCTTTGTATTTGATTATAACACAACTGAGCTTATCACAACCTTAACAATAAATTATCTAGTTCGTGGTGCAAATGACATAATATTAAATAGAGTAGAGCTTGGCTCTGTTGAAATCAAAATAAAATTGTATTCTAATGGCGATGATTTTGACCTTTACGAGTATATTGCAAGCTTAATATCTTATGATTCAAACTACAGCATAAAGGCAGAAGTTCAAAATGTGGGTTCAACAGAATATATAATGCTTCAAGAAGGCACTTGGTTCTTAAATGATGACTTTGCTATACTTGGAACAAACAGCTTCAACATCTATGGCAATTTAAGAACATATGCCACAGACGGCAACTCACAATCAACATCTAACTACTTAGGTGTAACTTATGATTCAACAGGGCACACTGTTATAGATGAAGAAGGCTTGGAAATAACACTAACAGGCACAAGACTTACAACAAGAAATTCAAGTGGCAGACTGCTTCAAGGCCTTGATAGTGAAAAACTCTTCCTTGTTGTATACTTTGGTTCTGCAAATGAAAATTATGGCGAGAAGCCAGAATTTCCAGGTTCTATTGCGGTAATGTACGTGCCAATAGTAATATCATCAATTGGCTATGATTATGTAAATTATGAAAGCGAGCTTGAGGCTAGCAGCAATCTCGCAACCGCCATGACCGACCCTAATACTCTTATTGAAAATGGTATTTATGATATAGTAACAGCAGGGCAGGTAACACAAATTTTAAGCGAATATACATTCGGTGAAACTGTTGCAAATGGCTTATATATGATTACAAATTCAAGTTTATCAGTAAATATCGAATATTATCCTATTGATACAACAGGTTCAGTTCAAACTAATTCTGAAATAGTCAAACTTATTTCTATAGAGTCGCAGCAAGTTGGAAGCGGCGAATATGAAAGAGTGGGCAATCTATATCTTAACCACCTTACAAATTCAATTGATGATTTCTACCTGGCATTAAGATACACAATTTCAAACTCGAGTGACAGCCGTGAATTTTTCTACGTGCTTAAAGTTATTCCAGATGTCATTGTAGAAGAATCTGTATATGGCTATAATGGCAATTCAGAATTCTTAGAAAGCGAAGTGAACAGCGAAAATATGGTTGAGCTTGACCATATATTTGGTGCAACCACGCTTAACGAAAATCAAAAAAGATTCAACATCACAAAAGTTCTTCCACTAGTTGAAGGGTATGCGATAGAAGAAGCTTATAAATATTTAACTATCACAAATGATTCTGAGCAAGTTATATCCACTTTAGACGCAATTATACAGCGAGACATGACGATTTCAGTATCTCGCGTGGATGAAAACGATGATGTAACAGGCGACTTGCAGCTTATCACAATCACAACACTAGAGCAAATAGTCGACCTAGCAGATTATTTTGAAGATATTGCAAGTGGCGATAGATTTGTAATTGAAATTATTGCAGGTGAAGGTGATTTATTCTATAACGGGCAACAGATACAGGTTTCACACGACACCATCACAGACTTGCAAGTCGAGGTCACAGAAGAGATGCAAGTATGGTTTACATTATATAATAGTGATAATCAACTTAAGGCAGATTCTCAATTTGTGACTATCACAAAAGATGAACAAACCATTGACCTAATAGAAGTTTTTGCTGAAGCCTTTGATGCAATTGAAGATTTTGAAATTGCAACAGGAGACATTCTCACAATCAAGATAATTTCGGGTGAAGGCGATATAATATACAATGGCACAGAAATATTCTCAGATTTAAAAGAAGAGAACGCTGTTGAAAGTGTTATGGCTGGCGAAGACCTTTATTACACAGAAGAGACATGGTCAGATTATGTAAGAATTTATTTCTCTGAAGACTACTCAAAAATGTACTACACGCCATACACAAGCGAGCAGCTTACAATAAACATCAGGCACAGTTATAAGGGTGGGGCACAAGATGATGAGCTAGCCGTTATAGGTGGCGAGCAGTACTACACATTCATTCTCAACACAACCACGTATAACTATTCAGTAAGGTTTGCAGAAGATGGCAAATCTCCAGTGATAACAGATGAAAACAGCACAACCTACACATGGGAGGTCTCTAGAGAAGATATTTCAGACGCAAGAACGCTTTCTATGGATATAAGATTGCTAGAAGGCTATATTGCAGGTTCAGCACAGAGCTACACAGAGGTTTGGAATATTCTTGAGATATCTATGACGGGTGAACGAGCAGCAAATCAAGAGATAGGTATGGGCACAGAATCTGCCGTTGTATCTTTTGATTATGATAATTCTCAAGCAAATCAAGGTCAATTTAATATCACTTTTGCAGATTATATTTCAAGTGATAGACAAATAGAATTCACGCTCTATACAGAGCAGGGCTATCTTGCAACACTTATAATAAACATATCAGCAACTGCAAGTTATGAGATTATTGCAGGAAACAGCACTTTGCTTGGCGGAAACTCATACCAATTTAATAATGTGTTTGCTATCAGTCTAAACGGCTCAGAAACACCACTTTCTGGCAGTGACTATATAGTCACCTTAGATTCAATCACAAGTTCGTCTAAGGATATAAATGGCTTTGATGGCACAGACTTTATCATATTTGATGAAAATGCAACATTTATAGTTGCAGACCTTATCAGAGACTATAATGTAACGCTCAGCTTTATAGTTACATTTGCAGAAAGTGCAGGCTCAAGTTATGTCAACCAAGTATTCACATTCACAGCAACGTTAACTCTTGGTCGAAATGTTACCTATAAAACAAGTGCAAACGGCGGAGCTGTTCTTGCAGGCGAAGATTTAGAAATATACGAGAGCGGCATATTTAACACAAACCATAGTTATGAAAATACAGAAATCGTATATAATGGTTCATCTTCAAGTCCAGCCTTTGCGTCAATAGAAGGAACAACAATTCATACAAACTATATTGCAAGCGACACAAATGTTGATGTAAACATGATTGTCACATTATATTTTAATTATTCAAACGCTCACACTCTAACAAATGTGGCATACCAAACCTTTACAATAACCTATTCGTTCAACGCATATAAGAGCGTAACGCTTGACGCTAAGTATCCTTCTCCTAATGGCGAAGCTCTCACAAGAGAATATCTAGATGATGGCACATCATTTACAAATATTCTAACAGGTTTCATTTTGCATAAGCCAGCCTTCAATCAAACCGAAGGTGGAGAGCCATTAAACAGAATTACAATCAAAAAAGGCAATAGAAAGGGCACGCAACTTGAATACGAAGATATAATATCAAGTATAACAGACACAAACAACCTTTCAATTTCAATTATTGCCATGTCAAACGCAAGTGTCTATACCGATACTGTTAAAGTGAATGACGGTGCTGATGAAAATGATACAAACTATGTGGTAAGCAGCGAAATTGAATATAACAAAAACATCACCTTTAAACGTGGCACTTGGACATCCACAAAGACCGAAAATGGCACAAAAATATCTTTCAACGATAACGGGAATGACTCCTATGTAACATTTAGAATAACCTATCAAGAAGTGTCTTGTGACTATACAGTCTATATTCTTGCAAACTCTATAATTGCTCAAATAAACTATACAAGTGCAAACGTTGCAAGTGGCAATTATTCAGATGGCGATAGCTCAATACTAGTATCCTATGAAACTCTATATGTCGACAAAACTTCAACGACCGCTTTGTTCGGGCAAAACAGAATGGCAAGCGTTGTGTTTAGCAATGACCTTGCAGTCACAGGCTCATACTATATTGTATTTGCAGCTGAAAGCAACTATAGCACTGATAGCAGCACAAATTTCTATGCATCATATCCACAATATATAAGCTCAAGTAATGCAGGGCAGATAGCAAATATAGACCTTGGTTACAGCATGGCAAAGGACGGGAACGACTTTGTATATGTTGGCACCTATGAAGTTGCAGCTTTTGAGAGCAATATGCTTACAGTTGCCGAAAATGGTTTGATTGCGAAAGCAGGCTCAACACAAAACAATGCGGCAACGTGGGCAGATATCAATAAACTCACGAATAGTGATGCAAATCAAAGAATATTCACAAGTTTAACTCTCACTCATAGAATAGAACTTGTCTATGGCGGCTCAAATGGCGTGCCTATTGCATATAGTTATTATGGCAATATGCTTGCTAACTTTGAGTTTATCAAAGGCTCAACTATAAATTATAAACTTGACACAATAAACGGAATATCAGTATTCGGCTCGTCGTCTCTTAATAAAGAAGATGGCAGCACAAAAGCCGAAGTTATATTCTCCTTAAATTACTACTTTAAGCCAAGTATAGATATTGACGTAGATGAAAAGATATCAAGCCAGAATAACTATATTGAACTTGAGGTAAACTATGAAATTCCAAGTATGGTAGAGCTCTTTGGCGTTCGTCACCCAACAACAGGAGAATATATCAATGAAGCCGATTTCGGAGCTGGTAAGGCTAATTTAAGTTTTGAAAGTGTAAATTATCAAGTAAATAATAAATTAAATACTGTTGATGAATCTTATCAAGATATCCTTGACGGGTATATCTCAACCTATAATTTTGCAGACGAAGGCTTTAGGATTCAAGCACAAGACGATGGTACAAATAAATATGTATATCTATTCTCATCAGCCATCCTAAACGCAGGGCAATATGCCTATGACTATATGCTGCTGCCACTTGGTGCAGATAATCAAGGTGACTTTGTTCTCACAAGACTTGCTTATACCGTTCCATTAGATGGGACAACACTGTCCTATGAAAAGGAATTTTATATCGTAGTTAAAGTCGTTCCAGATTATCAAATAACCTATGGTGGAAATGTTGTAGAAAATGACTTAAATAGTGACGCAGTCACAAATCAAGGCAATCCATACAATATTGTAAGCCTTACAACAGATTCAAATACAAATATAACTCATTATAGTGAATTTACTTTAACAAGCTCCAGCACCGTAACAGATGGACATGTTTCTGTAAGACATACCAATGGTGATAACACCTCGGTAGAACTTGCAACTTCCAACTTCACGATAACAATGGCTGTTCCAGGCACAACAATAGAAGGTATTGAATATAATAATGCAACAAATATAAATCAAAAATTGCAGGCTGATTTAAATAGGGCTTGGGGAAAAAGTAATAACACATACACATTGAAGGAGGGATTTAACACGACCTTCACATCAGCAAAAGAAGTAATTTTTGGGACTCAATATTACTACATTCAAGCGGTAGACCCATATGGTTTCACATATATTCTATATTTCAGCTTACAATCATCTTATTCAGAACCTGACATAAAAGCTGATACTATTTCGCTTACCGAACTTGGCTATATTGACTTTGGTGCTCAATATGAGCTTATCAGTGTTCAAGAAGTGGTAAAAGATGATGAAACAGAATTCTATATCAATTCACAAACCTATCCACCTGAAACCACAGACGCATCAGTTCAACTTGTTGAAATCACAGGCATTGAGGCCTATCTGTTCAGTGCCGATCCAACAGGTATAGGCGGAATATCCCAAAAAGAGAAGGGTGGTGGTTATGAAATAACAAACACTGAAGATCAAAACAAATGGCCAAACTATAACGAAGACATCTCTTATTTTGAAGTTCCGATGCTAAACTATGTAACAGTTGACTCAATTATGTTCTATGATATGGACGATAATGCAATTATAAAAAATGCTATAGAGCCAACAAAAATAGGAACGGAAAGCGGCTATACTCTTGCTACAACCACAAGTTCATCAGGCGAAGAAAGTGGCATGGCAATCTATAACGGTCTTGGCACAAATAACACAGGTCGTCTTCCTTATGAAAACCCAGGGGAAGATAAGAATAACCTAGTTGATGGGCAACAATATTTGCCATTCCAAGTTCCGCGTATCACAGATACAAGTTTATTTGAAGATAGCAACACCGCCCAAGCACAAATGGTTGTTAGACTTAAATATAAAAAAGACACAACAATAGAATATTATGACTTAAAGGTTAATGTAACTATCACAAGAGAAGTCACGATCATGTCAAATGAAGGTGCTTCACCTGTCAGAGATGGTGTAGGCTTTAATTTGAGTGGCGAATTTGAAGTAACAAGCGGTGGGGACAAATTGGATAGTAAGAAAGTTACATACCTAAATGATACACTTGAAGTTCTTGTCAATGGCGGGCAATCAACATCGTTTGAGATGTATCTATATAGAGACGACAGTCTATATAATAATACTCCGGCAATTGTTGATATATCTAACACAGGCAATAGTTGGGCGAGAACAGAGTATATTTCAATATCACAGTATTTAAGAACCAATGTACAACTTGGTGATGAAATACAAATTGTTCCACGCGATCAAAATGCAACATTCTATTATGTATATAATAATGGTGCAAGTGCAACATACTATCAATATCAAGTATTTGCTAAAGCGGATGGTTCTCTTGCAATTAAACAGGCGGGCAGGCCAAATATAGAATGTAACATTCTAATAAGGGAAATAGCTCAAGATGTTATCTATGTTGAAAACGCATCACTACTTGAGGCTAGAAATTATTATAACGTAAGAAAATACTATATTGTCAGCGTAAACTTTGGCGGAAGCGGCAGTGCAACTCCATTTAACTATAGAGTTTCTAAAAATTATTATGTAACTGGAAGATATTTCATGCTGCAACGCAATTATACAGCCCAAGATATCATACCATCTATCAATTGCACAGAATATCAAGGTCAGCGTATATCGCTTCTTGCCCAATGGTCAGGCACAGCTTATTTCAGTCTCCACTATGCTACTAGTGAGCTTCAGCCAGATACTACTAACACTATAGGGCTATCTTCAGCAGCTTCAGTATTAACCTTTACTCTTGATGCAACAGATGGTGCGTCTGGTAATGCTGAGGTTAGTGATAATGGAACGATTACATTCTATAATTCATTTACTTATGATCAATATGTAAAGATTATCATTAGAATGAAAGTTTCGGGAGCTGATAGAGAAATCAGTGATGATGGCGGACTTGTCACGCTTGGCACGTTAAAACTTCGCTGGAAAGAAAAATTTTAATTCAAACAATTAAATTTATATCATACATTATCAAAAGGGGGAAATATGAACTGGTTTACAATAAGCTTCACGATTGTTGTATGCATCAATTTTCTCCTTTCGATAGGTATGGTGTTCTATGAAAAACGCAAGCCAGAAAATATCATCGCATGGCTTACGGTGTTAACCTTTTTGCCAATCTTTGGTTTCCTATTATATGTTGTCTTTGGAAGTGGTTTAAGCGTAACCACACGCCGAATGATAAAAAAGAAATCAATTTCTGAGCGTGATATAATCAGAAATATTGACGGTATACAAACGCTAGAAGAAGCAAAGCTTGACGGAATATTAAAAGACGATCAAGAGCTTGTCACGCTTTGCTATTCTTTTGGCTCTTATCCAATTCCTGGAAATGATATCAAGATATTCACAAACGGAATAGACAAAATAGAAGCACTAAAAAAAGATATCCTAAACGCAAAGCAGTCAATCAATATTCAATACTATATCTTCGCAAATGATAAAACAGGGAAAAGCATTATGGACCTTCTTTGCAAGCGTGCAAGAGAAGGAATAGATGTCAAACTTATGTATGATTCAATAGGCTCAAGGAAAGCACCACGCCGCTTTTTTAAAAAACTTGAAAAGGCAGGCGGGCAGGTTGGCGAGTTTTTTCCGCCACTATTTCATATAAGAAATCTCAATTTAAAGCTCAACTATCGTAATCACAGAAAGATAGTTGTCATTGACGGAAGAATTGGCTATACAGGTGGCATGAATTTGCGTGACGACCATATGGGACTTGATAAAAAAATTAAGCCCTGGCGAGACACTCATATCAGAGTGGAAGGCAGCGGAGTCTATGCCTTGCAAAATAGTTTTCTAGATGACTGGCGATATTGCACGAATGATAATACTCCGCCAAAACTATATCTAGAAAACGGCTATTTTCCAAGCCCCCAAATTTGTGGGACAGCTACCGTGCAATTTATTTCGTCTGGACCAGATAGCCAAGTGCAAAAGATAAAAGAGACCTTTGTAAAAATGATAACAAACGCAAAGAAGCGTGTTTATATTCAAACGCCTTACTTTATTCCAGACGATGTATTTTTTGCAGCAATTCGTATCGCTGTAAATAGCGGAATAGACGTGCGTGTGATGGTTCCAAGCGTTCCAGATAAAAAAACAGTATATCTTGCCACACTTTCTTATTTAAAGGAAGTGGCAGATATGGGGGTTAAAGCATATCTCTATAATGGCTTTTTGCATAGCAAAACTATTTTAGTTGATGACAATAAACTCTCCGTTGGCACTTGCAACACTGACAACCGCTCCTTTGGGCTCAATTTTGAAAACACTATGATAATATATTCAGAAAGCTTAAATAAAGAGTATTTTAATATATTTAATAATGATATCAAAAGTTCACAAGAAGTAAACAGTGAATTTTTCAAGAAAAAACGTTGGATAACAAAGATGCTGCAAGCAGTTATGCGTCTATTATCATCATTATTCTAAAAATGTTAATGGTTAAAAATAAGCTTGCAAAATGAAAAATCTTAAAAATCATAATATAAGTGTTTGAAATTATTAAACAACAAAAAAGATTAAATGCAAAAACATTTAATCTTTTTTTACTCGCCCTATTGTTGTATTATCTTCTTTCCTACTTCTTAAACTTTTGACGGGATGCTCCTTGTCTTGCAATCTATAGTCAGTTTTAAACTGCTTTATATGATTTTCAATCACAAGATGAGAAGGCATAGTTAAAACATCTTTAATAACTTTCTTTTGATATTCAAAGAAGCGGGCATTGTCTGGCAGTTTGTTAACAGCACAATAATTTTCTAGGTCGCAGGTGTTACAAACTGTCTCTGAAAGAACTTTTCTAATATATTCCTTTTGCGGTGCAAAGGCAATAAGCTCAGGGAATTCGCCATTTGGCAACACGTCAAACCAATCTTTGTTTTCATATTTTCTTACAATTTCAAGTGCAAAGTGCAAGTGTGCAAGCTCTTGTTCAAAAAGCATTTCCCAAATTTGCTTTATGTGCGGGTCACTTTCGTTATTATACATGCTGTAATAAAGATAACATTCAATATATTCATGCATCAAAATATCGTCAAGCATCGTCATGGATGGGTCTATAAGTGAGCCATACTGTGAAACGTGCTCTTCTTCAACCATTGCAATTTCACTATATATTTCTCGCCCTTTTTGATTTTTATAGAATGAGCCTAAATTCATATAATAATTCATTGTCTGCTGCTCGGCTGCAGTTATAATTGAGACATCACATTTAGTGATAGGGTCGGCAGACATATTGCTGATTGGCTTTTTGATATTGTCATAAGGATGGCGGTGATGTGCCACTGTCGGTCTGCTCGGCATGATTTCAGTGTACGAGCCAATATATTTTTCTGCATGCTCGCCCATATCAGTTTCAAGAAGATTTGCATACCTATAAAGGTGGTCGAAGTCTTCAAGCAAAGCAAAGTCTAATGCATTTTTAACGAAACTATTGGTTTGTCTTTGAGCAAGTATAGCGGTAAGGTCAACAGCAAGCTGTTCATAGCCCAACGTTGTTTGCAAAATGTTTTCGTCAATAGGCTTTAGCGTTGAGATGAGTTTTTGCTGCTGCTGTTCACAATTTCTGATAAGCCCGATAGCACGCCTTATATCATTGTTTCCACAATGTCTATTTAAGTGATGTTTAGACCACACCGCTTCATACTCAGTTCCGTTCATAAGAATGCATCTCACACGCGTATAAGGGTCAACTTCATCTTTATTGTATGGTTTAGGTGCAAGCATTTTAAAATTCATAATAGTGCTTTCAATTTTCTTTGGTTTTGCTAAAAATGGGTTAAAACTCATAAATATTCCTCCAACAAAGAGTTTACCCAATTTTATTTTTTTCATACTGAAGTGATGCATATTTCTTTCAAAACGCATTTTTTTAGATATGTCTATAGTTCTGTGTGATAATTTTAACTTTTGCTAGTTTCAATTAAGTTTGATACTAAAAAGCTATCAATCTATTAAATTTGTCAATTTTTACACTATCAATGTCTTTATAAATAAAACATGGACTATTTTCCTAGCCCATGTTTTTGTTTAAAATTATGATTTTTTAACCCCCAATTTGTCCGCTTTCTACACTATCAATAGGTGGATAGCTTTCTTCGTTAAGGTCAGCAGGGTAATCAAATTCACCATCGTAACCAATCATATTAAGTTCTACATTTCCTTTAATATTAACAGGCATTGGTTCTTGTCCTTCTTGCATGGTGACTGCAATAGTCATGTCAACATTTCCTGTAACGTTTACACCTACAAGTCCTTCATCATTGCATACAACATAAATAATTATGTCGCCAAATGAGTTAAAGGTTAAAGTAGATGCAAGTTCAGGATTGTTTTCAGCAATCAAAGATGGAACAAACTCTTGCATAAATTCGCCATTCAAAGTTACTTTAACTTTATAGTCATTTTCGCTTTCACTTGTTTCAAGTAAGAATCCTGTTCCGTAAACTTCTTCAGGAATATATTGTAAAACGCTTGTAATATCAAATGTAGGTATTTCAGTTACATCTTGACTTGGGTCACCAGTAGCAAGTTTTTGAGAAAACTTAAGACTAGGCAACTGAGAACTTAATCCTAAATTTGCCAAAACCTCTTCAGCATCAGAAAGGTTAACATACATTGAGCCTTGTGTTAAATACATATAAGCCGAGCCGTTAGCTTTCATAACCTCGTCACCAGCACTTGTTGTCATGCTGATATCATGTTTTCCAAGCAAATCAAAGTAGTTTACATCAACGCCGCTTTCAGAGCTGTTTTTAACTTGAAGGCTAGAGGCAAGTTCAACATTCATTTTTACGTCACCCATGTCAATATCAGCCCCTAAATCTAAGGTAAGTTTTGCACCGCCAAGCAAGTTTTCGCTAGTCAAGCCCCTTGTTTGCAAGTCACTAAGCACATTTGCATATTCAGTCGTCTCAACAGCCGCATAGTCGCCTTTGGTGTCCACATTTATTTCTTTGTCTCCACCGCATGCAGTCATAACCAAAGCACAAGGAACGATTGCCAAACTAAGAGCTGCAGCCTTTAAAAATTTTTTCATATTTTCCTCCTTATCTATTAAAATTATATCATCTACCAAGATATTTGTCAAACATATTTTTCTTTTATATCTAATTTTGTCCAATTTTTTTGTATTGCTTGATAAAATCTACTAAATGTTCTATTATTGTATATATGAAACATTTGGAAATAATATCACCTAAAAATTTAGAAATCTTGTCACCTGCAGGCAACTTTGCAAGCTTAAAAAGTGCAATATATAATGGTGCCGATGCTGTATATTTGGGTTTAAATAGCTTCAGTGCAAGGGGAAATATAGAAAATTTCACACATGAAAATTTGAAAGCTGCTGTAGATTTTGCCCATCTTTATAGCGTTAAAGTCTATTTGACCTTAAATACACTGATAAAAGATAGCGAATTTGACGATGTACTCAAAAGCGTAAAGGCTGCACTAGAAGCAGGCGTTGATGCGTTTATTGTGCAAGATATAGGGCTGTGCTATTTTTTAAGGCAGAATTTTCCAAATATTGAACTTCACGCAAGCACACAGATGGGTATTCAAAATATAGAAGGCGTGAATGCTATTGAGCCCTTAGGTTTTTCAAGAGTTGTTCTTGCAAGAGAAACTCCACTAAGTGAGATAAGACGAATAAAAGAAAATAGCAGCATTGAAATAGAATATTTTGTTCAAGGAGCCTTATGTGTGGCATATTCAGGCAACTGCTATCTTTGCTCGCTACTTGCAGGTAGTAGTGGCAACAGGGGAAAGTGCAAACAGTTTTGTCGTCTTAAATATAGCCTTTTTTCTGACACTCAAAACCGTCAAGGCTATCTTTTAAGCACAAAGGATTTTTGTATGCTACCAAAACTAAAACAGCTCGCTTTAAATGGAGTTACAAGTTTTAAAATTGAAGGCAGGGCAAGACGAGAAAGTTATGTGGCAGTTGCAACAAATATATATAGAAAGGCAGTTGATAATGACTTTAAATATACAAATGAAGATATAAGGTCACTTATGAAAGTGTATAATCGCGGAAATTTTATAAGTGGTTATTTTGCGGATGAAAATATCATCTACCCATACGCACAAAACCATATAGGTATAAAGATTGGCAGGGTGATAAATTTTAAAAAGGGCAAAAAGTTTAACGAAGTGACCATAGAGACAAATCATAAGCTTAAACGAGGCGATGTTGTTAAATTTTTTGTTAATAATATTGAACAAGGTATCATAACACTTGTAGACATCAAAAAATTGTCAGATAACACCTATCTTGTCTCCACTACGGCAAACTTGCCAAATAGCAGCGAAGTGAGACTTGTTGTTGACAGTGAATTTGAAAATAAATATCTAAATAATGTCAAAAAAATTGGAGTAGATGCATATTTGTCAGCTCACATCAATCAAAAAGTAAAATTGGAGCTGTCTTTTAAAGACATTTCTGTCACTATTGAGAGTGAATATCTAGCACCTCAAGCTAAGACTTTATCCTTGACCTATAATGATGCATTTGCACAGCTATCCAAAATGGGTGAAAATTTCACTTTAAAATCATTAAAATTAGATGTAGAAAATGTTTTTTTAACAAAATCCGAGTTAAACGAGTTAAGAAGAATAGGTATTGAAAAATTAAAAAATAAAATTATAGAAAATTATAATAAAATAAATAAAATAGCTGAAAAATCAAAATATATTCAAAAAAATATAGAAATAATTGATAAAAAAACAAAAAATAAAGATATTTTAATATTTGATGATTTTAATAAATTAAATAATATTCATAATTTAAATGAATTTTTATTGATTTATGCTTCTTATGATTTTAACGAAAATATAATAAAAAATCTTTATGATAAACATCAAAATCTAAACATTTATCTTTCACTTCCTGTTCTTGTAAATGAAAATGAGCTAAAAAAACTAAAAAATATAATTTTTTATTGTCAAAACTGGGGAATAGTTGCAAACAACTATTATGCACTAGACCTTTGCGACAGGTCAAAGATAATTTTAGGCAGTAATATGAATGTTTTTAATAGCTATGCTGTAAAATACTATGCAGAGCAGGGCTATAAAGAGATAATTTTATCAAAAGAAGATTTTGATATAGAAACAATAAAAAATAGCGATATAAATCTATATTGCATGTCAAACTATCGCCCAGAGTACATGTATTTTAGACACTGCCCATATAAAGAATTTTTGCAAAGCAGATGCGATAAGTGTAAGGCTAATTTCCCTGACCTAACCTATAAATTAAACAATCAAAAATTTATTTTAAAAAGACAAAAAATTATTACTTGTCAATTTATTTTAAAAGCATCAAATACTATAACTAGAAATGTGCCAAACACAATAAATAAAGTTATAGAATTATAAAATAGGGACTCTAATCCCTATTTTTTATTATATTTAATTATTTTTATAGTTCTTTGCCACAATATTGACAAAATTTACTATCAGCGTCAATTTGTTTTCCACAATGTTTGCAATATTTTTTCTCTTCTGTTAAAGCCTCTTGCACGCCTTCCACAGCGGCCTTTGATATGGTTTTCACGCCTTGACTTGCAATGTCACTTTGAACTATCGTGATATCTTTAAGGTCTTGCTGACTATCCAAGATAACTTGCTTATTCATTTTAATCAGCCCCTTTTGTAAAAGCGGAAGAAGTGTTATCAAAGTTACCATAAAGCCTATAGTTATCGCAAAGCTTCCGCATATCACTAGTGCAGGAGAGACGTCGTCAAGTGTTGAATTTACAATAATCATGGCAATACCACCTAGCATGACAATTCCAGCAATTATTCTTGCGACAACGATGCCGCTTATTTTTTTCTTATTGCTCATATTTTGCTCCTTTAGTGATATTATGTCAAAACTAAATAAAAAAGTCAACAAAAACAAAAAATAAAGTAGTTTTATTTTTTATTTATATATTTTTATGATATAATAAGCAAGGGAGAAAAAATGAAAAAATTAGTTTTTTTAAAATGCAATGTATGCGGCAATGTGGCTGTAAAACTTGTAGATAAAGGCGTTCCACTTTTTTGCTGCGGACAAATGATGCAGGAAGTCGACGTCAACTCTGTTGACGCAGCGGTTGAAAAACACCTTCCAGTTGTAGAGCAAAATGGCAGGGTTTTACATATTAAAGTTGGCGAAGTTGCACATCCAATGACAACAGAACACTATATTTCACATATAGTTATTCTAACAGATAAAGGCTATTACATAAGAGAACTTACTCCGCTTGATAAACCTGAAATGGCTTACACATTATCAGCGGATGAGAAACTCGATAGAGTTTATTCAATATGTAATCTTCATGGAATTTGGAGCAGATAAAGGAGAAAAATGGCAAAAATTAAGTCAAAAAAACAAAATATCGGTATTTTTGCAATAATTTTTTTGCTCGTGCTTGGTGGTGTTGCTGGGGTTTTTACAGCAAAACATATAACTCGCAACGATGTTTTTGAGATAATTGGCGAGCAAACCATCACCTTAAGCGTGGGTGAAACTTATCAAGATGAAGGTGCAAAAGCGGTATCTTTTGGCAAGGACATCTCGTCAAAGATAGTCAGTGAAAATAATATTGATTATTTAGCTGTTGGCACCTATTATATAAGATACACCGTTGATGATATAAGATATCGCGGCATAGAGCGGTATAGGGTTATTATTATTGAAGCGTCAAGCGAGGTGAGCGATGAAGGTGTTTAAGTGGCTTGGCGGGTTTTTTCTTGCCTTAATAATTCTTGCAATAGGGTTTGCAGCTGGCTTTGCGATTGATATTTTTATTATTGACAAACCGAAAACAGAAACCTTTATAAGCGGTGATTTATCAATACACTTTTTGCAACTTGGAAATAAATACACAGGCGACAGCGTTTATATTAAGTGTGGCGAAAATGACATATTGATAGATGCAGGCTCTCGCAATGACTCTTCATCCACAATTATAGACTATGTTGACGAGTATGTCACCGATAACACTCTTGAATATGTGATTGCAACGCATGGGCATGAAGACCATATTGCGGCATTCTATAGCGAGGCAGACAGAACAGGAATATTTGACTACTATCAAGTTGAAAATATAATTGATTTTCCACTTACAAACAGCAGTGCAACATCAAGAACTGTTGTAGGTAAATACTATGCTGCTCGTGACAAAGAAATCGCGGAAGGAGCAAATCACTGGACTGCACTTGAGTGCTATAACAACGAAAATGGTGCAAGCAGGGTGATACAGCTTTCTAGTGATGTCGAACTTGAGATTTTATATAATTATTATTATGACCACACTCAATCATCAGGCGAAAATGACTATTCAGTGTGTGTTATGATAAATCAAGGCGACAACCATTATCTTTTCACTGGCGACCTTGAAAAGCGGGGAGAAGAAAGGCTTGTTGAATATTATGCAGAAAACCACGGCGGACTTCCACATTGCGTATTGTATAAAGCAGGGCATCACGGCTCAAAAACTTCAAGTTGCCCTTTACTTATGGAGACAATCACGCCTGAATATGTTTGCGTATGCTGCTGTGCGGGAACAAGCGAATATACCGACAATCCAGAAAATCAATTTCCAACGCAGGAGTTTATCGATAATGTTGCTCCATACACAGACAACGTCTACGTCACATCAATGGTAGATAATTATGTCGATAAAGCTGATTTTTCAGCACTTGGCACGGTAAAACCCATGAATGGCAATATAGTTTTCACCGTTTCAGGCAATACCATAACAATAGAATTTAGCGATAGCGACCTAAAACTGAAAGATAGCGATTGGTTTAAAAATAACCGAACTTGTCCATCAACTTGGCAATAAAATTTTAATACAATTTCTCCAAACTTTAATTGTTTTTAAAGATTGTTAATTAAAAATTCATTAACAATTTTTTTTTTATATTTCAATGTGTTTAGCGTTGTTCTTTTAAGTTAATTTAGAATTTGTAAGGTTTATATGAAATATTTGCAAGTGAATCACAATGGCTAAATTTGTATGCATACTATACACGCGAATGGGAGAGCTTTTTGTAAACCAAAAAGCTCTCCAAAAGGCACAAAAGTGCCTTTTACAAACTCTCGCGAGAGTTTGTTCATTCGCGTGCAAATTTTTATAAATAACTACTATATAATATTCATTAAAAAAATTTAAAAATTTTTAAAAAAATTGTTAAATTTGCTTGACACGCGTTGCGGGGGGGGTAAACTAATAGCATAAAGATAGTCGCCGTATGGCGACTATCGCGAGCGGCGAGCCAAATGCTCGGCGGCCGATAGGTTGAGTTAGAAAAATAAAACCTTTTCCGCTCTTTTGAAACAGACAAAATTAGATGTTATGTATGTACTATACGATAGAAAGTGGCTAAGCCACCAAACATCTAGTTTTCCGCGAGTGTGAGAAGGCACGTGTTGTTTTGCATTTTGCAGAACAACACAGAAGGCAAAAACTTTTGCCTTTAAAAAACATATAGTTTTTTGTGCCTTCTCATGCTTGAAGCTCGCTCGAAAATGTTGGCTACCTAGTTGTTAAGCACTTAAAAAGTGTGACATTTGTCACAGTTGAAAATTTTTTTAAAAATCTTTAATTTTGTGACGTCATCGTGCCGTCACCCTTGAGACAAAGGGGTTACGAAAGTGCTAGAATATGACTAAGATATGCAAAAAAGGTCGAATTTTGCATAAAACTATAGCGTTTAAACAAAATAAAGAAAAATCTAAAATTTAAAAGGAAGGTAAAAAATGAGTCTTAAAATCAAACTTATGTCAGCAATTTCAGCATTTATCTTAGTGCTAAGCATGCTGCTCGTTGGAGTTTTGGCAGCAACGCAAACGATTAACCTTAAAGGAACAGTAAACTTTAATGTTTCAGATTCAACGTTATATCTAAAAGATATGCGTATTCAAACTGAGAGTACAGGGCAAGATAGCACAGCTGATAATTTTATGCCAGGCTTTATTAGTGGAGAAATAGATATAAATTTAGGCACAATTTCTTCATCAAGTGGCTCAGTCAATATATACTTTGACTTTGTAAATACCACTTCAACAATGTATCAAGCTTCGCCAACAGGCGGCAGCGGAGTAACCTTATCAACAAGTGGAATGATAGCGGGCTCTCAAGTTGCAATTGGAGACGTTACAACAGCAGATATCTCAGGCACAATAATTTTAACAATACAATTCACTGGCTCAAGCAGCGTTGATTTAGATGGAATATCAATCTCGTTTAATGAATATTCGCCATACGAGAGAGTAGATGCAGATGACAATCCAGATCCAAATGGAGATTATCTATACTTTGGATATTACCCGCAAACAATAAAGACAGCAGATGTTACAGTTGGCTCAGCTCCAGAATCAAATGGCTATTATTTAGGTAGTGACGGAGAATATTATGCAAAAGTCTCAGCAAACCCTTTTGACAGTAATTATACCTTTTCAGATGGCACTACAATAGTTTCAGGCACAGAATATTATTTTAAAGTTGAACCTTTAAGATGGCGTATTTTAGATGATGCCTATGGTGATGGAACAGCACTTATTGTATGTGATTCAATAATAAATGCAATGTCATTCCAATCACAAGTTAAGAATAATGAAGATGATGGATATAACTACGTCATAGATGATTCAGGTGAATATATATTAGATAAAGATGGAAATAAAGTTTACGCAAATAACTATGAGTATAGCGAAATTAGAGCGTATTTAAACAATGATTTCTATAACAGTGCGTTTAGTAATGGAGAACAAACAATCATTGTTACAACCGAAGTTGATAATAGTTTAGAATCAGCTGGCGTTATGAGTGATCAAAAATACATTTGCAATAACACTTATGATAAAGCATTTTTATTGAGCTATGCAGACATTGAAAATTATGGGTTGCATCCCCAACTCTCAGGAACATTTGATTTTATAACAAGTGATTATAGTCGTGCTTCAGGCATAATTATGGAAGTGAGATACCAACCATTAGGCGTAGGGCGTTCATACACACGTTCACCTTTTGGTTATGAATACGGAGGAAATTATGGATTAGATGTGATTTCCGTATCAGGGGGGCTACTGGGAATTCTTCAGCAAATTCCAACTTAACTGGTCTTCTTCCCGCCATGCAAATTCAACTATAAAAAATTATCAACACACACAAAAAAACTTTTATGTAGAAATTCATAAAAGTTTTTTTAATTAAAATATAATTTTTTTTAAATTTACTTATTATCTGAATAAAAAATATTTTTATTTTTTATATTTTATCTTAATAATTTTCTGCACACACTTCAAAGAAGCTTTGTGGGTGGTTGCAAGCAGGGCAAATTTCAGGTGCTTTTGTTCCAACAACGATATGTCCGCAATTTCTGCATTCCCAGATTTTTACTTCAGACTTTTCAAACACTTGTTTAAGCTCAACATTTCTAAGCAGTGCGCGATATCTCTCTTCATGGTGCTTTTCAATAGCTGCAACAAGGCGGAATTTTGCAGCAAGTTCAGGAAAGCCTTCCTTTTCAGCAGTCTTTGCAAAACCGTCATACATATCAGTCCATTCAAAGTTTTCACCTTCAGCTGCAGCTTCAAGGTTCTGGGCTGTGTCACCAATTCCGTTGAGTTCTTTAAACCACATTTTAGCGTGTTCTCTTTCATTCTCGGCGGTCTTTAAGAAGAGTGCAGCGATTTGCTCATAGCCTTCTTTCTTTGCAACAGAAGAGAAGAATGTGTATTTGTTTCTTGCTTGGCTTTCACCAGCAAAAGCAGTTTGAAGATTCTTTTCTGTCTCAGTTCCTGCGTATTTATTTGTCTTTTTCTCTTCAAGAAGTTCTAAGTTGTCACCAGTTGCTTTGCACACAGGGCAAACAGGCTCTTTTCCATCTTCAACTTCAAAAATTTCTCCACATATTTTACATCTGTATTTTTTCATATTTTTCTCCTTTTTATTTAAATTTATATTTTCTTCTGTGTTTTCTTCATTGCATGGCAATTTTTCTAATATTTTTTTAGCTTCCTCAACAGGGAACTCACTAGTAGGTGGATTTTCTATCATGCTTTCTAAAAACTCATGTGCATTTTTGCTTTGTGGCAGCATATATCCAGCTTCGCGCACAAGGTCTTCAGCCATAAATCTATTTGATTTTTCAATGGCTTTCATAAGCCTATAAAGGTTGTCGTTTTCAGTGTTTTCCGCTATTTGCTTTGCCATATTTTCCACTTTAACTTTGTTTTTCATAAGGCTATTAAGTGAATTTATAACACTTTCGTCCTTTTTCTGTTGTGGGGGAAGTTCAAGCGGCAGCATGGAAATTGCCTTGCTAGGGCAGGCTTTAGCACAAACCCCACAGCCAACGCACTTTTCTACGTCTATCACACTATTTTCAGTATCGGTCGCACCATACGGACAAACATACAAACAAAGGCAGTCTTTGGTGCAAAGTCGCAAATTTCTAACAGCTACAAATTTTTTCATTTTTAAACTCTCCCTTTAATTTGTTCAAATTTAAAATTCGGAACCTTGCAAACAGGGCAAATCTCAGGCAGCTTATCGCCTATATAGACAAAGCCGCATATTGTGCAAACCCAAATGCTTGTGTTCTCTAAAATTTTGTCGCCGTCTTTTTGATAGCGGTCAAGAATATTTTTAAGCATATTTGTCACTTTTTCGCTCCATACCTTAGCCCTAAGTGCTCCGCGGTCGCCTGCATCTTTTGCCTTTTCATCTGCATTTTTAAAACCATAGTCAAGGTCTTCATTGATAAGCTTTGTGATATTTTCAACGTTTGCATTTTGTTCAGCTGGGGTGATTGAAGAAAAATAATTGGCTAGTGTGTTGAAAAGCTGCATTTCTTCAAATTTATATTGTTTTTCGCAGCCTCTTGCAAGATTTGAGCATAGCGAAGACATCTCTGCCACAGATAATTTTTGCATATCGTCAAGTTTTTCATCAATATCAAACTTTTCTGCCATATCGTTTGCAGAGTCTTTATTTTCCTCAAGCAGTTCAAAAAGTGATTTAGGCGCACCGCATACAGGGCAAACCCAAGTCTCAGGCAGTTTATCAAACGGCACTTTTTCTTTGCTGTCGTCGTAGATAAATCCACAAATTTTGCAAATATATTTCATATAACCTCACTTTTTTTAAGTTGTTGTAATATTTATATCATAAAAAATTTTATTCCACAAACAAAAAATCGCAAATTTTTGACAATTAAAATTTGATTATTGATTTTTTATTTTAAATTTTATAAAAATAGTATTAAAATTCATTTAATAGGAGCAAAAATTATGAAAGGAATTATTTTAACTGCAGGAAATGCAACACGACTTAGACCAATAACAGATTGCTATGGCAAGGTGCTTGTGCCAATTTATGATAAGCCAATGATAGACTACGGCGTATCTTTACTTCTCGGAGCGGGGATAGATGAAATTGCAATAGTATGCAATAAAAAAGATTATAAAACTTTTAAAGGGTTATTTGACAAAAGTATCTATAAAGGAAAAATCAAACTTTTTATTCAAAAAAAGGCACTTGGCACGGCACATGCAATAAAATATGCAAAAAAATTTATAAAAGAAGATGATTTTACATTGCTTTTTGGCGACAATATCTTTGTTATGAAAGACATGGGCAATTTATTGAAGAATGCCATAAGCGAAAATCATGGTATGACTTTGTTTGCAAAACAAGTTGATCACCCACAGCGTTTTGGCGTTGTGGAGTTTGACAAGAATTATAAAATCATAGGCATAGAAGAAAAGCCAGCACAGCCTAAAACCAATTATGCAGCGGTCGGGCTATATATTTGTGAAAACGCGGCAATGCAGGCGATTGAAACCTTGCAGTTGTCGCCACGCGGCGAATATGAATTTACCGATGTTATTCAAAACTATGTGAAAGATGGCAAAGCCAAAGTATGCGTGCTCCCAGACGAGTGCAAATATCTAGACACAGGCACTTTTGATTCTTTGCTTGAGTGTTCTATTGATGTTAAAGAGTTTGAAAAGAAGAATGGACTTCTTGGCTGTGTAGAGCTTGAGCTATACAAACTTAACAAAATCACAAAGCAAGATTTTAAAAATGTAATTTCTCATTACGCAAAAGATTATAGAGAAAGGATTGAGAAAAGTATTACAAAATAAAATATGACAAAGCGATAAAATTCAATAATTTTCAAAAAATATAAAAAATTTTAAAAAACATAACAAAAATAATATATATAGTAAAAATGCATCACAAGCTTTGCCCTGAATTATTTAAGACTATCTTTTTTCAGTATTTGCTTCAAAGTAAGGTGCATTTTTATGACAAGAAATATAAAAAGCAATTATAGATGGTATCCGCAAGAATTATATGGTGATTTATACCCTAGATTTGACTAAACTTTTGGCTAAACTTTTGAAACAAAATAAGACACAAACAAAAAAGCAAGCACTATATATAGGTATAGACGCTTGCCATGCATACTATATGGTGCGTCGCAAGGGGTCGACGCGTTAAGAAAACTTGGCGGTGTCCAAGTTTTTAGCAAAAGACGGGTGAAATTAACTTTCACCCCGCCGGAACGGGCGAACCTTGGTTCGAATCCCTTAAAAAAGATTACAAGACGTAGTCATGGTGGTGCGTCGCAAGGGATTCGAACCCCTGACCTTTCGTTCCGTAGACGAACGCTCTATCCAGCTGAGCTAGCGACGCAAATTTATCTATGTGCCAAAATCACATTACTGCAGTATTATATCATAAATTTTAAAAATTTGCAATAAATTTTTGCAAGAATAAATATTTTCTTATATAAGTTTGTTAAGCCAGGGTAAATTTGTTATAATTAAAAAGGTGAAAAAATGTTAGACTACGAAAGAAAATATGCTGACAAGTTAATCGCAGGAATAGATGAAGCGGGGCGTGGACCGCTTGCGGGACCAGTTGTTTGTGCTTGCGTTATAATGCCGCTAGATGACGATAAAATTATAGAAGGAATAAATGATAGCAAAAAACTCAGTGAGAAAAAACGTGAGGCGCTTTATGATAAGGTAGTGAACACTGCTTTAGCTTATTCTATCATTGAAATTGACGAAAAAACTATAGATAGTATAAATATTTTAAACGCTACAAAACTAGGCATGAAAAAGTCGCTTGAAAGTTTACTAGTAGCACCTGATATTGTTTTGATAGACGCAGTAAGAATTGACACCATAACGCCGCAGGATAATATCATACATGGTGACGCACTTAGTTATAACATTGCCGCAGCATCAATTCTAGCAAAAGTGCATAGAGATAGGCTTATGAAAAAGTTATCTTTAAAATATCCTGAATATAATTTTGCAAAGCATAAAGGCTATGGCACAAAAGAGCATATAGAAGCATTAAAAAAATTCGGCAAGTGCGAAATTCATCGCGAGAGCTTTATAAAAAATTTTATTGAAAAATAAATAAAAATAATTTTTGCTTTTATATTGAAATATTTATTTTTTTTGTTAAAATATATATGTAGTAATTTTAATAGGAAGAAAACATGAAATCAATTTATACATATTATAAAGAAAGACTGATAGAAATAAGCGGAAAAAATCGAAGCTTATATTCTAAAAATTTGAGCAAAAAATATGCCTACGATATCGGTGCAGTAATCGGAGATGACGCTGACGAACTTGATGAGTTTTTAACTTTCTTGTGGAAGGGCAAACGTTCAAGTTATGCACTTATTCGAAAGGACGCAAAGGAAAGACTTGCAAAAAACTTTAATCTTGAGACCAAGATTAAGGCGTCTTTTGTTGACACAAAGGATATGTCGACAGACGAAAAGCGTAGCGAGAATCTTCGTCGTGAAAGGGTGAAGAAGGAAGAGATGAAAAAGCTTCTGCTTTCACAGGTAAATCAGCTTAAAGCTCTTAAGCGAGAAATTGAAGAGTTTGCAAAGGAAACAGGGCGATATGAAATGTTTATTGGCTACCCATTTGTTGTTGGGCAGCTTAGCAAAGACATTCAAATCAAAGGTCCGCTTATTCTCTTTCCTGTCACAATAAATATTGAAGATGACCAAACAGTATCTATCGAAGCAAAACATGACGAGCTTATTCAGATAAATAAGGTTATGCTTCTTGCCTATGCCAAAGAGCATCGCCTTAATTATGAAGGGCTTATCATGGAGTTTGATAACCTTGTTGACTATAAATTAAAAAGTGTCGGCGATGTTATTGACTATCTTTCTGCCTATGGGTTTAAATTTGACTATGACGACAAAAAATCAAATAAGGGTCTTATAAGATTTGACAGCATCAAAGAGCCATCCTTCAAAGATGACGGACTTAAAATTGTCAATGCCTGTGTTGTAGGCAGATTTCCGCTTGCAAATGCTATTTATAATGACTATTCTCTTCTTGAGAAAAAAAAGCTTTCAAGTGAAGCTATTGACCAGCTTTTGCAAGGCAAACAAAACAGAAAACTTAAAAAGGTTGACCAAAGAATCTATACAATAAATGACCTCGACTACGCACAGGAAAGTGCCATTACAAAGCTTAACGAGTCAGGAAGTCTTGTCATCTACGGTCCGCCTGGAACAGGTAAGTCACAAACCATTGTAAATATAATATCCGATGCTCTTTGCAAAAATAAGAGAGTGCTTGTTGTCTCTCAAAAGAAAGCGGCACTTGATGTTGTATTCAATCGTCTAAAAAATTTAAACTCAAAGTGTATGTTTATAGTGGACGCCGAAAAAGATAAGGTGGGATTTTATGAGAGATGCAATAAAATGCACCAAGCTTTGATGGGCTTCTATCATGCAAAAGAAGAGAATAACGAGTATGATGTTGTTGAAGAGAACATTCAAAAGGAAGTAAATGACCTGCAAGTGATTTCAGACACACTTTTTACAAAGACGCCTTTTGGTTTAAGTTTGCAAGAGATGTACGCAAATTCTGCTCGAATTGGTAAAACCAGCAATGACTATGTGTTATATAAGCAGATGATAAAGAATCATGAAATAATGAAGATGGACTATAAGCGTCTCTACCAAACCATTCGCGTGATAAAAGAGAAGAATAAAGCCGCACTTTACTATAGATATATTCAGCTTAAAAAGACCAACCCGCTTATCGACCACATCAGAGCCGATGTCGATATTCATGTAATCAACCAAATGAAAACCTATTTAAATGGGCTTATTCAAAAGACTATAATCCCATTTGACACAGCAAAGCATCCACACGCACGTCAACTTATGGTATATATGCTTGAAAACGACATTGAAGACAGCAAAGATATCAAGCCGCTTGTCAAGATGATTTCAAAGATAGACTATCCAAAAATGCACACCGCACTTAACTGGTCAAAGGTCATCTTCCCAGTATACCCATTTGTCAGACATAACTTAAACCAAAAAGAAAAAGAGATTTCTAAGCAGTTTGAAAGCACTTTAAATGATATTAAAAACTATATCAGCAACTATTCGCTCCTTGAGAAAGTGTTAGACAGAAAAGGGTATTTAATGACAGTTGACAATATTGTCAATGGCAACACCATTTTCTTGAAACTTTTGCTCAATGCACTTGACGATTATGTTGAAATACGCGACGTCAATGTGTCTCTTCAAGGATTGACCGATGACGAGAAAACCATACTCAACTTTGCTTTTACCAATGCAAAAAATTTAAGACAATTCCAAGATATAGTTGATAGAATTTTAGAGATACGTATCTATCATGAAGCAGTAACTTATGAAGAGCTTAACAAAGAAAAACTTTCAAAGATTATCGATTTTGAAAACATACGCAACAGAATTTTATCACTAAAGGCGGACGAAAAACGCATATCAAGCGAAATTGCTATAGATAAGTTTAAAGATGAGTATGTGGAGCATTTTAATAGCGACCCAGACAATAAAAACTATCTATATCAAATCACCAAGCAGCAGGCACTTATGCCAATACGTAAGATGATGGAGCTTTACGGCGATTATCTTTTAAAGCTATTCCCATGTTGGCTTTTGTCGCCAGAGAGCGTCTCAACTATCTTCCCACTAAAACGCAATATGTTTGATATTATATTGTTTGATGAAGCCAGCCAAGTGTTTATAGAAAACACACTTCCAACTATCTATCGTGGAAAGTTTATAGTCGTTGCAGGTGACTCAAAACAGCTTCGCCCAACAGCAACCTTTATGAAGAGATATCTTGGCAACGATAGCGATGACGATATAGACCTTGCAACACAAGCCGCTCTTGAAGTTGAAAGTTTGCTTGACCTTGCAACGTCACGCTTTGCAAGCACAAATTTGACCTATCACTATAGAAGTAAGAATGAAGAGCTTATCGACTTTTCAAACTATGCCTTTTATGACGGCAAACTACAAATTGCTCCAAATATATCAAAGAATGTTGGCAACAAGCCAATCGAGCGAATAAAGGTCAACGGCAAATGGATAAACCGCCATAACGAAGAAGAAGCTCAGGCGATTGTGACCTTGCTTAAAAAGCTTATCAAGAATAAGAAAAATAAAAGTTCAATCGGAATTATCACTTTCAACACAGAACAAGAAAACGCTATTGAAGATGCCATTGATAAAGAGTGTCACAAAGATACAGCCTTCCGTGACGCCTATATAAGAGAGCAAAACAGAAAGGAAAACGGCGAAGACACTTCAATCTTCATCAAAAATCTTGAGAATGTTCAGGGTGATGAGCGTGATATAATAATCTTCTCCATAGGTTATGCAAGAAATGAATATGGCAAAGTGGTTGCTCACTTTGGTCCACTTTCTGTTGAAGGTGGAGAAAACAGGCTTAACGTTGCTATCACTCGTGCAAAGGAGAAGATATACGTTGTCACAAGCATAGAGCCTGAAGAGCTTGCCGTTGAAGGCACAAAGAATGCAGGACCTAAGATTTTCAAGAGCTATCTTAAATATGTTCGTGCAATTTCTAATAAAAAATACAAGGAAGCTGAGTATATTTTAAATAGTTTCAAGCCAGCTCTTCCTGAAACAAACGAGGTTATAGTTGAAAATAATCTTGAAAAATATATCAAAGAAGAGCTTACAAAGCTTGGCTATAGCGTTGAGACCAATCTTGGCAACACCGATTATAAACTTTCGCTTGCAGTCTATGATAAGAGTATTGATAGATATCTTTTAGGCATTGAATGTGACTATGCGGCATTTAGAAGCAGCGATTCTATTATGGAACGTGATGTCTATCGCAATAAATTCCTTGAATCTCGTGGCTGGAAGATTATGAGAGTATGGAGTCGTGACTGGTGGCTCAATAAAAATAAGGTTATAAATAGCATTGTAAAGGCAATCAATTTACAAAAGAAAGAACTAGAAACAAAGGGAAAATAAAGATTTATGGCAACACTAGATACAGTAACATCAGTAATCATAACACTACTTGGGCTATTTTATGCTTATAACGTTTTATATCTTATTTTAGGATTTTTTGGAAAAAGCAAGACATATGAAGAAACTGATGTAAAGAAAAAATATGCAATAGTTATCTCAGCACGAAATGAAGAGCGGGTTATAGGCAACCTTCTTGACTCGCTAAATAAACAAAATTATGATAAAAAACTTATAACAATATTTGTGGTGGCGGATAACTGCATAGATAACACCGCTAAAATTTGTCGCTCAAAAGGTGCTATTTGTTATGAAAGATTTGACCCAAGCAAAGCTCGAAAGGGCTGGGCACTTGAATTTCTTTTTGACAATATAAAGCGTGACTATGGAATAGAAGCCTTTGACGGCTATATTATCTTTGACGCAGATAATGTTGTAGAGCCCACTTTTGTCAGCGAAATAAACAAAGCAATGGTAAAACAGGCGGGGGGGGTGGTAATAGGCTACCGCAATACAAAAAACTTTTCAACTAATGTTATTTCTTCAGCCTATGGCTTTCATTTTGGAAGAAGTATTCTTACAAGGCATCGCCCAAGACAGGTATTGCACTCTTCAACACACCTTGCAGGCACAGGCTACTGCATCTCATCAAATCTATTGAAAGATGGATGGCATTTCCATACTTTAACTGAAGATACCGAGTTTACTATGGACTGCGTAAGTAAAGGTATTACCATAGGTTATTGCGAAGCGGCAGAGTTTTATGACGAGCAGCCGACTAACTTCTTTGTAGCCTTCAGACAACGTATGCGTTGGACTCGCGGCAGACTTGTGGTGTTTTTTAAATATTTCTTCCGCCTTGTCAAAGGTATGTTCACTTGCAAGAAGGGCAAGAAATGGGCAAATTATGATATGCTTTCTTATGTTTCACCCAACGCTCTTTTCAAACTTGCTATAAGTGCAATTTATCCAATCACGGCAGCTATTATTTCACTTGTAAACCATCAAGCTCTGCCTTATATCACTTGGCTTTCAGCGATAGGCAGCAGCCTGCTTTCAACCTATCTTATGGATTTCTTTCAAGGTATTTTAATCTTGATAAAAGAAAGAAAACATATAAAATGCTCAAAAGTCAAGCAGGTTTTATATTTGTTTTGTTGGCCGTGGTTTGATATAATCAATATACCTTTACTTATTTTATGTTGCTTTATTCCTGTAAAGTGGAAACCTATCGTACATAAAGACACAACAAAAATAGAAGATTTGTCAAGCACGCAAATATCTGAAGAAAGTTTAGCTCCAAATTGCCAGAAAAACACTTTGATTTGCAAAAAATATACGCCTCTCAAGCAAATTCCAGACATTTTAGCACGAGACTATAAATTCGTGCTTGCAAACTATAAGAATATAAATTTATCTATAAGGAAGACCTAAAAATTTTTGGGTCTTTTTTTCACATTTTAACCTTATATGTTTTATATTGATAATAGGGGAAGTGCGAAAAAAGGGACAAAAGTGAACGGCACAACAATAACAATCATATCTATAGCTTTTATATTTTTAATGACAACTCTAGGTTCCACAGTGGTATTTTTCTTCAAACATAAAGTCAGTGAAAAACTAAGCAGCCTATTCCTAGGTTTTGCATCGGGCGTGATGATAGCAGCGTCTGTGTGGTCACTGCTTTTGCCATCCATTGAGCAGTCGTCATCACTTGGCAAACTCAACTTTTTGCCTGCCGCTGTTGGTATAATTTTAGGCTGCCTATTTTTAGTGATTATGGATAAAATTATCCCAAATTTACTTAAAAAAGATAAAAATAACAAAAAAAACAGTGATTTTTCACCAAAAAAACATGGTTTAAACAAATCAAGTAAACTTTTCTTAGCGGTGACCTTGCATAATATTCCAGAAGGTCTTGCAGTAGGTCTCGCTCTTGGCAACGCTTTTATTGCAGGAGAGATATCGGTGTTTTATTCGGCACTTTGGCTTGCCATTGGCATAGGGCTACAAAATTTGCCCGAAGGTGCAGCTGTCAGTCTGCCCATGAAAGAGCAGCTTGCCTCAAACAAAAAAGCCTTTTTCTTTGGCACTCTCAGTGGAATAGTCGAGCCAGTTATGGCTGTTGTTGGCATATTTGTCGCACAGATTCTTTCGCACCTTATGCCGTGGCTTCTCTCTTTTTCTGCAGGGGCAATGCTCTTTGTGGTTGCAGAAGAGCTTTTGCCAGACGCAAAAAATTCTCATTCTGGGCATATAGGTTCTTGGGGGTTTATAGTGGGCTTTGTGCTTATGATGATTCTTGATATAGCTTTAGGATAGCTTTTAAATTATGATTTAATAAATAAATTTTTAAAATTAAATAATACTAATAATATGAGTTACTATAATTATCACGCTGAAATAAAAAAGTTGATTTTATCAGGCAAACTTGTTGGCTATAAGTTTGTCGATGATTATAATGGAATAAAGCCCGCACTTGTGCTATATTTTAATGACCATAGACCAATGCCCATTCGGAGTTACCGCTGGGAAGAATACATACCATTTCTTATTATGCGAAGTGATAAAATGGTGAAAATAAAAGAAGAAAATTCAGATAAAAAATAAATTTTTATAATAATTTAACAAAAAAACAAGGCAATACATTGACATTCTATTTAAAGAGTAGTATAATAAAAAATAGGAGGATAGATAAATGGCAACTAAAAAATCATCAACAAAATCTTCAAAGAGTTCAAGCTCATCATCAAGCTCAAAGAGAAGCAGCATATGGGGACTCAATAAGATATCATTCTGGACAATAGTAGCTGCAACATTTTTATATGCAGTAGCACTTATTTTGGCTGCTTGTAAAGTAAGTGCAACAGCTGTAAGTGTTCTTCAAAATATTGCCACTGCAGTGATGATCGTTATTGTATCAATTCTTGCTTGGAGATATGTAAGACCAAAACAAATGGTATGGAAAGTATTGTATGTTATATGTCTTCTAATAGTCATTGCTGGAATTATAGTTCCACTTGTAGTTTAAGGGGTTTAGGCATAAACACACAAAAAGGGCGTTGAAAAACGCTTTTTTTATTAAAAAATCCAACAAGACAATAAATTATGCAAAGTTTGTATTTACTTTAGCGAAAAAGTGTTGTATAATATAAAAAATTAAATTTGGGTGGTTATATGAAATTTATGAAAATAAAAGAAAAAGAAATTTCCACAAATAATTTTATTTTACCATTTTTATTTATAGTTTTTGCTATAATTTTTGAAATGGTCAATTTTTTATATATTGGTTTTAAAGATGTTGATGGCAACTTGATGGTTTTGCCAACATATTTTTTATTTGATTTTGCCATAATTTTAATGCTTGCAGGGCTAATTTATGTTGTGCATAACAAAATAATCATGCAAATATTATACTATTTTTTGTTATTTGTGCAATGTGCTTTAAATATAGCAAATTCTACGATGTATTATATCTTTGGTGATATCTTATCTTTTGACCTATTCTATTTAGGCGGCGAAGCAACGTCAGCTATCACTGTAGATGTCATCGATTGGGGTGGAGTATTCCTAAATTTTGGTATTTTTGCTCTAATAGTTGCAATTTCAGTGGTGCTAGTAAAGAAAAATAAAAAGACCGTTACCATCAAAAATTTTTCTATGCCGTGCATAGTTCTCTCAGTGGCAATTTTATGTTGGTCTATGGGTTTAGGCTTATATGAAACACAGGCAATCACCCTTGCCGATGCACAGGCAGGGCAATCAGAAATAGAAAGCAGTGATAAATATCTATGGGACAATTTCCAATTCAAGCTTGACGCCTTTGAAAAGTTTGGACATTATGGGTTTTACACAAAAAGCGTGCTAAATCTTATATTCCATGACGAAGTAACAGAAAATGATATAGAATACTATCAAAATTTTATAGATGAAGGCTATCACGAAGAAGACCCAACCGCACCACTATATGGCGACAACTTAATTATAATCTTATGTGAAAGTATGGACTGGTTTGCAATAGACCCATACAACACTCCAACGCTATATTCTATTGCAACTGGCAACAATTCAATATCTTTCACAGGTTTTCATGCAAGAAATAGAACTAATAACAGTGAAGGTATTGTTCTAAACGGCTCAACACCTAGAAATATGTCAGTTTCAGCTGCCTATGATAACGGTTACACCTTTGACTATGCACTTCCTAAGCTATTTAAGTCTACAAGTCACGGCGAAGATGTTGTTGCAATTTACACCCATCAAAACAGCAGCAGCTTCTATAATAGAAACGTCACGCACACACTGGGATTTGGCTTTGATGAAATGTATATGAATGAAGCATATACAGGTGAGCAGTCAATAGGTGCTTGGGGTGAGTGGATGAGCGACCTTGATTTTACTAAAAATGTGATAGACGATATTTTGCCGACAAATCAAAGATTTTTGACCTTTTTCACATCTTTAGCATCACATGGGCCTTATACATACAGAAATCCGTACTACGAAGAGTATTATCAAATTCTTGATGAAAATTATGAAAAATACATGGAATGGTATCAGACTGAAACAGATTATGTTATGCCAACAGGCAATGACTTTGAACATTTGTATTATTATAAAGCAGCCTTTATCGACCTTGACCGCACTGTTGCAAATATGATTGAAGAACTTGAAAAACGCGGACTTAGTGAAAATACATCGATTTTATTCTTTGCCGACCATAATGCCTATTATCACGATTTGAGTTTGAAGCTTAAAGGCATAGACAAAGCAGATTTTTATGATACCTATGCATATAACATTCCGCTTATGCTTTATAGTCCAAAACTAACAAAAGAGAGCGGCGGACAGATTATTGATACGTTCTGTAATACCTACGACGTTCTGCCTACTATTTGTGACCTATTTGGTCTTCCATACAACTCAAATCTTATTTATGGCTATTCTATTTTCTCAGAAGAAATAGAAAATTCCTTCTTTGTCTCACACTTAAATGGAATGTTTAATGAAGATATCTATAGTTTAAATATAAGCGATATCTATATCGTAGGCGAAGATGTCACGGATGAAGATATTAAAAAATTTAAGCGTAATGCAAATAGATTCTATAAACGCCAAGCTGAACTTGAAATTATCTACGAAAATGGCATAAATGGAACAAGAAAACTTGTTTCTTGAAAAATAATAAACTTATTTTTCAATTCATTTGTGCAATATGGGAGATGTTGAAACTTTATATGTCTAGCAGCGTACGTCTTTTGCAATGCAAAAGCCGTCAAAACGCTTTTCAAGCGTTTTTGCAAGCATAGCCATGCTTGCCGCTGCTAGACATTTTTTATAAGCCAATTTTAACACAATATAGCTTTTAAGAATATAAAATGTTATGTTCTCAAAAATATATATAAACAGCACAAATTTAATTCACAATGTTGAAAAACTTGAAGAAATTGCTGCACACAAGATATGCGTGATGATAAAGGCAAATGCCTATGGGCATGGCATGAAAGAAATTCTCTCTATTTTAAATGATAAGGTTGACTATTTTGGCGTGTCAAACCAAAGTGAAGGCCTGCTTGCGAAGAGATATACAAAGAAGGATGTAATAGTGTTCGGTGCCTGCGAAGATTATCGGGTTTGCATGCAAAATGATGTTTCTTTTGCACTTTTTTCATATTTAGACGCAAAAAAGATAGCAAAAACAGCAAAAAAATACAACTTAACACCCAAAATGCATCTTTGTTTAAACACTGGCATGAATAGGTATGGTGTTAAAACCGAGAAAGAGCTTCAAAAGATAATCACTTTTTTAAAAAAGCAGGGCTTGTCTCTTGCAGGAATCTATACTCATTTCTCTTCACTAACAACTGATAGAGACTATACTGAAAAACAAAAAGAAAAGTTTTTTAGATTTATAAAACATATTCCTAAGGAGTGGCAAACGATAAAGCATGTTGGCGGCGGGCGAAGCATCTTTGAAAAACTTGATGTTGATATGTTTAGAGTAGGGCTTGAAGTGTATGGCTATGGCAACGAGTTTGTCAAGCCTGTCCTTTCAGTTGAAAGCACGATAGTTGATATTCAGCAGGTAGATAAAGGCGAACATGTCGGCTATCTCTGTGGTTATACCGCAGAAAAAGATATCACCGTTGCAGCCATTCCGCTAGGCTATGGTGATGGGCTGCCACGGAAACTTTCAAATAAGCTAATAGTATCAATAAGGGGAAAAGAAGCAAAGGTAACAGGCAATATCTGCATGGACGCCTTTATGGTAGATGTCTCTGATAATAATTGCAAGATAGGCGATAGCGTTATGATAATGAATAATGCGTCCGCTCTTGCTCCGCTTATTGAAAGCACAGAATACGAGGTTCTCACAAATCTAGCTAAGTTTAGGGGAGAGCGAGTTATAGTTTAAACGCAATACCTTTACAAATTATAAAAAATATGCTATAATTATGGCATGGAAGAAAAATATAGATTAAGAGATGAGGCTAAGGAAGAACTTAGAGACTCAATTCCTAAAAACATAAAACCAGAAGATTTAGAGATTGACGAACATATTGATGACAAATACACAAGCTCAGTTTTTGCACGCTATAAAAATGGTGAATCAAAAAATAAATGGTTCTTGTGGTCGGGCTATTTGTCAGTAGTTTTTGGCGTGCTTTGCGTTATATCAATGGCTATCTTGGGTATTGTCTTTGCCTTTAGAAGCGGTGAACTTCGTCAAGATACCACCTATGACTATGACGGCAGTCGCACAAAGATACTTGCAAGCTGCATCGTGGTTTCAATAATCGGTATAATCGGCTTTATTGTTGGGCTTAAAGTAAAAAGTTTTGCTAGTCTAACACAAGAAGAACTTATAGAGCATGTATGGCTAATTGTTGGTGTGGCTATCTTGCAGTTTTTCTTCGGTGGCTTTATCTTTGTTATTTTGACGATTGTCGGATATTTTGTTGGTATTGGCTCAGACTATGGAGCAATATACTATAATCGAATTGACAGCTCGTCTGACCAATACAAGCGGCTCAAGGACGCAAAGAGCTTATATCAAAATGGCGTTATTGACTATGAAGAATATATGCGTCTGCGTCAAGAGATTATAAGAAACGCCGATACAAATCGCTGGGTATAATCTTATAAAAATGATTTATAGCTAAAAGTTTATTATAAAAACGTCTTAACATTTTGGTTATG
>CAWVLM010000039.1:0-2977 GCA_963930145.1 Clostridia bacterium
TGAACTCCCTACACCAACAAAAGATGGTTATGTATTTGCTGGTTGGTATCTTGATAATCAAACATTCTCACAACCATATACTACAACAACAATAGTTGAAGCAGATGAATATAATGATGTATATCTATTTGCAAAATGGAATGTTGGTTCTGACATAACCAAAACAGTATATTATATTAGCACAAAGATTTTACTTGATAAAACTAGCGATACTATAGAACCAAATGGAGAACTACTACTTTATGAGCCTGGATATATTGTTGGTTATGATTTTGAAGGTTGGTATTATGACCCAGAGTTTACACAAAAAGCACCATTAAGAATTAAAAATGAAAGAATAACTGAAGATGAAATCACTTTGTATGCAAACTTTGTAAGTAAAACCATTTCAAAGACATCAATAGTAGGAAACATTAAAACAGAATATGAATATGGCGAAAGTTTTAATGCAAATGGGGCTAAACTATATATTCAATATGAAGATGGTAGCGATGATTTAGTTGATATTACAGAAGATATGGTTAAGAAGTTTTACTCAACACAAGAAGATATTGGGCGATCGTATCCTAATGGGTCATTTAATGGTGAAACATACGAGGGAAGAATGAGAATTACACCTCCATCTCCACCAAAACCAAGCACTGGTGGAATAATTGAAATTGATCCTATTGTGCTTTCTAATATATATGTAGATTACATAGTCCATACTGATTTAAAAGACTTTACTATAAACCAAGACAATTTATCTTTTTATCTTAACGATAAAAATGTGTTAAATGGTAGACAAATAACTGCATATTGGACAAATAAAAATGATGAAACTGGGATAACATTGCTATACAATGATAGAGATATTAGTGTAAGTCAAATCTTTCCAGTAAATTGTAGTGTTAATGAGATAGATACTAGCGAGTATGGAACTTTTACTTGCAATATAACATTTAGATTTAAAACTTTAAGTTTTCAATATAGAGTTGAAAGTAATGATGAGATATTATTTGGATTTGTAGATTCAACCTATAAGAAGAATTATTATTTAAATGAAGGTGGAAGTCTATACGGAAATAAGATAATATTTCAAACAGCAGATGGTAATCAAGTTCCTTGGTTAAATTTTGCAGAAGAAAGAATTATAGAAGATGTTAATACAGAGAATTCAGGTATAAACACTGCAAAAGTATTGTATAATGGAAAAGAAATCAATGTATATTATTATGTTATTGATGTAAATGAAATAGCATCCGCAAAGATTCAAAGAGAATTTGACTTAAATGAAAATGTAGAAGATTTTACAGTAATTTTCACATTAAACGATGGCACAATCTTTATAGAATATTGTTCAATATATAATCAAAGCGATTTGCCAGTGCAAATGCTCGAAGATGTAGATACTACTTATATAGGAACAAGAACTTTTAAAGTCCTTTTGCTAGACAAAGAAATAGATGTGGAATATAAAGTAAAAATGTCTAGTGAAAATGGTGTTGGTGGTACTATATTCCCACTTTCATAAAACAGTTATGAAATTTACTTGACATTTTAAGTCTATTATGATATAATGCGTGCAACAATTAAATAACACATAAAGACTTGAACGGAGAGATCCTCTCGATGATGTTCAGACCAACCAGCCCTTTGGCAATGGTGGTAAAGAGGAATGGCATTAAGCCAGACGATGTGGAAAAAGTATGATTATTTATGACTAACCCATATCGTTTTGATATGGGTTATTTAATTGCCTAAAAGGAGATTTTATGGGCAAAATAATCATAGAACACAAAATAAGAAATCCAAACAAAGTTTTAGAAGGTTTTAATGAAACTGATATAAAAGCACTGAAAGAAATGGACAATTTAACAATCACTGCAGTCCAAAGAAAACTACAAGTGGGCTACCCACGAGCAAAAGAAATCTTCAAAGTTTTAAGAAGATATAGAGAACATCAAGTTGGCGAAACTCACATTGAGTGGTATATGAACGATGCAAAACTCAAATGGTGGAGCAAAAACCGTGCTGTGTTATTCTCTCTTGGAGAGTTTAGTGCAGAGAGCGTGGAAAAAGAGAAAAAGATTGTGCAGTCAAAGCCTTGTCTAAAGCAATACCACTGCAACCTACTCACCTTTGACACAAGCACAAATAAAGTTTTAAATCATTATGTTTTAGTTAGAAATAGCAGAATGGATAGATATGTGTTTATTGATGACATAGTGAGTGTAGCAAATGCCTACACACAAGGCAAATTCTATGTTTTAGACGACCAAAGAGGATTGATACTAGAACAGCACTCAACATCTCAAAAACTATTGCTAGAACTAAACACAGATAACTTTGATAAACTTATAGGACTGACTGACGGCATTGGTTGTATGACAAAATTCCCACACGGACCAGCAAGAATATTTTGTGATTTTAGTTATTTGTTTGCTGAATATCACAATAGTCCACTAGAACGAAGTGAACAAGTTGCAAAAGAATTTTTTGAGTACGAAGGTTCTAACAAATTTAAAACGTTTCGCTCATTAGAAGAAATCAAGCCATACTTTGATGAAAACGAAAATGCCTATTGCTTTTACAAAAATGTGTATTTATGCTTTGATTTTGACAATAAAAAGGTAAACATTCAAGGCAAGTGCATAAGAGCAAGAAATCTAACAGTGCGAAATATTAAAGCCGAAGGTTTGTTCTGTGATTTCATAGATTGCAAAACTTGTGAATGCGACTTTATTATTAGCACTGGCGTGATTTGTGAAGAGTTAAATTGTCAAATGATTAAAACAGTATTCCAATATGGTGTCACCCAAAAAGAGTGGCAAGAAACTTAAAATAAACCAAATATATAAAACAAAAACTTATATAGAGATGTGGTAGGGACAAGCCCAATGACCACACTCCAACCTATTCAAAATGAACAAGGTGGAAATGCTTGTACGATAAGTTAAAACATATACCTATCGTGCATCTCACGGTAGGTATTTTT
>CAWVLM010000040.1:0-4325 GCA_963930145.1 Clostridia bacterium
AGTGTTATAAGCTTATCTCCATACTTTTCAAGATAGTCAAAATCTTTATCAAAAACATTGTTGTGTCCACTATCATAACAAAAGCGAAGATAGTCATCTTTAATTTCTTTAAATACCTTAACAAACAGTTCTTGACAATCTATATTTTCTATAGCAAGTGGCAAATTTTTCTTATGGCAGACCCGCAAAACTTCTAAAAGTCTTTGTTTACCTATTATAGACCATTTCCCATAAAGATGAACTACAACGCAGGTAAAACCATATTTCGCCGCAATCTTTACATCCTTTATAAGTCTTTTTTTTAGTTTTTCGCCTTTCCTTCCCTCTTCCCAAAAACAAGGCAAGTCTGCTGTTTTATATTGCATATGGAGACTGGAAGGTTTAAGACTATATTTCTTCAAAATTTTTATTTGCTGTCTTATTGTTCCATTTTGAGCATTATATTTAGGATCGGCATTTGTAATTACTGCATCAAAACCATGTTCATGTATAGCCTTGGCTCTCTTGTCTGGTTCAATATTATAGCCAAAATAAAAGCTTATTCCTTTGTTCATAAATTTCATCCTTTTAATTAGGGCGAAAGCGTAGGCTTTTTGCAAAAAAGCCTACAAGCGAAATTGCTTGCAATTTCGCTTTGAATTTTGCGTACGCAAAATTTGCTTTCGCCCACCCTTTTAATAGATCATCTTTAAATACGCATTGATAAATTCTTGAATATTTCCATCCATAACCGACTGAATATTGGTGTCTTCATAGCCTGTTCTATGGTCTTTTACAAGCGTATACGGGCAGAAGACATAGCTTCTTATTTGACTTCCCCACTCAATTTTTTTTACATCTCCACGAATGGCTGCAAGCTTTTCCATCTCTTCTTGCTCTTCTTTTTCAGCAAGACGAGAATACAGCATTTGCATTGCCATTTCCCTATTTTGAAGCTGACTTCGCTCCACTTGGCAAGAGACAACTATACCTGTTGGCAAGTGGGTAATTCGCACAGCACTTTCAGTTTTGTTTACGTTTTGTCCGCCTGCTCCAGATGAGCGATAGGTATCAACTTTCAAATCTTCTGATCTTATTTCAATATTTGGCTTTTCTTCAATCTTTGGCATAACTTCAACACTTGCAAAGGATGTGTGACGTCGCGCATTTGAGTCAAATGGAGATATTCTTACAAGTCTATGAACGCCCTTCTCCGCCTTTAAAAAGCCGTAAGCGTTGTCGCCCGCAACTTCAAAAGTGATAGATTTTATTCCAGCTTCATCACCATTAAGAATATCAAGCACCCTTATCTTATAACCTTGTTTTTCAGCGTACATTTTATACATTCTAAAGAGCATTTCCGTCCAATCTTGAGCTTCTGTTCCGCCTGCCCCTGCATGCAAAGTCATAATGGCATCGTAATCATCATACTTGCCTGATAAAAGTGTGGTAATCTTTGCCTTTTCAACTTCATCTTCAAGATTGTGAAGAGAGTCTTCAAGCTCTTTCTCTAAAGAAGCATCATGCTCTTCTTCATAAAGCTCAACGTAGGCATTGCAATCGTCGTAGAGAATTTGCAGAGCATTTATAAGATTAAGTTTTCCTTCATAATTTTTTATCTTCTTGCCAACTTCAAGCACTTTTTTTTGGTCAAGATAAAAGCCTTCGCTCATCTGCTCGTCTTTAAGTTCTTTTAAATTCTTTTCAAGAGTCGTTTTGTCAAAGACACTCCTTTATAAACTGCAATTCTTCATTTATTGCATTTAATCTTTCTTTCACATTTTCTAAAATCATAATTTCTCCTTAAGCAACCTATATTTTAATATTTTTCTTTTTAATAGTCAACATATTTTGCCTTTGTGCATAAGCTTTAATATAAGAAGTTTTAGGCATGTAAATGCATAAAAGCTTCCAAGTCTTTGTATGATAGAAACTATCACAAAGATTAAAAATCTTACATATTATAGTTTAGTGGGTTTACATGCGTAAACTAAAAAGATAGGAGGTTAAATTTATGTCTTTTTATATAAACAATACAAATCCCAATCGCCCTGGTCCTATAGGCGGCAACCCTTTGAACGGAATTTGTGAAAAAGTTTTGATTGAAACCACAAAGGTTTTTGATGCCTGCGTATCTCAAAGCACAGAAACGGGTATCGTGCTGCCTGTGACGAGCTTCAATCCAGCTTCTCCAGCACTTCCGCTTACATTTATTTCAGCTACAAACCAAATTGGCGGGCAAGTGACGGTTTCCGATATCGTTGTTGACAGGCTGGAACAGACACCAAACTACGCAAATGTTACCATGACAATCACGGTGCCGCTTACTGTTACCTATCGTGATGCAAATGGCGTGATTGGAACAGGCACATCGAGCATTACAATCAATAAAAGCACAGTGCTGTTTGTTCCACAACCTTCAATGTCGCCTGTTGACATTGTAGCGACTGCCGCATTTTCAAGCCAGATAGGTTCATACACCGCTGAAAACACCTTCACTGTGACTGGATGTCTGCAAATTGTAATCAAAGTTACCGCTGTTGTTGACCTGCTTCTTCCGTCCTATGGCTACCCTGTGCTTCCGCCTTGTCAAGCATGCCAAAACTGCACTGTTTGCCCAGGTGTAGGCGACCTGCCACTCTACCCGACGGCTACTGGCGGAAATACAATAAATGTGTCAAGAGTCTAGAAAACTCTTTATCATTAAAAAACTTATATAAAACCCTGAAAAACTTTTAAAATACATTGGATGTTAGTTGCAAGGTCTTAAAAACCTTAAAAAGTCTTTAAAACTTGGTTTGCAACTAAAGCCTAACTTGCAATTTTACCATATAAAAAGTCTAAAAAACTTTTTTTACTAGCAAAAAAGATAATGAAATTTCGTTATCTTTTTTCTTTACACTTTAAATAGTCAAAAGCATTTTCAACTACTTTGTCAGCATCTATACTTGACTTTTCTTTTCCGTTTATATGAAATAAATATTCAATATTCCCGCTCTTCCCTGTGATTTGAGAATATGCCAAATTGCAAATGACAAAGTTTAAACCCTGTAAATAAAATATAAAATCTTTTAAAAGAGATTTGTGCACATTTTTATCTTTTATCACTCCCTTATATTTCTTTGCAATTTCCTTGCCGCATTCAAATTGTGGCTTGAAGAGAACGACTATCTCAATGCTATCAAAAAGCTCCTTTATCTTAGGAAAAATATGTTTTAATGATATAAAAGATATATCTCCAATTATGAAATTTGCATCTTGCACTTGCTCTTTTTTCACTGCTCGAAAATCGGTGTTTTCAAGATTGACAACCCTTTTATCTTGCCTAAGACTTTCTGCAAGCTCACCGCTGCCAACATCCACCGCATAGACCTTCTTTGCTCCATGCTGTAGTGCCACCTGTGTAAATCCACCCGTTGAAGCGCCGATATCTATAACAACTTTACCATTGAAATCAATATTGAATTTTTCAATAGCCGTTATAAGCTTATATGCACCGCGAGACACATATTCAGGGTGTGATAAAATAGTTATGTTTTCATTACATAATAGCTCATAAGAAGGTTTATTTATAATTTTTCCATTGACACAAACAAGCCCTTCTTCTATAAACGATTGAGCCTTAGAGCGAGAGCCTGTATAACCATGTTCAAACAAAAATTTATCAAGTCTCATTAAAATATTATAACACACAAAAAAGCTTGTTTGCAATAAAACATGTCAAACTTTTTATAAATTTAAAAAAAGCTATTTTTTAGTCCACATCTAAATCAGCAAACATTTCATCAAGAGAAATATGAAGTGCCCTTGACAATTTTACACACTCAACGATTGATGGAATGTTTTGATTGCTTTCCCAACGTGATATAGTTTGTTGTGTTGAACCAATCATATCAGCAAGTTGTTTTTGTGAATATTTAAATTCAATTCGCCAATATTTAATAATATCCCCTGCTTTCATTTTATTCTCCAGCTCAATTATACACGTTTACGTGTAACACATAAGCGAATACACAAATCTATGTATTTTTATATTTTTCTTGCAAAAATGTTTGCATTATACACATATATGTGTTATAATAGCATTGTCAATATGAAAAGAGTTTATTCAAAAGATAAAAAGTCTATGAAAGATGTGCTTATAGACACAAGGGTTATACGAGAGTTTTTAGCAAAAAATGATATGTCTCTACATAAATTTGCAAAGCTTTCCAACATAAAACTTGTGACGCTATATCATATCTTACGCAATTTTTTAGATAAGGTCAGCGTTGTTGATATCTACAAAATTGCTGGCACTATGCACTGCTCCATAGAAGAACTTATCATTGATTTGACGACTGAAT
>CAWVLM010000041.1:0-13125 GCA_963930145.1 Clostridia bacterium
TTTTCAAGCTCTTCAATCGTCAAGCTTGAACATATATCAATATCTTCATTCTTAAGACCCATTATTGAATTTCTTATGTAGCCGCCAACAATATAAAGCTCTGTTGGCAAAAGGCTTGCAAGTTTTTTTAAATCATCAGAAATTTCTATATTCATTTTACACAACCTTCTATAATAGAATACTTTATTTGACAAACATTGTCAAATCTATTTGTAATAAAGTTGACATAAGAGTTATAAATAAGATATAATTATAAATATAATGGCAAGAAAAAAATCAATAAATGTTGTTGAAGAAAATACTGTTCAACCACTACTAAAACATAAGGAAAAATTTATTAGAAATTGCGATAGTGAGCTTTCTATTCTTTTTTATACTGAAAAGGGCTACGAAGCTAACTTGGGGCTTCTTGAAAAACTGAAAAAGACTTTTACAATCAATCTAAATAAAAAAGACAAGGAAGACGAACAACCTGCCGTACCTGAAAATGTTGAGCGTTACACAGTTGACTATAAACAAGGGCTTAGTAAAGAACAAGTTGACGAGAGAATTGCAAACAACCTTATAAATAAAACAAAGGTTAAATCAAGTAAGTCTTATTGGTCAATATTTGCAAAAAATATTTTCACTTTTTTCAACATGCTTTGGCTTATCATTGCGGTTGCTTTAATAGCAGTTGGCTCTTACAGCGACCTTATATTCATATTTGTTATAGTGGCAAACACCGCCATTGCCATAATCCAAGAAATAAGGGCAAAAATTACAATAGAAAAACTTTCAATAGTTACAGCTCCACTTGTTAAGACTGTGAGAGAAGGTAAGACCATAGACATTCCAAGTGACCAACTTTTACTTGACGACATTATAATCCTTTCAAATGGAAATCAAATACCGTCAGACTGCAAGATTGTGGAGGGCGTGGTTGAAGTAAACGAAAGCCTTTTGACAGGCGAATCTAATGCCATTGAAAAAGGCGTAGGCTCTCCCCTTCTATCTGGAAGTTTTATTGTGACAGGTCAGTGCTATGCAAGAGTTGAAAAAATAGGTAAAGATAACTATATCTATCAAATGGCTAAAAAAGCTAAGGAATTTAAAGCACCACAATCTAACCTATTTAAAGACCTTAACAGACTTATAAGATATATCGGCATTGCACTTGTGCCTATTGGAATACTGACCTTCTTAAAAGAATACGCTCAGGAAGGCTCAACCATAAAAGACCAAATAACAAACACAAGTGGAGCACTTACTAGTATGATACCTGCGGGCATGTTTCTGCTTGTGACTATTGCCCTTGCAATCGGAGTTATCAAGCTTGCAAGAAAGAAAACGTTGGTACGTGACCTATATTCCATTGAAATGCTTGCAAGAACAAATGTGCTTTGTCTTGACAAGACTGGAACTATAACAGACGGCACGATGAATGTTGTGGATTTTATAACTTATACAAGTAAGCGAAAAGCTAGCGTGAAAAAGATATTATCAAATATTTTGAATGTTCAAAAAACTATAAATGCAACCTCGAGTGCACTGATAAAAGAGTTTGGGCGAAGTGAAGAATATACCGCTCTAAACTTATGCGAATTTTCTTCTGAAAGAAAATACTCTATCACGCAGCTCTCAAATAGGAAAACATATTTTTTGGGCGCCTATACTCGAATTGGCTGCAAACTTACGCAAGAACAACTAGATTTTATCAAAGAACAACAAAACAAAGGTTTGCGAATTCTTGCTCTTGCTGAGACAAGTGAAAAATATGATAAAAATATGTCTGGAAAAAACTCCACTCTTCTTGCCTTGATTGTGATTGAAGAGCATATTCGTGAAGATGCTATTGAGACTATTGCTTGGTTTAAAGATAACGGGGTTGAGGTAAAGATAATCTCTGGCGACGACCCTGCAACAGTTTCAAAAATCGCACAGCGTGTGGGCGTTGAACATAGTGATAAATATGTATCTCTTGAAAATGTCAGTTTGAAAGAAGTTGAACAAATGGCTGACCAATTTACAGTCTTTGGTAGAGTTACTCCAGAGCAAAAGTACACCATTGTTAAGGCATTAAAAAATAAGGGCAAAGTTGTTGCGATGACAGGTGACGGCGTCAATGATACGCTTGCTTTAAAAGAAGCTGACTGCTCCATCGCGATGGCAGACGGAAGCGAGGTTGCAAGAAACATATCAAAACTAGTTTTGCTGGAGTCAAATTTCTCTTCACTTCCATCAGTAGTTAAAGAAGGTAGACAGGTTGTAAACAATGTGCAAAACTCTTCATCGCTATTTCTTATGAAAACATTTTTTGCAATCCTTCTTTCAATTATCACCCTTTTCCTTCAAAGGTCTTACCCATATACGCCTAGCATGATGATGCTGCTTGAAGCGTTTGTGATTGGTATACCTTCATTCATGTTAACCTTTGAGCCTAACACAAAGGCTATAAAAGGAAACTTTATTCCACAAGTTCTTAAACGCTCTCTTCCAAGAGCACTTTTGATGCTTATCAATGTTATTGTAGTGTTTGCACTATTCCACGCTCAGTCCACTATTATAACTCTTGATGAGATAGAATATAAAACTTTATGCGTGCTAGTTTTGACATATACAGGCTTTTTAAATCTTGCCACGCTTTGCTACCCATTCACGCTTATCAAAGGTATAACACTTGCAATATCTTTCGCACTAGTGACGGGAGCTATAATTGCACTTCCAAGTTTCTTCTCTATTGAATCAAGTTCATTTACAGTGCTTATAACCTTCTTTACAATTATTGTGCTTTCAATCATACTAATTTTACTTATAAAATTTAATCAAAAGCGAATAGATAAATTGCGAGATAAAGTGATAAGTTTATTGCAAAAACAATAAAAACAAAGCTTATTTAACCATAGGTTTGAATAAGCTTTTTTGTTGCCTTTTATGCCTTTTGATTTTTATATAAATATATATTCCTATACAAAAAATACACAAAAAAAGAACATATTGACTAAAATTTTCAATATGTTCATTTTTATTAGTTTTTGACAGATAATATCAAGATTACTAAATTTTTATTCGCCTGTCACATAATCATAAATTGCATAGCTATTTGCACGAACAGTTATTGATATGATTTTTGGAGACAATGTTGACTGTCCTTCTTCTGTTGTATAGCATGCTCCAAAATAGAAGGTAAGTTCGCTTTCGTTATTTGTATCAGTCAAATTAAAATATACGTCTTGATATGTGAAATAGTATTGATTTGTATTTCTATTTGAATAGTATACACTTCGGTCAGCGTTATATAGAGTTTGTTCTTGTGCGTAGAAAAGATGCACATAATTTGAGCCTAAATAACCTTGAAGAGCACTGCTTATGCCCTGTCTATTTGCGGCATCTGAATAAAATGCTTGAGTTGCACCTTCAACAATTTTATAATCACCTAGATTGCCTGTGAACATAGCGGTAAGAACTGTTGAATAGAAGGAATCTTCATAAACCGAATAAAAGTCGTCAAAATTTTCATCGGTTGTAACGTAGGTTAAGGACTTATTTGTGTAAACTTGAATATTGGATGGTCGAGAGAGAAAATAAGGTTTTAAATTGATTCTAACGCAAGCAAGCACGATAATTACAACAACGAGTGCAAACACCACTGCTGAAATTACTGATAACGTGATTTTTTTGTTGCGTTTTCTTTTCTTTAGATATTCGTCGCTGACAGAATCAAGCACATTGTCAACGTTTTGTGATGTGGCTTTTGTTTCTTCCATCTATCTACTCCCCTTTTTTCTTTGATTTCTTTTTGCTCTCATCCTTATTTACAACTACCTTTTCTTCACTTTCGCAAGGCTTCTCTTCCACTTTTTCTTGATTATTCTCTTCTTTCTTGTTTTCTATACCTTCGTTGGCACTAGCATTGTCTTCGGCAGGCTCATCCATTAAAGACTTACCTTGGCTTACAACGACATTCACAGTGCTGTCTTGGCTTACCGCATCATTATCGGCAACTTGCGACTCCGCACCATCATTTAAACTATCTTTATATAGTTTGTCAATGGCATTATAGTCATCTTGCGAGATAACTCCATTTTCAAGGAGCTTCTTTGCTTCTTCAAGTTTTCTTGCAAGCACTGCTCTACGCTCTGCGGCTGCCTTTTCTCTTCTAAATTGTTCTTCTTTCTCTTTTTGTTCTTTTTCACGTTCTTCCATGAAAGCAGAAATTTCTTTTGCGGTTTTGCCTTCAATAAGCATATCAACTTCTTCTTTATTGATTGTTTCCTTATCAAGAAGAAGAGCTGCCATTTCGTTTAAGAGATTTTCATTTTCGCTTAGAAGCTTCTTTGCACGTTTATAGTTATAATCAAGTATTGCACGTACTTCGTCGTCTGCTTCGGCGGCAAGCTTTTCTGAGAAGTCATTTCTTGTTTGATAGTCTCTGCCGATGAACACTTGGTCTGAGCTTTCAAGGCTTAAGAAGCCTAAGTTCTTGCTCATACCCCAGTTATATACCATATTGTGAGCAATCTTTGTTGCCTGAGTGATATCATTTGATGCACCAGTTGAAATATCTTTAAAGATAAGTTCTTCAGCAAGTCTTCCACCCATGCAAACGCATATTTCATCCATAAGATAGTTGTATGTGCGATATGAGTTGTCATTTTCAGGTCTTTGCATAGTATAGCCGCCTGCCATACCACGTGGAATGATTGATACCTCTTGAACTTCGTCAGTATGTTCAAGTTTTTTGGCAAGTATTGCGTGACCTGATTCATGATAAGCTGTTATTTTCTTATCTCTATCTGTTACAAGGCGGCTCTTCTTTTGTGGGCCCATCATAACCTTATTGATACCTTCTGTGATATCTTGCATGGTTATCTTCGGTCTGCCTGCACGAGCTGCGAGTATAGCCGCTTCATTAAGCATATTTTCAATGTCGGCACCAGTAAAGCCAACTGTAATTTTTGCTAGTGTTTTGAAATCTACATTTTCGTCAAGCGGCTTATTTCTTGCATGTATTCTTAAAATTCCTTCTCTGCCCTTTACATCTGGAACGTTGACAAAAATTTGTCTATCAAATCTGCCCGGACGCATAAGAGCTGGGTCAAGAATATCTGCTCTGTTGGTTGCTGCAAGCACGATGATACCTTCATTTGACTCAAATCCATCCATCTCAACGAGAAGCTGGTTTAAAGTTTGTTCTCGTTCATCATTGCCGCCACCTAAGCCTGCACCACGTTGACGACCAACTGCGTCGATTTCATCGATAAACACGATACATGGCTTATTTTTCTTAGCTTGGTCAAATAGGTCTCTAACACGAGATGCACCAACGCCGACAAACATCTCAACAAAGTCTGAACCGCTGATTGAAATAAATGGAACATTTGCCTCGCCTGCGATTGCTCTTGCAAGAAGAGTTTTGCCTGTCCCTGGAAAGCCAACGAGAAGCACACCTTTAGGTATTCTTGCACCAAGATCGGTAAATTTCTTAGGTGCTTTTAAAAATTCTACAATTTCTCGAAGTTCTTCTTTCTCTTCGTCAGCCCCTGCGATATCAGAAAATCTTACTTTGCTTGTGGTGTATGCTTTAGCTCGAGATTTCCCAAAGCTCATCGCCCCTTTGTTTGTGCTGTTTAAAAGTCTATAAATCATAAATACTAAAAACAGTCCAAAACAAATATAAAGAATAGGATAAATTACATCCCAAGCGTTTATACCTTGAGTTGCAACATCAACTGCTATCTTTGTGGTGTTTTCTGGATTATTGTTATAGGTATTTATAATTTTACGAAGCTCGGTAAGCTCATCTTCTGTGATGTAATTGATGTAGTAATCAGCATAGTCTGGGAAGCGACCTTCATACTTAGAGTCTTCAAGTAAAAAATACATTGTGTCAGTTGTATAATATACAGCAACAACTTTTTCCCATTTGTTTTCTTTATCAGGGTTATTACGCCCGTCTACAAGTTCTTGCACTTCAGTCGCTCCGCCTGTTATCTCTTCGCCGCTATATCCTCTGTTTGTAAATACAAGCACAAGCACGAATATAATAAGAATAAGAACGATTAAATATGACCATTTAAATTTAGATTTGTTTTCGTTCACAAATGCCTCCTTAATTTTTTGCCTTTATTAAATATGTTTATTATTAAACCCAATGTTCTTTCACAATATTTAATAAGCCACTATAATCCAATAATGACTCAAGTTATTGTATCATAAAAAATTTTTTCTAGCAACAAATAAGTGGCGTTTTTAAGGAAAATTTTTAAATAAATTGATTTTTTGACAAAATTTGCATGCTTAATTAAAAAACAAAAACTAAATTACATGGATTTTAAACTGTCCATCAACAAGTTTTCACTTTTCCTTGCTAAAAAAGCAGTTTGCATTTGGACAGCCTAGCCAAGCGTAAGGCTTGTGCCCGCGATCTCCTTTCTAGGAGCTTTAAAAAATTAAAAGCTCAAACCTTTTATTTTTTTTGAAAATGCTTTGGTGTTACCCCAATATATTCACCCCTTGTGGGTCCAAATTACGACGAAATTTATAGAGTAAATTTCTAGGAGGCGGAAGAGGCTTGGGAGAGAAACCAAAAGCAATTTTAATGTTCCATCGTTAAAATTGCGTGCCATAGCTGTTAGCTGAATTTTTCAGCGTGTCAGCGTTATGGCTTTGGTGTCTCACCAACTAGTCTGGCTGCACCACCATGTTAAGTTTAAAGGTGACATAGTCAATAAATGTATCTACCGCATCTTCGCCGCCAAGTCCATTTAAAAACTTTATAAATTCCTTTCTATTGTGAAAGAAAAATTGTCTTGCAATGCCTATCACATCTGTTTTGCAATCTCGCAAGATATTGATTGACTGCACAAACTGTCTCTTGATTTGCTGCTCAATTTTCTCTGCTATTTCTTTAGTTATCTCACTAAATTCGGTATTCACCTTAAGATTTTCTTTTTCGCCATCCACTTCTACAAGTTCAACGCCAAGCACGAGCTGTGCAATATATATTGGATAGCCATTCTCAAATTTGCTTGAAACAAGGGTTTTCTTGTTTTTTATCTTATATTGAAGAGATATAGTTTGCCCATTCCTTTCAATGCCATCTACTGTTATTATTTGATTTACCGACTTAGGATTTAAGATGTTTATGCCGTTAAGCTGGTCCACATTTAAAACCGCCACCTTTTTGCCGCTCTTTAAAAGTACTGCCTGCCCTTGATTGACTATATGACTTGCGTTATTATTTCCGCTTGACTGACCCTTGTTACCAGCTTGGTTCCCTTGTTTTTGATCACTACCTGAATTTTGAAGATTTGAAATCTCTGAGTTTTCATTTGATTTATTTTCTTCGTCTTCAATCGTTAGATAGCCTATAAGAGAAGATTTTGTCGGGCTGAAATAACCTTTATAAAAAGCTTCAAGAGAGGTGTCAGTCACATAAAGATGATTTGCGTTGTAACCTATAACTTGTTCAAGTTTAAGTCCAAGATTATTTACTAAATCTTGAGAATTTTCAAGCATCTCTTTTGACGTTTTATTTGTGCAAACAAAAACTGTATTTTCTGGAAGAGATGCAACGCGACTTAGATAGTCAATAGAAGAGGCAACGTCTTCTTCTAGTAGCTTTTCGTTTACTACGGTTGTCTTTGCGTGAGAAAGTCCCACCGACCGCCCCATCGCAATTTGAGCGTTATAGATAGCTTCTGCAACTGACCTGCCCTTGCCCGAGATAACCGAGCTTTTCTCTTGATATGACTGATTTGCCGTTGGTATAAAGGTTAACAGAGAGATTTCGTATTCATCTTCCACCCTGTCTATGCCAAGAGCTGTAACAACGCCGCGGTTTCTATTCTCGCCAGGCGAATATACAGCAAGTGGCGTGAAAAACAAAAATATTATGATAAATACTATAATCATAGGCATTTTAAACATGATTTTTATCTTTCTTTTCAATTTTTCGTCTCCTTATAATCAAAATAACTAAAAGCAAGATTGGAAGCAAGTAGTTTATCACTATTGCAAGGTATGGAAGCCAAAATAGTGCTGATGTGACCATAGTTTCATACCGACCGATAAAAACATAGTAAAGAATACAAAATAGAATATCAAAGACAACTATTGAATAGTTTTTATTAAGTAGCGGAAAGATATTGACAAAGCAGTCGCAAAAAGCATAGTTGAAAATCTCCATTTGAAAGAGAGTGATAAACATTATCGTTAGCATCGCGATTATATCAAGCCTTCCTATTGCATTAAATTGAACAGAAAATACAAGTAGGTCGGCAAGTGCATTGTTGTGCATAAAGGCAGTTATTTGATACTTTGCATAAAAAAGATAAAACAATATTACAACCAAAATCATGGCAGATATCGAATAGATATATAGATGCCTTGCCTGCCCTTTTTTGATTTCTATCCTATCCATAATAAGGAATAAAGTTATAAAGTCTCCAAAGGCAAATATATGATTATATATAGATGAGAAAAACTCTTTCCCATTTGAAACAAAAAAATATGGTGTTGAAATTGGCGTGAAAAGGGAAATTGCAAGGCAAACTATAAAACCTGCAATCACTACACCAAAAAAGAGTTCTATCGTTCTTGAAAACGCCCTGACGCCACTGATTACTGCATGATTTATCACAGGCAAGAAGGCAATAAGTGCCATAAAAATAAATTCATCTTGATATATTTGCTGTTTAAAATAAACATAGGTCACACTGAAAACCAATAAACATTTAAAAAAGAAAAAACAAAGCATGGCAAAATATATGATTTTTGTCAAGACAACACCTAGTTTATCTTTCAAAATATCATATAATTTTTTGTCTGGATAAGTTTCCTTAAGCTTTATAAATATTGGAAGCATAACAAAATCAAGCAAAAAAAGCGTGATTAAAACAAAGATTGAATCTGCTGAAGTTTGCTCGTACATTAGTGATGGCATAAGAAGAATTTTGTTTGCAAATATGCACATCACAATTATCATTCCGCATTGTCTTACATTTATCTTTTTCATACTCGCTCCTTTTTCTCTGGGCTAAACGATTTCGGCCGCGAGTGCATGCTGTAGATTGGGTCCATAAACACTGCATCTTTTAAATCTTGTGGCAAGCGAGGCGAATAAGGTGCTAGATATGGCGTAGAGAAGCTATCAAAATTGTTTAGATAGTTGACAATATAGACAAGTCCTGAAATAAGCCCGATAAGCCCAAGTGAGCCGCCTAAAATGATAAACACAAGCTGCAAGACTGAGATTTGCGGAGCCTGCTCAGGAATAGTATATAAAGCGATTTTTGATAGTGCCACTATTATCACACCTGGCGGAGAAATAAGCCCTGCTTTGACACCTGTGTCGCCCAAAATTAAGGCTCCGACCACTGAAGTTGCAAGCCCAAGATAGCTTGGGAGTCTAAGGCTGACCTCGTATAGAATTTGGAATAGCAAAAATATAAACAATATCTCTAAAAAGGGCGTGAAAGGCAGCCCTTGTGTTGTATCAGCGATAGTTATCAAGAAATTGAGCGGCAAGATATTATAATGATAAAGCTGTAAAGCAAGATAAAAGCCTGGAGCAATCAGTGCAATAAGAAGTCCAAGTAAGCGTATTACACGAACAAAGCTTGAATAGTGATGATTTGTATAATAGTCGTTGCTATTTTGCAGGTCTTCTATAAAAATAAACGGAATTGTGAGAACAATCGGCGAATTGTCAACTATAACAGCAACTTTGCCTTCAAGCAATTTAGACGCCACAATATCAGGTTTTTCTGTGTTTCCTATCTGTTTAAAAAGAGAATCAGGTCTGTTTTCCAAATAAAAAAGTATGTTATAGGAGTCTAAAATGCCGTCAATCTTGATATTTTTGATTTTTTCTTTCACCTTGCTAACTATTTTTTTGTTGGCAATGCCTTTTATGTAAGTTATACAAACTTTTGTTTGCGTTTGAGAGCCCACTCTTAACACATCCATGACAAGATTCTGGGTTTTCAACCTTCTTCTTAGCAAGGTTACATTTGTCTGCAAGTCTTCCACAAAACCTTCTCTTGGACCTTGAATAACTGGTGATGTAGGCGGCTCTGATGGCGTTCGAGTTGGAAATTTCAAAAGGTCTATTGATAAAATTTTGCTTGAAAAATTTGTGATTATAATAAGTTTACCATCCAAAATCTCACTTATCATATCTTTTTCTTTGGTTTCTTTTATATCTACACATTTTAAAATGTCATTTTTTAAGTTTTCAACAGTTATTTTTTCATGGTAAATTTGAATAGGAAAATAAATAGCTGACGAAAAAAGTGTTTGGTCTATGATGCTTTTTAAGAATATAAAACCGAGGACTTGATTTCCCCTTTTATAAATTCTATGCGAAAAATCCACGCTGTTATTTAAGGCGTTTTTAATCTCTTCAATTTTGTTTTTGACATTAAAATAAGACATACCCTTTTCCTTTTTAAAATAGTATGTCTTATTAAAAATTTTTTATGTGTTTTATCAATTTTTTTTATTTATGAACTGATTATACAAAGATTATTCCACCATAATAGACGTTATATTCATCTTTACTTGCTGGGCATACTCCCACTTTTTCATTGCCATGATATAACAACGATATATCAATTATATAGGTATAGATACCATCCTTCTCGCTAATTTCAAAATCTACGCACTCATAACTTTGATTATCTATATAGACAAGAATTTTGTCAAGCCTCTCTTTGCCTGTTATGGTGATTGTTTTGTCTTCTTCATCAAATGAAACTGAGTCAAAGGAAAGATATTGATGAATTACCTTTACACTTATTTCATTTGACGCCAAACTATTTCTATAATTTTCATCATTTGACACGCAAGCCACATAGAATATACGCTCTCCGCTTGGAATATTTAATAACTCCATGCTTGTCTCTTCCACTTGTATTGGGTCAAGACCGCTTATATAAACAATATAATAGTCAGCATGCTCTACAGCAGTCCAACTTATCATATTATCATCAATATTATATATAAGGTCGGTTGCTTTTAGGTATTTATAAGCAGTCCAAGTGATAGGCTTGCTCTCTTCACTGTTGCTGCCTTTGTTTTCGCCTATGTACGAGGCAGTTATATTATAAGTTTGCCCTATTTCAATATTTTGCTCTTCTAACTCTTCTATGCTCAAAATATTTTTTTCGCTTTCGATAACAATCTCATTGTCGCCGCTTGTGAAAACAAATCTATATTTCAAATAATTATCATTCATATCAACGGCAAGATAGACATTTTTGCCATCATCAATCACACGTAAATTGCTTGGAGCGGAAACATTATAGTTAAGCATAAACGCAGTAATTATACCGCCTATCGCTATAGCGGCAATCACTAGTGCAAGCAATATAAAAAGCATTTTTTTCTTATTTAGCTGCTTTTGTTTTGTCGTTTCTTTTTTTATTTCTTCCATTTACATTATTAGTATACCCTATCACGCGAAAAAATCAAAACATTTTTTAATAAAAAAGAAAAAACAATATTGACAAAAGTTTTTAAATGGTATATACTATTGATAAGTTAATGGAGGAATTATGTTTGATTATATGTCTAATTCTCAAATGGCAGCACTTATTTTAGCTATTATATTCTCAGTGCTTTCTATCGCTACAACTTGCATTGCTATCAAATACACAAAACTTTTTGACACGTTTGCTAAGGGTATCTCGGTGGCAATTGTTACGCCTTTTCTCGCATTTATTTCTTGGTTTTTCTTGATTTTCTCATACCTTGACGGCTTTAGAGATGATGAACTTTTAAATCTTATCGTTTCAATTATTTTGTCTGTTATTTTGGCTGGAATGGTTATCATTGTTGCAAGAGCTCTTTACAACAAGCATCAAGAAGAATTTGATGACGAAAATGACCAAGAACAAGAAAATCAAGAGCAAGCTGATGAGACAACTGATGAGACAGCAAGCGATAGTGGTGTGGCTGCCAAAACATTACTTATCGCTCATACTCCTGAAAATCAAGAAGAGAAAAAAGAGCTTGCCGCTACAGAGCAAAAGCTTTTAGCTGAAGATAGCGAAGTCCAAGCTGACAGTGAAGTTCAACCTGAAAACGAAGAAGAGACAGAAGAGACAGAAGAGACAGAGCAAGATACTGAAGATACAGAGATAAGCGAAGAAGATGTCGAAGATGTCGAAGAAGATTCTCAGCATGATAGTGAAAATATAGACGAAAACAACGAAGAAGCTGAAGAAACAGAAGAAGAGACTGAAGAAACTATTGAAAATACAACAGAAGAAGACGAAAAAACTGCAGAGAAAGCAGAAGAACAAGATGAAGTTCAAGAAGAAAAACGTCCACTTACACCTGAAGAAGAAGACGACCTTGAATTTGAAAAATTCCTTGAAACACTAAGAAAGAAGGCTGAAGAACAAAATAATAAGCCTAGTGATGACGAAGAATAATGCATGCAAAATAAAGTGACATAATTATACCTTAAGAAAATTCACCAACTTTAAAGTTGGTGAATTTTTTGTGCTACAAATTAAATTAGAGAAATTCCATAGTTCTCGTTTGCTTGATAGTTTATATGATTTAAACTATGGCTTGTAGTAGTACATTTTTAATAAATCTAATTTTAAGCAATTAAAAATCCATATAGATTTTGCTCTATATGGAATTTTTTAATGTTGATTTGCGTCAATTAGTTGTGTGTTATTTTATTGTGTTTTAATGCTGCTGTTTTTTTAGAGTTTAGCTTTTTGCCCAAGCTTGGACTATTGCAAGGGTTGCTGGGCTGCCGCCTTGTGCAAGCCATGAGATTCCTTTTGGCAATGGTATTAGCATACCTTGAATATAGGTGAAATTGCTAAAATCTGTGCCTGTATAACCCTTCTTGCCATCCAAAATATATACGCAATTTTGAATTTTTGATGAGCCGCCTGATAAATTTAAGTCGCCTGGTGGTGGATCCCCTTCAAATACTGCACATTCTTTTATTGTCACGCTGCTTGTGCCATAGCCTACTATGGCTCCAAGGGTTGACGAGTTTATATTTGTAATTCGATTATTAAAATTTATCGCACAATTTGATATCGTTGTATTTGTGGCATAGCCTGCTATCGCTCCTGAATATTGTGTGTATGCAAACCCAGCAGTATAAACATA
>CAWVLM010000042.1:0-6426 GCA_963930145.1 Clostridia bacterium
AAATGTCATTAAAAGTAAAATTATTTTCATGTATATCAGCCTTTATCTTGGTGCTAAGTATGCTGTTTGTCGGCGTATTTGCAGCAACTCAAGGCAGTGTGCAGATGGGCGGAAGTGTATCGTTTAACGCAACAGATGTCTATGCAAGGGTATCAGGTTCAATAAGTGGTGCAGGAGCGGGAAACACAACTTTGCCAACATTAACCTTTGACGCAGACAATGAAACGCCAGACGCTTCAGGCTGGACAAACTTAGACCTAGTCTTCGATGCAGCAGGCAGTCCTATAACAATGGTAGTCAAGGTTGAAAACCTAGCTGACCGTGGACTTACAGTAAACTTGAAAGATAATTTTTCAAGCACACAAGGCACACTTGTAAAAACAATCAAGAATGGCACAAATGAGAACTATACTGGCTCAAATGTTTCACTTGGTGCCGTAGGCGGTGGAAATGATACCACAACCTTTACAATAACCTTTTCACTCACATCAAAAAACAATTCTTTATCAGATACAAGCTTTGGTTTTACACTCAACCTATACGACGCAAGTTATGAACTTGACAATGTATACGAAGAGATAGAAGAAAACGGACAGAAATACCTACTCTTTGGCTGGTATCCACAAACAGTCAAGTCAGCAGATGTTACAGTAGGCTCTAGCCCAGAATCAAACGGCTACTATCTCGGTAGTGACGGTGCATACTATATGAAAGCCACAGCAAAAGTTGATAGCGGCCTTGAAAGCGGGTATGCAGATTTTTCAGATGATACAGCAATAGCCTCAGGTACAGAATATTATTTCAAAATGGAACCGCTCAAATGGAGAATACTCACAGAAGACTATAACGACACAGGCAATGCACTAATTGTATGTGATACAATAGTAGATATGGTAAACTATAGAACAAACTATAAAAACTCAAATGGACATTATTACGCAACAGACGAAGACAAAACAATTTTAACAGACGAAACAGCAACAGTAGGACAGGGAGTAGATAGCAATCATCAAGTATATGCAAACAACTATGAACATAGCGAGATAAGAGAATATTTAAATAACACATTCTATAACACAGCATTTAATGCAGAAGAGAAAGCTTTGATAGTAACAACAACAGTAGATAATAGCTTAGAGTCAATATTTGGCAGTTATACAACAGAATCAGGTTATACTGAAGATACCTTTAATTATGAATGTAGAGATACAGAAGATAATGTATTTCTTCTCAGTTTATCAGATGTAAACAACACAGCCTATGGTTTTAAAGATTCATATAGTGATATTATAGGTGGTTCAATGACGCCAAACATGTTTGACACAGCAAGATACTTTTACACATCAGACTATTCAAAAGCAATGGGAGCAGAAACTATAACTCAAGAGATGTTTGATGCACAAATGGGAGGAATGCAAGAGTTATTCGGAGAAGGAATAATAGGCTCTGGCATGGCGTGGCTGCGTTCGCCTGGCGGTTATAATTATGGTAGGAATGCGTTCTTCGTTTCCATCGGCGGCTACTGTGACTATAATGATGTCGACTATGATGCTTTCGGCGTCGTTCCCGCTTTGCAAATAAAACTATAAGCATAAATAACAAATTGAATTTTATATTTCAAATTTATTGTTTTCTCTTTTATATTTTCTCTTTATAGTTTATAAAACTCCTATTTTCTCTTTACACTTTTAAATTGTTATTTTTTCTATACAATCTAAATAAATTGTTATTTTCTCTTGACAATGGTTTGGTAAATATGTATAATACATGATGTATGCTTCGTTGTCGGAGGCAATGCTTTTGATTGTGCGTTTTGGAAAGGGATTAAAGATTAAATCTTTTTAACTTGTCCAGTTCAGCATGCGGTGAAATTAACAAAAATTTCAACGGAAAGCATAAACAAACAACAGGTGACTTGAAAAGGCAAAAATGCAATACTAAAAATCTATCAAGCCGCCGATTTTCAAAGGTTTTTGAAAAGTTGCATGAGTAGGTGCAATCGTGTTGTTCATGTTTTACAAAGAAAAGCATTTTTAATGCACGGCAACAAGGCTTGTCGTGCATTTTTTAATCGACAAAGAAAATTTCTTAAAAATGTGATTTAAAATTATTAAAAATAGCAATAATTTTTGATAATTTTAAGTTTTTTCACTATTTTTAAGTTAAAAGGGGAAAGAATATGCCAACAATAAACCAACTTGTTAGAAAAGGAAGAGAAACTTTTGAGAAAAAGTCTAAGGCTCCACTTCTTGAAGAATGTCCACAAAAGCGTGGCGTTTGCCTTTCTGTTAGAACTGCAACTCCTAAGAAGCCTAACTCAGCTTTAAGAAAAATCGCAAGAGTTAAGCTTTCAAACGGAACAGAAGGAACATGCTATATTCCTGGCGAAGGGCACAACCTTCAAGAGCATAGCGTTGTTCTTGTTCGTGGCGGAAGAGTTAAGGACCTGCCTGGTGTTCGTTATCACATTGTTCGTGGGTCACTTGACACAGCTGGTGTTCAAAACAGAAAACAAAGCCGTTCTAAGTATGGTGCAAAACGTCCTAAGAAAACAAAATAATTAAGCTTAGTGACAACAAAATTAAAAAAACAAACAAAAAACACAAAAAATCTCAGAAAAAACGTTATTTTTCTGATAAAAGGAGAGAATAAATAAAATGCCAAGAAGAAATAGTGCTGTCAAAAAAGAAGTTCTTCCTGATCCAATATACAATTCAAAGGTTGTTACTAAACTTGTAAATCAAGTTATGGAATCTGGTAAAAAAGGACTTGCACAAAGAATAGTTTATGGTGCTTTTGACATAGTTAAAGAAAAATTAGGACAAGATCCACTTGAAGTATTCACAACCGCTCTTGAGAACATTAAACCTATTCTTGAAACAAAGTCAAGAAGAGTTGGTGGTGCAACTTATCAAGTTCCTATGGAAATCAGACCTGAAAGACGTCAAACACTCGCAATTCGCTGGATGGTAGCCTTTGCTAGAAAGAGAAGCGGCGAACGTGGAATGGACGCAAAACTTGCAGGCGAGATTATGGATGCTTACAATTCAACAGGTGCATCAATCAAACGTCGTGATGAAATGCACAGAATGGCTGAGGCGAATAAGGCTTTTGCTCACTTCAAATGGTAATTTAATTGAATATAAACGTCGCACTGCGTCGTTACTGTCGTCACTTTTGCTCAGTCACTTAGGGTTTACTAAGCTCCTTCGCAAAAGTAACGCCGAGCCTAGCATTGCTAGTTTCTATTCAATTAAATGCTAAACTATTGAAAAGCTGCGTAATACTTCGTTTCTGCTAGCCCTTTCAGTCAGTCACTTAGGGGGTTCTAAGCTCCTTCCTGAAAGTTCTAGCGAGCCTTGTCTTACTTGCTTTTGAATAGTTTATTATAGTTACTTCGGCTTATTGCATTGGGGTTCTAAGCTTTTGGTCGAAAATCGTCTCGAGCCTAGCATTGCTAGTTCCTATTCAATTAAATGCTTATACTATTGGGAAGCAAGTATCTATTAAGAAAAAAAAGTGTCTAAGGCACCTAAGCTCCTTCTTGAAAGCTCTAGCGAGCCTAGTCACACTTGTTTTTCTGCAGTTTGATTGAAAAATTATTAAAAAAGTGCCTAAGGCACCCTAGCCTTGCTAGTTCCTATTCAATTAAATGTTAAACTATTAAAAAGTGTTTAAAACATAATTAAAAATTATCTATAAAATCAATCTATATAGTTTTTAAAAATAAATTTTAAAGAGGTGAATTATGGATGATGATATTGAATATATCATAGGAGAAATGCAAAGAATAAAAACTGATTTGCAAGACTCTCAAAAGATTTTTGAAGCTTCAAAAACTGTTGCAAGAGAGCAACAAAAGGCAATTCGAAAAGCTGACGCTGTGATTGCAAGTAATCAGCGATATATGGATGCATTGAGCAGCAAGGGTAGGGTTGTCAATCCAAGAAAATGCAGAATGCCGCGAGTATTTAAAGCTATCAAAAGGTTCTTTAAAAGACTATTTAGGTTTGATAGATATGCAGAAGATGAAATTTATTTAGATAGATTTTAAAAGTACAAAAAATTTTTGTATTAAATTTTAATAAGGAGAAAATTATGGCTAATAATCTAGAGATGACTAGAAACGTTGGTATCATGGCGCACATTGACGCTGGAAAGACTACCACTACAGAAAGAATTCTTTTCTATACTGGCAGATCTCACAAAATTGGTGAAGTTCATGATGGAGAAGCCACTATGGACTGGATGGCTCAAGAGCAAGAACGTGGTATTACTATCACGTCTGCTTGTACAACTTGCACTTGGAAAGACTATAAGATCAACATCATCGACACCCCTGGACACGTTGACTTCACAATCGAGGTTGAGCGTTCACTCAAGGTTCTTGATGGTGCCGTTCTTGTGCTTTCAGCTCGTGATAAGGTTCAGCCACAAACTGAAACCGTTTGGCGTCAAGCAACAAAATACAAGGTGCCAACAATAATCTATGTCAACAAAATGGATAGAGATGCAGCAGACTTTTTTGCTTGCCTTGACTCTATCAAAAATAGACTTAAAACAAATCCACTTGCAATTCAAATTCCTATCGGAGAAGCTGATACCTTCTCAGGAATTATCGACCTTCTCACCATGAAGGCAGAAATCTATAAAGATGACATGGGAAAAGAAATTGAAGTAGTAGATATCCCAGCTGACTATAAAGAAAAAGCTCAAAAATATCATGATGAAATGGTTGAAAAGGTTGTTGAAACTGATGATGAGCTTCTTGAAAGATACTTTGATGGTCAAGAAATTTCTATTGACGAACTCAAGAAAGCTATCAGAAAGGCAACTATTGCAAAAACTTTAGTCCCAGTGCTTTGCGGTTCTTCATACAAGAATAAGGGCGTTCAAATGCTACTTGACGCTATGGTAGAATACCTTCCAAGCCCACTTGATATTGCCCATATTTCAGGTATCAACCCAGAGACAGGGGAAGAAGAGACAAGGGCTCCAGACGAAAACGCTCCGCTTGCAGGACTTGCTTTCAAGATTATGACAGACCCATATGTCGGCGGACTTACCTTCTTCCGTGTTTATAGCGGAAAACTTACAGCTGGTTCTTATGTTTATAACTCTAACACAGGCAAGACTGAGCGTGTTGGTCGTCTTATTCGTATGCACGCAAACAACCGTCAAGAAATTCAAGAGGTTAGTGCAGGTGATATTGCCGCTATCGTTGGACTTAAAGACACCATCACAGGACATACTCTTTGTGATGAAAAACATCCAATTCAGCTTGAAAGCATGGAGTTCCCAGAACCTGTTATTCAACTTGCTATCGAACCTAAAACAAAGGATATGCAAGAAAAAATGGCTCTTGCACTTGCAAAACTATCAAGAGAAGACCCATCTTTCCGCGTTTCTACAAACCAAGAGACAGGTCAAACCCTTATCGCAGGTATGGGCGAACTTCACCTTGAAATTATCGTTGACAGATTACTCCGAGAATTTAAAGTTGAAGCTACAGTTGGTAAGCCACAAGTTTCTTACCGCGAAGCTATCAAGAAGGCTGTTAGAGCTGAAGGTAAATTCATCCGTCAAAGTGGTGGTAAAGGTCAATATGGTCACTGCGTTATTGATATGGAGCCACTTCCAGCAGGTTCGGGTTATGAATTTGTTGATAAGACAGTTGGTGGCTCTATTCCTAAGGAATACATCCCAGCTGTCAATGCAGGTATCGCTGAAGCTCGTATGAACGGCGTGCTTGCAGGTTATGAAACAGTTGACTTCAGAGTTACTCTTGTTGATGGCTCTTACCACGAAGTCGACTCCTCTGAAATGGCATTCAAGATTGCAGGTTCTATGGCCTTCCAAGACGGTGCTAAGAAAGCAGACCCAGTAATCCTTGAACCTATTATGAAGGTTTCAGTTGAAGTTCCTGATGAATACTTAGGAACAGTTATGGGCAACCTTACATCTCGCCGTGGTATGCTAACAGGCAATGAGGCCGTTGCTGGCGTTCAAATAGTAAACGCTGAAGTACCACTTGCTGAAATGTTTGGTTATGCAACCGACCTTCGTTCTCAAACTCAGGGTAGAGGCAACTATGTTATGGAGCCGCTTCGTTATCAAGAAGTTCCAAAATCAGTTGCAGCTCAAATCATTGGCGAGAGAGCAAAACAATAATAATTCAATTTATTGCCAAGCATGCTTATTTTAATGACAATAGTTAAACTATCTTAAGCATGCCTTGTGCGATAAATAAAATAATTATAAAAATATTTGAAAAAACATTTTGTTTTTATAAAAAAGTATGCTAAAATACCTTTAGCATTAAAGCGATTAAAAGAAAATTAAAAAGGAGAATATAAAAATGGCAGAAGCTTATGTTAGATCTAAGCCACACGTAAACGTTGGTACAATCGGTCACGTTGACCATGG
>CAWVLM010000043.1:0-3956 GCA_963930145.1 Clostridia bacterium
GAATATAAAAATGGCAGAAGCTTATGTTAGATCTAAGCCACACGTAAACGTTGGTACAATCGGTCACGTTGACCATGGTAAGACAACTCTTACAGCCGCAATCACTATGCTTTACGGCACTCAAAAAATGAGATATGATGAAATTGATAAGGCTCCAGAAGAAAGAGCCCGTGGTATTACAATCAATACCGCACACGTAGAATATGAAACAGCTAAGAGACACTACGCTCACGTAGACTGTCCGGGACACGCTGACTACGTTAAAAACATGATTACAGGTGCTGCTCAAATGGACGGTGCTATCCTTGTTGTTGCTGCAACAGATGGTCCTATGCCACAAACTAGAGAGCACATCCTTCTTGCAAGACAAGTTGGTGTTCCTTATATCGTTGTTTTCATGAACAAAACTGATCAAGTTGACGATCCTGAACTTCTTGAACTTGTTGAAATGGAAATCAGAGACCTTCTTACAGAATATGGTTTCCCTGGTGACAAGACACCTATCATCAAAGGTTCAGCTCTTAAAGCTCTTGAAGCTGCTCAAGCTGGTGATGCAAACAACCCAGCATGCGACTGCATTAGAGAACTTATGGATGCTCTTGATGACTATATTCCAGAGCCACAAAGAGAAACTGATAAGCCATTCTTGATGCCTGTAGAAGACGTATTCACTATCACAGGTCGTGGTACTGTTGCTACTGGTAGAGTAGAACGTGGTTCAGTTAAGATTGGTGACACTGTTGAAATCGTTGGTCTTGGTGCTTCAAGACAAACTGTTGTAACAGGCGTTGAAATGTTCCACAAAGCTCTTGACGCTGCTATCGCAGGCGACAATGCTGGTCTTCTTCTTCGTGGTATCACAAGAGACCAAGTTGAAAAAGGTCAAGTTCTTTGCAAACCAGGTTCAATTCACCCACACACCAAGTTCACAGCTCAAGTATACGTTCTTAAGAAAGAAGAAGGCGGACGTCACACACCATTCTTCAATGGTTACAGACCACAATTCTTCTTCAGAACAACAGACGTTACTGGTGTTATCGAACTTGAAAAGGGCGTAGAAATGGTTATGCCTGGCGACCACGTTAATATGACAATCACTCTTATTAACCCAGTTGCTATCGAACAAGGACTTCGTTTCGCTATCCGTGAAGGTGGCAGAACAGTAGGTTCAGGTGTTGTTTCTTCAATTATTGAATAATTTAGAGATAATATCTAAAAATAGCGGTAATCCGCATAAGTATATTTAAGCAAATCAAAGCATGTATTATTGGCGAATGTGCATATCGCCATGTTACATGCTTTTTTTGTTGATAAAGTAAGTCAATTCCTTGCTAATTTTTAAATTTACCTTTGAGTTTTATATAAAATAGTATATAATATAGATAGGTTTTTAATAGGGGGCAGTATGACAAGATATCAACAACTTAAGAAAATAGAAGAACAATATTGTTTTATAGATGAAAATGGCACTGAAAGTGAAAAATATTTTTATGCCGATACATATAAAGACGGCTTTGCACTTGTAAAGAAAACAAAGGAGAGCGGTTATTGCTATAGAAATATAAACGGGGAGCAATCGGCAGAATATTTTGAAGCTCAGCCTTACTATTGCGGCACGGCACTTATAAGGAAAAACGCTAAGTCACCATATAATTTTTTAGATATTTATGGCAATCTAAGTGAAGATTTTTATTCAGCCACACCTTATATTGATGGCTATTCGCTTGTAAAGCGTGAAAAAAGCGGCAAAGAGTTTTATCGAGATGTCTTTGGCAGAGTGACTGAAGAAAAGACAGAAATCGGTGATTATGCCTACCAATATATGAGCGGAAAGATAAAAAAATATCAAATTCCAAGAAACCTATTTTTCGATGAAGCGTTCAGGCTCAACATTTTGGCCGAAGAAGTAAGGCGAAGCAAACTTGAAAACAACTAAGAAAATAGAGACTAAAAAACAACCCAAGTTTTTGTGATAATCCATAAAGGCTGGGTTGTTTTTTATTTATCAAATGTTTTGTTAAGTTGTTGCTTAAATATTAAAAAGAGCAATGTTGTCTTTAAATATTTATGTTGTGTACCTTAAAATGCAACTAAGTTTACACATTAAAAGCATTCACGTTGTCTTTAAAGCAAAATATCAGCTTTATAAGTGGAATGTGATATTTTATAAATCTGCCACTATTTATCATTTCAATGATTTCATCTTTTCTTGCCCATTTGCACGCTTGCACTTCACCATCATTAAATTTGACGTCTTTAATATCGACGTCTTTTGTTATTATGTAATAGTCGTCGAAGCCATCCGCGAAGTTTATTGTAAAGGCAGGGCGGGTAGCTGTAAAGTCGTATTCTATTCCAAGCTCTTCAAAAAGCTCTCGTCTTGCTGCTTGCCTAGAGTTTTCGCCACTTTGCACGCCACCACCAAGCGTTATGTCCCAAGTTAAAGGAAAGTTTTTCTTGCTTTTATCACGTTGTTGAATCAGCATTTCGCCCTTACTATTCATTAAGCAAATATGTATCACAGCTCTATAACAGTCACTTGGCAGTTTTGAGCCTCTTTCAAGTTTGATACCAAGATTTTTTCTATCAATATCATAAAGGTCTATGTATTCCATATTATCTCCTTTTTTTATAAGTATAACACTATAAAATAACATTGTCAAAATTTTTAAAAATAGCTAAAAATCTTAGAAAAACAATATAAATTTTATCAAGAATGTTTTAAATAATCCACCATATCGCTGCAACCGATAAAAAAGCCTAAATAAAAAGTGAATAATTCGCTGGAACAGACAAAATTTAGAAATATAAATTTACTAAACAATAGAAGGTGATTATGCAAAACCATTGACGCGGAAGTGAAGAGTGAAAAATGAAAAGTGAAAAAAGTGCAAGATAAAAAGTTAAATTGAAACTTATAAACTAGACGTTATAGACAGACAAAACGATAAAAAGTGCTTAAGGCACCGCTCGCATGGAACAAGGGGAATAGACGTTATGGATAGACTAGACGATAGTAAGCGGATAATCCACTGGAACAAGTAAAAATAGGCGTTATTGATACACTAAACGATAAAAAGCGGATAATCCGCAAAAAATTTAAAAATTTTTAAAAAATTTGTTAAATTTGCTTGACACGCGTTGGGGGGGAGTAAACTAATAGCATAAAGATAGACGCCATAGGCGGCTATCGCGAGCGGCTTACGCCGCGAGAGCGAATGCACAAACTCCAACGGAGTTTGTGAAAGGCTGACGCCTTTGGTAAATTTTTGCAAAAGCAAAAATTTACACATTCGCTCTCGGGCTTAAGTCCGCTCGCAAGCCCAAGTGCTTGGCGACTGTCCCACAGGTCGGGCTGTGAACATAAGCTTTGTTTCCGCTCTCGCAAAGCTCGGAAAGGTTTGTTTTAAGAGAGCGGAGATATGACTTGTTCTCTTAGTAGGCTTTATCGGACAATCACTAAGCGTAAGGCTTGAGAGCGGAGACAAAGTTTGTCCTTTCTAGCCCACTCTATCGGACGGTGATGCAAACTAAGTTTGCCGCGAGAGAAGGCACGTGCCGTTTTGATAAAACGGCACAGAAGACAAAACTTGTTTTGCCTTCCAAAAGGCTTTACAAGCCTTTTGTGTCTTCTCTCCCGCGGCAAAGCCCGCTCGCAAAGCTTGACAGACCTAGCTGGAAGGCACAAAAAATGCGACAAATGTCACAAATTTAAAATTTTTTTTAAAAATCTTTAAATTTATGACGCCATTGTGCCGTCACCCCTGAGACAAACCTTATATAAATTGCTAAAATAGGGGTGTAAAATTCGAAAAGTATCGAATTTTGCATAAAAGTGCTAGAGAAAATCCATACTAGAAACAAAAATGGACTTGCATATAATTCACCCCTTGCGGGTCCTTATTGAGGTAAAAAATCTAGAAGATTTTTTGTCGAGAGTGAAGGGGGAGTTGGGA
>CAWVLM010000044.1:0-13613 GCA_963930145.1 Clostridia bacterium
TCTCGCGTAGACATCAGTGGCTGTAAACGATAAGCTTCCGCCCATCTGCACACTGCCTTGATTTGCTGCAAATACGCCGACAAACAGTAAGCCCAAAACAAGCACAAACGCTGAAATACACGAAATTAGTTTTAGTTTTAATGACATAATAATTATACTCCTTTATTTTTTAGTTTGTTTAAACATTGTTGTTTTATGCAAAATTCGACTAGTTTTGCATTTTACACCCCTATTTTAGCACTTTTATAAAGGTCTGTCTCAGGGGTGACGGCAAAGTGCCGTCAAATCACGACCCGATTTTTCAAGCCTTACGTTTGGGCTGGTGCCTTAGGCACCAAGCCTTACGCTTGGCGACTGTCCGATAAGGTGAGTTGGAAGAATAAACTTTATCTCCGCTATTGGAACAAGAAAAACTAGACGTTATGGATAGGCTAGACGATAGAAAGCGGCTAAGCCGCCCGCTCTCCGAACCAAATGTTCGACGATTGTCCGATAGACTGCACTAGGAAGATAAACTATATCTCCGCTCTCTTGGAACAAGCCCAAGCACTTGGGCTTGCGAGCGGGCTTAAGCCCGAGAGCGAATGTGTAAATTTTTGCCCTGCAAAAATTTACCAAAGGCGTTAGCCTTTCACAAATTCCGTTGGAGTTTGTACATTCGCTCTCGCGGCGTAAGCCGCTCGCGATAGCCACCTTACGGTGTCTATCTTTATGCTATTAGTTTACTCCCCCCCCCGCAGCGCGTGTCAAGCAATTTTAACAAATTTTTTAAATTTTTTTAAATTTTTTGCGGATTATCCGCTTTTTGTCGTTTAGTGTATCAATAACGCCTATTTTTACTTGTTCCAGTGGCTTAGGCACTTTCTATCGTCAAGTCTGTCCATAACGCCTATTTTTTCACATCCAGTTTAAGTATTTTTTATCGTTTTGTCTGTCTATAACGTCTAGTTTATCACAGCCACTTTATGGGCTGCTTAAAGCTCAATATTATAAAGTTAATACATAAATTTGAATTTTCTATATAAATTATATGGAACAAAATGTTCTATGTCGAGTTTTTTGGAACTTTTTGTTCTAAAATTTTAAAATGAATAAGTTTAAAGAAAGATTAAGAGAACTTCGAACAGAAAAAGGGATTTCACGCAAACAACTCGCAAATGACTTATTTATCAGCGAGCGGCTTATATCATATTGGGAAAATGGTGAAAGAGAATGCAACTTTGATATGCTGATAAAAATTGCAAGATATTTTAATGTTAGCATCGACTTTTTGCTTGGAAACTCTGACTTTTGAGTGCTATCTTTTAGCAACCGCTTGAGAAAATAGGGACAAGCGAATGCAAAAACTCGCATGCGAGTTTTTTTAGGACAATCAAATTGTCCTTGTGAAATTTTGTCACAAACAAAATTTCACGCATTCGCTTGCCCATAAAAAGACAAACACCCTTCTTATCTGCCAAGCTAAAGCAAATATACGTCTTTTTATATAAACTAAGAACGCTTGACAATAAAAAAAGGCAATGATATAATCAAATTATGTTAGAAATAAAAGACTTAAGTTATAACATTGTCGAGCCTGACAATGAAAACAATATACTAAAAAACATAAATGCCACCTTTGAAGACGGCAAAATATATGTTATCACAGGTCCAAATGGCAGCGGTAAATCTACACTTAGCAAGCTTATTATGGGCATATTGCAGCCAACAAGCGGGCATATTTTTTTTGACGGGAAAAACATAACTGCTACGCCTATAAATGAGCGGGCAAAGCTTGGCATAAGCTATGCTTTTCAACAACCTGTGACATTCAAAGGGCTTAAAGTAAGAGAGCTTCTTGATGTTGCATCGGGAAAGAAAAACAGTGTTGACAAACTTTGTGACTATCTTTCTATGGTTGGACTTTGTGCAAAGGAGTATATCAACAGACCGCTTGACGACAAGCTTTCGGGCGGAGAGCTTAAACGCATTGAGCTTGCTATGGTGCTTGCACGCAACGCAAAACTTAATATTTTTGACGAGCCTGAGGCAGGCATAGACCTTTGGAGTTTTGAGCAGCTTACAAAAATATTCACATCCCTGCGTAATTCTTGCAACATAATAGTCAGCCACCAAAAGAAGATACTTGAAATTGCAGACGTTATCATATTGCTCCGTAATGGTGAAATACAAAAGATAGGCACGCTTAGCGAAATCTCTCCACTACTAAACAGCCGCACCTGCCACAAACTACAAGGAGACGACCATGAATAATATAGAACAAAAATTGCTTGAAAAGATTGCAGACCTGCATAAAATTCCAAGCGGAGCTTTCAATCTTCGCAAAAATGGGCAAGCTGCCATCCGAAATACCACAAAGGACATTGATATAATACCCAAAAAAAACAAGAGTGGAATTGACATATTTGTTAAACCAAATGTTAAAAATAAAAGTGTGCATATACCTGTCATTATCACAGTTGGGGGTTTAAGCGACCTTGTTTACAACGATTTCTATATCGGCCATGACGCTGATGTGCTGATTGTTGCAGGCTGCGGAATACACAACAACACCTGCAAAACAAGTATGCATAACGGCATCCACGCCTTTCATATAGGTGCAAACGCAAAGATTAAATATGTTGAAAAGCATGTCGGCGAAGGCGATGGCAGTGGCGGCAAGATTTTAAACCCTGTGACCAAAATTTTCATGAGAGAAAATTCTTATATGGAAATGGAGACCTTGCAGCTTGAAGGTGTGACATCCACCACTCGAAAAACAAGTGCAAAACTCTATGATAATGCCACCCTGCATATTCAGGAAAATATTTTAACGACCGCCGAGCAGAGCGCAAAAACACAATTTAAGGTTGAGCTTCTCGGGGAGAACAGCCGCGTTGAGGTTGTAAGCCATAGCGTTGCAAAAGATAGTTCTTATCAAGAATTTAAGTCAAACCTTATTGGAAAAAATCAATGCTTTGGGCATGTTGAGTGTGACGGCATAATTTTAGATAAAGCACGAATCGTGTCTGTGCCTATGATAGACGCAATAGACGCAAATGCTTCGCTAATCCACGAAGCCGCCATAGGTAAAATTGCAGGCGATGAACTTATAAAACTTATGACGCTTGGGCTTAGTCAAGAAGAAGCAGAAGATATGATAATTCAAGGTTTCTTGCTTGGTTGATTAAAATGAAATTCTATTATATAATTTAATTAAAAAAATCAGGTTCTATATTGACAAAGAGTCAAAAATCATTGTGCCAATTTTATTTATAAACAGTTAAATTATATGAAAAAAATCTCTTAATATGTGGTTGCTACAAATTTAAGAGATTTTTATTATAATTTAATTTTGAAATTTTTTATATATTTCTAATAATTTTGATGATTTTATATGAACTTTATGATATTTCTAGCTCATCAAAATCAGAAAAAGTTTGAGCTTTGCCTTCAATCTCAACACTGCTCGCAGCACTTTCTGCCGCATTGCTTGGTGACACTGGAAGCTCAGTGCTTTCAACTTCAGACACGCCTTCAGCATCTAAAGAAACATTATCTTCTTTCCCTTGTGTCGCGGTGCCTTCTGCATCAATTTTATTTCCTGTTTTCTGCTCCGCGGTGCCTTCAGCATCTAAAGAAGCCTCGTCTTCTGCCGTTTCCGTTGCGGTACCTTCGGCATCGAAAGAAGCCTCGTCTTCTGGCAATTCTACCGCTCCAGTAACCCGACTAGGTGCAGGCTTAGTGCCTTCCGTTTCGCCGTGCTGTTCTGCTGTTTTTTTTGTTTCGTCAGCTGCTGGCGTTTTCTTACTTTGGTCTAAGTCGCCTTCTTGTTTGTCTTTACCGCGTTTGGCTGCACGCCTTCGCATCTCTTCTTCTTTTTCTTTTTTGCGTTTCTTCTCAAGTTCAGCAAAAGGATTGCCTGTATATAAAGGCTTTGTTTTTTTATCTTCTTTTTTCTCAGGTTTATCAGTTTTAGGTTTGCCCGCACTTGTAGCAGAAGGCTTTTTATCATTTTTCTTTGGTTGCCCGCCGCTTGATTTTTTAGGCTGCGACTTGCCCGCCACTTTTTTTGGCAAAGCACTGCTGCCGCCACCGCCGCCTTTTGGGCTGTCTGGTCTTAAAATCTCAATTGCAGCTGGGTTCATTTGAAGTCCGTCAATCGCTTTGACTGATTTATTGATTTCATGGACAATATTTTTAAGTTTTTCTTTATTTACAGGCAGTTTTTCAAGCCCACCCTTTTCATCAATAGCCCTATCAAGAAGAGCTTTTAGACGGGTATTTTTATTGATATTTCGTCTTTCATATTCATCGCTTTCATTCTCATCAATATCAACAGAGAGCTCTCTATAGCGTCTTATAATATCTAAACAAACAGGGTCTCCGCTCTCTTCAAGCAGTTTAAGCATACGCATAAGATAAATTTGAGAGGCAATATCGTATAGCCCGCCAATATACTTATCAATGTCATATTCATCTTGCATAAGCACGGCGAGATTAGGTATCTTTAGCTCATCATTCTTCAGTGCAACATCCTTTAAGTTGTAAGCCTCTTTAGTTTTGTTCATAAAATGCTGGTCGTCAACATCTTCAAAGTCAGCAATATGTGAAACAATGTATTCATCATCAAGGAAGTCGTCTACAAACTCTGACAAGTATAGTGACGCCTTTGCCTTGAGTCCATCGCGAGTTATATCAATCTTAAAGTAAAAATATTTCTTCATAAAATAAGCTTCACCGCGAATAAAATCTTCGCCTTCGTCACTTATTTCTTTAAGCATGTTGATTAGGTCATATTTGATTTCGTCTTTTATTCTATAAACACCCTTATCGTCAATACGTCCCACAAGCATGAAACGCATTGCCAACATCTTCATTCGTGTGCGATAACAATCAATAAAGTCAGCATCTGAGAGCGAAAAATCTTGCCCATACACTTTGTATGAGAGTTTAACATCTTCTTTTTTAATTTCAGGCTTATTTTCAGATTCGGGAGCTCTTGATACAACTTCCCTAGATTTAAACTTGATTTTTCTCATACAAAGATTATACCCTAATTTAGCGTAAAATGCAAGTAGAAAAAAGGGTTAAAATATCAAATATAACTTTAATCCTTCAAAAAGCTGACGCAATAGGGCTTTTCTTTTATTGAGTTTAATGTTATGCCGTTTGACACACATTTGCCATTATGATTGAAAAGACACTTGGCTGTGCATTTTATATCTAAAGTTTTGCTGTCTCGCTGCGGAGCGAAATCTGGTTCTTGCTCAAAGAGATGCTTGGTGATATCGGCAACAGCCTTTTTATTATCGTCCTTTTGAAAGGTTGAACAAATCACTTTGTCGCTTACCAAAATATCCTTTGCCTTGCACGTGAATCTGTCATTAAATTTGCATGTTGTTTTTCTGCATCTTATATCCATAAATTCTCCTTTTATTGCTAAAAATAACAAATTTTAATCACTGCAATATTATTGACAAACATTTGACTTTTTAGACAAAATACAATAAAATAAAAATAAGGAGCAAAGAATGAAAGTTTTATTATTGGTAGATGTAAAAGGAACAGGCAAAAAAGGTGAAATAAAAAACGTTGCAGACGGCTATGCAAAAAATTTTTTGCTGAAAACGGGTAAAGCTAGGGTTGCTGACAACAGTGCGATAAGCGAAAATAAAATGAAAAAATCAGCCACTGACTATCATAAAGAAATGGAAAAACAAGCAGCAAAAGCTTTGGCTGACAGACTTTCTTCATCTAAGGTGATTGTTGAAATCAAATGTGGCGAAAACGGTAAAACTTTTGGTTCTGTCACCACAAAAGAAATCAGCGATGCACTAAATAAACAGGGCTACGAAGTAGATAAACGCAAAATTGAGCTAAAAGAGCCGCTTAAAACTATTGGAAGCTATAAAATCAATATCAAATTGCACCCAGAAATCAGTGCCCAAATTGACCTTGAAATTGTTGCAAAATAGGATTACAATTTCGCAAATATAACTGATAATTCTAAAAATAAATATCTGTTGTATTGCCGAAAATCAAAAATTTAAAAATGTTGTTCAAGTTTAAATGTTAGGTTTTTGCCTGACATTTTTTTAGCAATGCATCTTTCCCGCCATAGCATGCAAAAAAGACAACTCCTAAGAATTGTCTTTTTGTTTTTATTGAGCTGTGTTTGAATTTGTGCCTTCGCCGTCTTCTCCACCTTCATCTCCTGAATTGATGTTTGAAAGCTCTTTAATAAGGTCTTCTATTCGTTTGTTGACTTTTGAAAGTTCTTCTGACTGACCGCTTGATTTAGCTTGATTTGCCTGCTCTTTGAGCGACTCAACAGCAGTCATGATGTCGTCTTTTTCTTGATTTATATTATCTTTCTCTTCAGGTTCTAACGCTTGGTCGATTTCAGAATTAAAGTAAGCCTTCATGTTTTTGAGTTTGCTCTCTTCTTGGCTGATAAGTTCGTTGATTTTATCAAGGAAGCTTCCGCTTAATTCTGGAACTTGTTTGCTTGGTCTGCCGCGTTTTTTGGTTTGTGTGGTCTCAGTTGGTGTTTTTTCTGTGGTAGTCTTCCTTGGACGACCACGCTTTTTTTGTGTTGCTGTACTTGTTGGCGTTTCAGCTGATGCTGTTTTTGTTTGTGAGGCAGGTTTTTTAGAAGTACTCTTGCTTGCCGTTTCTCCCGTTACAGCTTTAGCTGTTTTAGGCTTTGTTGACGCCTTTTTTGTTGTGGTTTTTGCCTTAGTGTTAGATTTTGATTTTGTTGTTTTAGGCTTTTGTGCACTTTCAGTTTTTGACGGACGTCCACGCTTCTTAGGTGCGGCTGACTCATCCTTTGCTGGCTCTTGAGATGCCGACTTTCGTGGTCTGCCACGTTTCTTTGGCTCGGCTGGAGTTTCTTTTGCCGTCTCATCAGTTTGAGTTTTTCGTGGTCTACCACGCTTCTTCTTTTCAGTTTGTGGTTCTTCCTTTTTAGCGGCAGCTATAGGCTCTTCTGCCTTTTCGTCCTTAGACTCTTCTGAAATTACAGCGGTATTTTCTTGCTCCTTCTGCTCTTGTGGTTCGGTCTCTTTCTTCTCAACAGGCTGCTCTTCTGCCTGCTCTGCAGTCGCAATCTCATTCTCGTCAGTAGGTTCAGGTTGTTCTTCGCTTGGCAGTTCTGTCTCTTCGGCATTTACTGCTGAAGCTATTTGATTATTTTCATCAATATACCCGCCAAAAGCTTCAATTTGCTCATTTTTAATCTCTTCTTTCTTGAGTTTTTCCTGCTCTTCTGGGCTTATGTCTTGAGAGACTAGTTCTCCATTCATATTATATACTTTGCCGTCAACATCGTGGAACAGCCCATTGGTATCATGATATGAGCCATCGCTATAGATGTAGTTGCCATTTTCATCATAGTAGCCTTGTTCGTCTCCCTGAGAATTTTCCATATAATTTGCATCATACTGAGAAAGTCTATTCCTAAGAGTATCGTTTTCATCTTTAAGTCGTTTTATTTGTGTTTGAACGCTGATAAGTTCGTTCTCATTCTTATCCTTTTCGTTGATAAGTGAGTTCTTCTCATCTTTGACTTTGGCTTCTGCAACTTGATATGCACTTTTCATAACCTTTTCGAAGAAGGTTTGATACTCAGCTGACATGGCCTTTTGCACTTCGTCAAGCCCTTCATCAAGAACTTTATTGAGCTCTTGAATTTCTTTATCAAGTTCATCTTTTGATGCAAGGTATCGCTTTTCTTCTTGGTCATAGTCCTTTTGATGCGACTCTTTCTTTTTTACTTCCTTCTCTTGTTGTTGCCTTAAAAGACCAACTTCAATACGGCTGGTGGTGGCAGCTTGCTGTTCAATAAGTTTTTGTATATTTTCTTTGGTTGCTTGAATTTTTCTTTGCAAGTCCATCTGCACATTTTCATAGTTTCTTCTTAAAGCATCCTTTTGAGCTTCTATCTGAGCAATTTGAGAAAGTGTTTGGTTCTTCTTGGTAATATATGCTTCACTTTCTTTCATGGCACGATTAAGAAGAAGTGTGCCATCCACTCCTACATTTTCAAATTTATAATTTTCAAAAGGAGCGTCATTCTTTTGAGCGTTTTCAAATTCTTCTTTAATTTTTCTTGCTCTTGCCTCGTAGTATTCACGAAGTTGAGGGTTGCCATTTTCAAGTTCCTTCTCTGTAAATAGAAGGTTGAAATCAAGATATGGAGTAAGGTCAACGCAGGCATTGGTCAAAAATCTTGCAAAGATGTGATAGATATGATAAATATCATCAAGGTTTGCAACTCGCCTTGCCTTAAGTGCTATGATTGCAATAATTCCTAAAATTGCAACAAGGGCTGGGAGAACGAAAGCTACAACTATTGCTTGAAAGCCAAAAGTTTCCTTCGTTTGAGATGCAAGACCAAACATCAAGCTGATAACAGCCCATACGCCTGTAAGTATTCCAAGGTTTCTGATATTGCTTGCCCACGCACTTGTTTTAAGTGGTTTTTCAATCAAGTTTTCTTCTGACATATATTTAGATGGGTCGCCATCTCTATAGAGTATGTATTGTTGCCAAAAGTAAACCAAACGTTTGGGTCCTTTTTTTATTATGTTTGTGAAATCTTTGATATTATTTATATCAATTTTTTTGTTTTTAAATAGCCACTTGTTGGCTTTATCTAAACTCCTTTTCAATCTAGCTTCATAAGAAAAGGCTGATTTTACCACAAAAAGTATGATAAATAAAGCTTCTATCCCAAGTACTAAACCTAGGTAGCCAGCAAAGCCTAATGCATCAGTAAGCTGATCAAAGAAGGTTCTTAAAGTGCCATCAACACTTGCCAATAATGATATCATAATCTTTCCCCTTTTAATTTAATTTTAGTATAACACATAAATTTATTTTTTACTAACAAAATTCTTAATTTTTCGTAATATTTTTTATTATATTTTTTGGGCTATTTTTATTGTCCCCAGCTTTGAAATTTTTATTTCTTTTTCTTGTGTTTTATTTCTATTTTTTAATAAATTATGTTATATTTATAATAATAAAGTAAAATTATCTGCTAAATGGAGTTTTTTATGAAGAAATATGATGAAAATTATTTCTATGATAACACAAACCAAAATAACATTGACAATCTTATCCTTGAAGATGAACAGCTTTTATGGCGTGGAAAACCTAAGAAAAAAGCATATGTTATAAATTCAATTCTAAAAATGATGCCCATAGCTTTATTATGGCTTGCAATAGACGGCAGTTTCCTTGGATGTTTGATAGGTTTTGGCGTTTTTTCTTCGCTGCCTGTCGGTTTGGCTATATTTTTATGTGTGTTCTTTCTCTTCCACCTTTTGCCTGTATGGCTATGGATTAAAAATATTTTGACTGCAAATAAAGAGTATAAGCACCTTGAATATGCCTTTACAAATAGCCGCATAATAATTAGAAGTGGAATTATTGGCATCAATATAAACAATATTTATTATAGTGATATTGAAAATATAAATCTAAGGGTTGGAGTGATTGATAAATTGCTTAAAGTTGGCGACATCTATATAACTAGCAATAACAAAGCTCAAGTATTGTGGGACATTGAAAATCCTTATAATATTTCAAATAAGTTGCAAAAAATTATAGCTGATTTAAAGTCCGACCTGCAATACCCTAACGCTTTAAGACCAAGCGAAAATAGTGGCTATCAAACAAAATACACAAACAATATTGACTTAAATGACGGCAACACTAAACCTTGAAAGTGATATTTGAATTGATATTTAATGTTAATCTTGAAATATTTGAAATATTATAAAGTTTATATATAATAATATATATTATACTAAAATATAGGAGACCCACTGATGACAGATGAAGAAATAAATAAGCTAGCTAAAGAATTTCAAACAGATATAGAAAATGGGCTTAGCAGCGTGGAAGCCCAGTCAAGACTTGCAAAATATGGAAAAAACAAACTTAAAGAAAAGAAGAAAAAAAGTTTTTTCCTTCGCTTTCTAGAGCAATTTAAAGATGTGATGATTGTAATTTTGCTTATCGCGGCGATTATCTCTTTTGTCATCGCCATAGTTGAAAAAGAGCCGCAAGAGTTTATTGAACCTGCACTTATTCTTCTTATTGTGATTATGAATGCTCTTATTGGAGTTTTTCAAGAAAATAAGGCTGAAAAGGCACTCGAGGCACTGCAAAATATGTCTGCACCGCATGCAAGAGTTTTGCGAGATGGGCAAGAGAAGCTTATAAACGCTCAAGATGTTGTGCCTGGAGATATCATCAAGCTTGAAGCTGGAGACTTTATTCCTGCTGACGCAAGGCTTATTCGGTCTGTCAATCTAAAATCTGAAGAGTCTGCCTTGACTGGCGAATCTGTGCCATCAGAAAAAGACGCTAACGCAGCGGTCGCCGAAAATGCAGCAGTTGGAGATAGAGACAATATGGTCTTCTCGGGCTGCTCTATAACCTACGGCACGGGAGTTGCTATCGCCACAGGCACGGGCATGAACACTGAAATGGGTAAGATTGCAGGGCTGCTTGCAGGAGAAAAGGAGACTAAAACTCCCCTTCAACTCAAGCTTGCAAAACTCGGAAAATATCTTGGGCTTATCGCACTCGCCGCCTGTGCTATCATATTTATAGTTGGGCTTATTGACGGCATGGAGATTATGGATGTGTTTATGACAGCTGTGTCTCTCGCTGTTTCTGCTATACCTGAAGGATTGCCCGCCATTGTGACCATTGTGCTTTCTATTGGCGTGCAGCGTATGGTCAAGAAAAATGCAATTATCAGAAGGCTGCCCGCTGTTGAAACGCTTGGAAGTGCTTCAATAATTTGCTCTGATAAAACAGGCACGCTGACTCAAAATCGCATGACACTTGTTAAGACTTATACTGAAATCGAAGGAGTGAAAGACTTTACTACGGCGGCAAATGAACACGTCAAAAAACTTCTTGCCTATGGCACGCTCTGTTCTGACGGCGATGTGAATTTCTCTGACGGAAAAGAACAGCATATTGGCGACCCCACAGAAACTGCTATCGTGCTTGCGTCATATAAGGTGGGCTCATCAAAACGCAAACTTAATGAACTTTACCCACGCCTTGCCGAAATTCCGTTCGATTCTGACCGCAAGCTTATGACCACTATCAATATGATTGATAACAGGCCTGTTGCAATCGTCAAAGGTGCCTTTGATGTTATGGCTGAAAGATGTGTTAAAATTGACTATGAAAAAGCTGAAAATGCCAATGCTGAAATGAGCAATAATGCCTTGCGAGTTATTGCCGTTGGGTATAAAGAACTTGCCGAAATTCCTAGTGAAATAACAAGCGAAAGCCTTGAAAATGGCTTGACCTTTCTTGGGCTTATAGGAATGATTGACCCGCCACGGCCTGAAGCTAAACATGCGGTTGAAATTTGCAAACAGGCAGGAATAAAACCTATCATGATAACAGGCGACCACATTGCAACCGCTTCCGCCATTGCAAAAGAGCTTGGCATCCTTTGCGAAGGCGACCGTGCTATCACAGGCAAAGAACTTGATAAGATGAGCGATGAAGAGCTTGACAGGGAAGTTAAAAATATCGCAGTCTATGCAAGGGTTTCCCCAGAAAACAAAATCCGAATCGTTAAAGCTTGGCAAAAGAAAGGCGAAGTTGTTTCTATGACTGGTGATGGCGTCAATGATGCTCCCGCCCTTAAAGCTGCAGACATTGGCTGTGCTATGGGTATAACTGGCACGGATGTTGCAAAAAGTGCCGCCGACATGACACTTACAGACGATAACTTCGCAACTATTGTTGACGCTGTAAAAGAAGGTCGCGGAATATACGCAAACATCAAAAAAGTGGTGGGGTTCTTGCTTGGAACAAACATAGGCGAAGTGCTTGCCGTCTTCTTTACAATGCTAATTTGGCGGCTTTCGCCTTTCCTTTCCATTCAACTTTTGTGGATAAACCTTATCACCGACTCACTACCAGCAATCGCACTCGGCATGGAAAATGTTGAAAAAGATATCATGTCGCACAAGCCTAAACCTAAAAAGGAAAGTCTTTTCGCTCATGGCTATGGAGTAAGAATTGTGCTGCAAGGTGCGATGTTTGGCGGGCTTGCTATCGCGGCTTTCGTTATCGGCAGACAGATAAGCGGCAGCGATGAAGGCGGAAGGACTCTTGCGTTTATCACCCTTGCACTTTCTCAAATCTTGCATGCCTACAATATGCGTTCTGAACATTCTCTCTTTAAAATAGGCATTTTCTCAAATAAAAAACTCAACATTGTGACCTTAATTTCCATTGTTCTAATTTGCTTTGTGTGCTTTGTCCCTGGCGTGCTAACGGCTTTTGGAATGATTTATCTTCCATACTATGCCTACCTTATAGCAATAGCTCTTGCCATTGTGCCAATAATCGTAATGGAGATAAGTAAAGCTTTTGGCTTGATAAAACACCACGCTCATAAATAAAAAATAACCTTAATAAAAGGCAAAATTTCCACACTTTTATTAAGGTTTTTATTTAAAAACTCCAATAATTTTAAATTTATTTCAAATTTATATAAAACCAACATTTTTAAAATATCACAAATTATAATAGAGTGCTCAAATTACTAATCAATTTATTCTCTCTTCAACAATCACAAGATATTTCTTTTAATTATTTAAAAAACCATCTTCTTTAAGACACTGTCTTACCGAAGATGTATTTTTTATTCTCTTCCAATTTCTTCTGTGGAAGGGCCGTACTTGTCTATAATTGCTTGCCTGTCACTCTCAGTCATCTTATTCACGCCATGGTCACTTGAATCGTCAATATTCCAATACATTATTGACTGCCCTAGCCATCTGTCCGTTCTTAAATCATTAAAACCAAGTGTATGCATAACCTCGTGCGTTACAACAGCAGACAAAAGCCTAACATCACGGTCAAATTCATCAACATAGTTTATCAGCCCGCCTTCCAAACTTATCTCCAACGGATATTGCATAGTGGCAGAACGCTGGTCTAAGTTAACCTTAAACTGCCCAGCCGCATTTCCGTCAAGCTCACAATTATTATAAATGTTCAAAACTTGGTCAGTTTCAAAGTTCTCTTCATCTGAAAAAACATAATTAAGATTATCTGACAAATAATCTATTTCGCGAATTGACTGTTTAACATAATATTTCTCTTTTTCAGTAAAATCATGCAATACAACAAGTATTTCATCACCACCCGTTTCAAGTCTCGCATCCTGATGAAAAATTGTTTTAAAAAATCTCTCATCACCTTTCCTGTTTATATAATCGGTTTCAGCTTTTATGGTGCTATAACACATTGTAAGTCCAATTGTTGCAAAAAATAGAGCAGATAGAGATATAACCCCAAGTTTAACTAATTTTCGTTGCTTTAACATAATATATTCCCCTAATGCCAATATTATAGCACTCACAAATTGTAATTTCAAGACCTGCGAAGAGAAGATGTCGAAAAATAACGATAAAAAATATAAAAAATATTAAAAAAACGCTTGAAAAAAGCATATAAATTGTGTATAATGGTATTGTTATTTAAGTATGGAGAGATGGCTGAGCGGTCGAAAGCGGCGGTCTTGAAAACCGTTGATGTGAAAGCATCCTGGGGTTCGAATCCCTATCTCTCCG
>CAWVLM010000045.1:0-9856 GCA_963930145.1 Clostridia bacterium
TAAAACCAATTGATATTCTTGATGTACTTCTTGATCAAGACAATAAGGACCCTATCGTTCTTATGGATGAAAATGGCAGACAATTAACATTTGAGCAAATTGCTGTTATTCCTTATGAAGTAAGAAAGGAAAAAAGATTATATTGTGTTTTAAAACCAATGGATAAAATAGAAGGTATCGGTGATGATGAGGCTATTGTTTTCGTAGTTGACCAAGATAAAGATGGCAATTCAATTATCAAGGTTGAAGAAGACGAAGAAGTTGCAATCGCAGTATTCGATAAATACTATGACCTTCTTGAAGATGCTCAAAAAGAAGAAAAAGCAGAAAAAACTGCCAAAAAAACTGCAGCTAAAGCTCCTGCTAAGAAAACTTCTTCAGCAAAGGTTGCAGGTAAAACAAAAAAATCTACAAAATAATTAGATAAATTTTGTAATTTAAAGAAAAAAACGATTATTCTAATGAAATAATTAGATAATCGTTTTTTGTGTTATAGATACTAGGAAGATAGTTTTTATTATATTTTTAAAGTATATTGTTTTTAATATGTATATTTTTTAATTATAAAGCCATAATTAAATTACAAGGTTGTATACCTTGATAACAGGGAGGTGAAAACTATGTTTGGTAAAAATTCCAAAATGGGGAAAAGTACCAAGGGCAAGATGTCAAAATCTGCAAAGAGTGTAGAGGCATCTAAAGAAGCTAAGGGTTGCGGTTCTAAATCTGGTTCAGCTAAGGACTGCAAATAGTTTTCAGCCAAAATAGAAGAAGGTTTACAGACCTTCTTCTATTTTTAAATAGTTTTGTTTATAAAAGTTGCGTCTCAGCCGAAAACATTTCTTTACTTAATTTTTCAAACGATAAAATAATATTGCTCTCTGAAACATTATCATAGATTGTTAATTCACAGCTACTAGAGCCATTAAAATAAGAATTATTTAAAATTGTTTGGCTTGTAAGGGTATATGTGGTTTCTCTTCCAGTCGAATCCATTGTTGTTATTTGTAAATTAAATCTATACTGATAGTTAGAAATTGTTCCAGCAGAGCCAAGATATAAAACTGATGTATGGTCAGAGGTGTATTTGTTTTCTGTGGTAAGGGTTTGGCTTGCAAGAGTGGTATAAACGTCACTTCCGCTAGCCGTTCTTGAGTAACTTAAAGAAAAGCTTATGCTCGTTACATCATCAGTTGGATCGAAAGTAATTGTATTAAGAGCGGTATACATCATAGAGCTAGGATTTTCTTCGGCAAATAAGGCAGTATATCTTCCAGCGGAACTGCTATTATAGGTAAGGTTAAGAGTTAAATCTGTGCTTACAACCGTGTTATTATTTTTAATCCAGCAAATAAAAGGATTGGTCTGCGCATTATTTTCTTTAGCCGTAAGATTCATTGAAGTGCCTTCAACTTGAGTGGAATCGCTTAAAGTGCCAAGCACAGAACCAAGCACACTATCGCTTGGAGAAACGGTTATGGTATAATAAGTTGTAGTGCCGCACGCAGAAAGCAATAGCAGCGGGCATAAACATAGCAATAATAGAAATATTTTTATTGATTTTTTCATATTCAAACCCTTCATATATATTATTATCAATATTTTTCGATTATTTGTCAAATTATTTGATTTAATTTTTAAATTCTAAGTGTATTTTTTAAAGCCTTGCATAAAATACTATAGCAAGGAGCGAATATGTGGGAAATATCACTTAATATTAAATCGGAAAATACGGCAGTTGCAAATATTTTGTATAAATCACTACTTAGTGCATTGCAAGAAATGGGCGGCATAATAACTATTGACGAAGATAAAAACTATATATCTATTCTCGTTGCTGTCAATGAAAAGTTTAAGCAACAGGCAAAAAGTCTTATAACGTCTTGTATAATAGAGCTTGTTTGTACTAATTTTAAAATGGCTTTTTTAGATAATTTTTTAGTTTTTCCAAGAAAAGATAAAATAGGTTTGCTTGCTTTTAAAAAAGCTCTATTAAATTTTGATAAGGAAACCGATAAATATATAGTTAAAAAATATCTTGTTTTAGAACATGATTTGTTTTTAGAGTCCTTTTATTATTTTAAGTTAAAATCGCTGCAAGAAAAATGGGCTGAACTTGTCTCATTGTCAAATGAAAATAGTGATTACCTTGTCTCCTCCGATAGTTTTATAGATTTACTAAAATTTTTGGTTGACAACCTAGACATCTGCGAAGATGAAATAAGCGTTGTCAAGGAAGACGATGGGTATAAAATATTCACTCTAGAGAATGGTCAATACCAAAATAAGGTGTTTAATGAAGAATCCATAGTTTCATCTGTCATAGACCTATCACCACAAAAAATAAACCTTTTTTTCAAAGAGACCAGCAGTGCTATCAACTTGTTAGAACGTATATTTGAAGAGCGTATAACAATAAATAATATAAATTCTCAAAATAATTACGATAATATTAGCACCATTTATAAGATTTGAAAATATTTGAAATTTTAGTTGACAACCAAAAAAAATGGTGTTAAAATGCAAATAGATACTTGGAGTAGCAGACAAGTAGATGCATTTGATGCCTATAGAGAGAGATTGTTTGGTGAAAAATCTTGGCTAAAATGATGATTGAAACCACTGCTATGATGATAAGTTTAAAATGAGTGGCACTTTTGCAATTAAGGTGGAACCGCGGTTTTGTTTAAATCGTCCTTAAATTTATTTTAAGGACTTTTTTATTTAAAAAAGTCCAACAAAGGAGACAAAAATGGAAATAAAAAGAGAACAAGATGAAGAACTTATGAAGGCAAGACATTCTCTTGCACACGTGCTTGCAAAAGCTTTAATGGAGTTATATCCTGATACTAAACTTACAATAGGCCCAGCTATTGATAATGGCTTTTATTATGACATAGACCTTGCTCATTCAATCACTCCTAGCGAGTATGAAAATATAGAAAAGAAAATGAGAGAAATTGTCAATAAGGGCGAAGAATTTACAAAGAAGGTTGTTTCAAGAGAGGAGGCTTTAAGGCTTTTTGCAAACAATGAATATAAAACAGAAATTATAAAGGAATTGCCAGAAAATGAAGAAGTATCTCTCTATTATACTGGTGATGATTTTTGTGACCTTTGTCGTGGACCCCATGTAGACAGCACAAGACGTCTTCAAAATTTTGGCTATAAAATTCATGCCGTAAATGGTGCATATTGGCGTGGAAGCGAAAAGAATAAGATGCTTCAAAGAGTTTATTGCTATGCCTTTAAAACAAAGAAAGAGCTTGCAGATTATATGAAATTAGTTGAAGAAGCAAAACAAAGAGACCATAGAAAACTTGGTAAAGAACTCAATATTTTTATGTTTGATGAGCTTATCGGGAAAGGGCTTCCAATGTATCTACCAAATGGCTTTATTTTGAGAAGGATTCTATCTGATTATATTATGAACAAGGAGCTTTCTAAAGGCTATAAACATGTCATGACTCCATCTCTTGGAAATGTTGACCTTTATAAGACATCTGGTCACTGGGACCACTACAAAGAAGATATGTTTCCAGCAATGGAGCTTGACGATGAAGCCTATGTTCTTCGTCCTATGAACTGCCCACATCATATGGTTATGTTTAAACATTCGTTGCACTCATACCGCGACCTGCCTGTCCGAATAGCAGAAATTGCAAACGATTTTAGATTTGAAGATAGCGGCAACCTTTGTGGACTTGAAAGAGCAAGAGCCTTCACTCAAAATGACTCACACATCTTCTGCACACCAGACCAAATTGCTGGTGAAATAAAAGGGGTTATATCTTTAATACTTGAAGTTTATAAAGACTTTGGATTTAAAGATTATACTTTAAGACTTTCTCTTCGCGATAAGAATGATACTGCAAAATATTTTGGCAATGATGAGCTTTGGGAAAAGAGCGAAAATGCACTTAGAGAAATCATCAAGTCAACAGGGGCAAACTATTATGAAGCTGAAGGCGAGGCTGCATTCTATGGTCCTAAAATAGATGTTCAAGTATATAGTGCACTTGGACATGAAGTAACCCTTTCAACTGTGCAACTTGACTATCAACTGCCTGAAAAGTTTGACCTTGAATATATTGATGAAAATAATCAAAAGCAAAGACCTGTTGTTATCCATAGGGCGATACTTGGCTCTCTTGACCGATTTATTGCTTTCCTTCTTGAAGAAACAAAAGGGTTATTGCCGTTATGGCTTGCACCAGAGCAAGTAAGAGTTTTATCATTGACTGATAGAAATAATGACTATGCGGAAAAAATTAAAGTTGAACTCTTATCAAAAGGGCTCAGAGTTACAAGTGATATAAGAAACGAAAAAATTGGATATAAAATAAGAGAAGCTCTTTCAATGAAAATTCCTTATCTTATCATTGTTGGTGATGAAGAAGAGAAGAATAGCACAATTAGCATAAGAGGAAGAGGCTTTGAAAATAAATCAGGTCTATTATTGTCAGAATTTATCGACAGACTAGAAAATGAGATAAAAACAAAGAAAATCTAGTTAAATTCATTTTGAATTTTGGTGGCAATATGCTAGACTTTTCTATGTCAAGTTAAAAAATTATATAAAAGGAGATAATATGGACGCAACTCAAATCATTCTAATTGTTTTTATTGTGCTTTTGATTATAATCTATCCAATCATGATTTCAGCAAGGAATAAAAAAGAAAACCAAAGAATGCAGGAACAGACTAATTCGCTTAAAAGGGGTGATAGGGTTTTGACTACAAGTGGAGTCTATGGCACTATCGTTGACCTTCAACTTGAAGGAGATAAAAAAATTGTCACCATTGAATCAGGTACAGATAGCAAGAAAGGGTATATTTCAGTAGACGCGTATGCTATTTATACTATTTTTAAAGATGATGAACAAAAAGAAGAGCCTGCCATGACTGCAAATTTAACTCAACCAGATCAAAAAGAGCAAGAACTTAAAGAGAATGTTTCAGTAACAGCTGTTTCTAACACGTCAGATACACAAGCTAACACAAAAGAGCAGCCAGCACAAGGACAAGAAAATATAGACAAAAAAGAGCCTAAAAAGAAAGAAAAGAAGAAAATGTTATAAATTTTAGAAGATGCATTATCTTCTTTTTTTATCTTAAAATGACGGCATTTTGTAAAAATATTGACTTGATAACAAAAATATACTATAATTAAATTGATGAAGATATATAATTCTGAAGACTTTTTGAAAAGTAGGTTAATTGAAGAGAGTTCTTATCCCTTATATCTTAGCGAAAGGTTAAAAACAAAACCATTAGATGGAAGGGAACGCTTTGATATTTACCTTCATAATATATGCAAATCTTTGTATGAAGGTAAACCGCTAAAGGAAAAAGAATTAGAATATATAAATAAAAATTTAAAAAAACAAAATGGTTGGTTTGTGATTGATAAATCCTTTGGAAAAGGCAGTTTTGTCAATGCCAATGCTATTTTGGGCGAGCAGGCGTATTGTCAAGAAGAAAAATGTCATACAAATGCATATAAGTTTGCTACAACCTATCATGGAGATGCATGTCTTATATTTGGAACTATCAATCCATTCAATATAAATAATGGTCTTTTTCATTCAATAGTGCTTTTTGATTATAATGGCGAGGAATATGTTTTCGATGGGGCTAACTATGTGGTTATGGAAAAAGGGCTTTATGAAAGAGTCTTTAATTTCCAAGAGATACAAAGAATAACAAAAAGCGTTCTATTGAAAGACAAACGCACCATAAAAACCACGGCATGCCTAAAGAAAAATCAAAAATTCAAACTCATTCGGCATCAAGCTTTAGTAAGACGCTTTTACGGACTGGGCTTTATAGCCTATCTAAATAATAGACAGGACTTTCTTGAAAATACCGATAAACAATACAAAAATATAAATAAAGTAAGAGAAGATTATAGTAAATTTGAGATGCAGCTCAAAAATATTGAAGCCAGTTTTGAACCTATAACAATCAATCCCGATGAATTAAATAGTCAATAAAATGACTTGCATATGATATGTAAGTTATTTTTTTTGTTAAGTCATCATATTTATTTATTAGCAAAATGTATAAATTTTGAAAAAGGAGTCAAACATGAAATTGAAAACAAAAATCAATATACAAAGCACAAAGAATAGGCATCCCTTAATAGGTTTTATTGTAAAAGGCACCTTGATTGCACTTTGCACTTCGCTTGTGCTCGTGCTAGTTTTTGCATTTATTTTAAAGTTTACCAATATTTCAGATAGCGTTATCAACCCAATCAATCAAGTTATAAAGGGTGTAAGCATATTCTTGGGTGTTTTTATTGGACTTAAAAAATGTAAAGAATTGGGGCTTGTAAGTGGTCTACTAATAGGTTTTATTTACACATTGCTTGCATTTGTTGTTTTCTCATTGCTGAGCGGAAGCTTTGTTTTTGATATAACTCTTCTAACCGACAGCGTATTTGGAGCAGTTATTGGGGCTATTTGTGGTATAATAAGTGTAAATATTAAAAAAAGTACAAACTAAGTCTTAAATTTAATTGACATAGTCCTTTTAATTCTTTATAATTATGAAAGTAAGTTAAATTCTTGAATTTTATATTCATTTGATTAAGAGGACTATAGATGTTAAAGAAATACTCAATAACAAATTTCGTTTTACTTATAATTATTGCAATTTTGGGCGTACTTTTAAGTGTATGTCCTTTTAATGTGCCTGCAAGTACAGATAGATATAATGGCTTTGTAGGGGCAATCCAGCAGGGTATCGACCTAGGTGGCGGCATTTCTGCTATTTATCAAGCGGAACTTAACGGGACATCTTCTAATACAAATATTGCCGAGATTATTGACAATTCATTGAATAAAATAGAAGATGGATTAAAACATAATGCAGATTATACTGAATTATTTGTTGCAAGACAGGGCGAAAATAAGCTTAGAATAGAGGTATCTAATTCGCAAGATACAGATTATACATTTAAATATTTAGAAAACGGGAAACAAATATTCATAACTCTAGACCAGGCGTCTGAAACTTTAACCAATCCAGACGTATACCTTGAAAGCAAAGAAATTCAAACTGCTTATGTGGGCTATGATTATGATAATAGTGGCTATACAGTTGTTCTAGAGTTTACAAAGGATGGACAAAACAGTCTATCTTCACTTATAGATGACGCAGATGAAACAGGCAAAACTAGTGCATATATCTATATAAATGAAATAAATAGTGATAATTTGTTGTCAACAATCACTATAGATGATGCAATAAATAATGACACAATCACTTTCGCAAGTTCAGACAGCACAAATTATAGCTCTTCTTCGTCTACCGCAACTTTGGAACTTGTTTATTCTATAATAGGTGGTTCTTTAGGGGTTGATTTAACTCTCTTAGAAACAAGCTACATCAGTCCTGTGCTTGGAGAAAACACTCTTTTATACGCAGGAATTGCTTCTGCTATAATTATCGTTTTAACTTTGGTGCTACTTTGTGTTAGATATGGTCACTTGGGGTTACTTGGAAGCTTGTCGATAATATTCTATTTGATTTTGTTTGTATTTTTTATGCAAGCAATACCATTTATCGTTCTAAATTTATCAGCACTCTTTGGTTGCCTTTTTGCTTTTGTTCTTGCAGTAATTTCAAATATATTTATATTTGAAAAAATTAGAGAAGAATATGCACTTGGCAAAAAAATTCACTTGTCTTTCAAAAGTGGTATAAAAAAGTCGCTTTGGACTATTCTTGACAGCCATATAATAATAATTTTGGCAACCGCGATGCTTTGGATTTTTGCCCCTTCTCCATTAAAAGGTTTTGCAATAACTATAATGCTAGGGGCTTTGCTGTCGGCATTTGCTTCTCTTGTTATTACAAGATATCTGCTAAACATTTATCTTCCATTAAATAGCACTAAAGCTAAAATGTTGCACTTATATAGAGATAAAAATGTTAAAGAGATAAAGGAAGATGACAAGGCATCTCAAACTCAAAGTGAGCAAGAAACTTTAGTTACCGAAACCACAATAGGGGGTAACAACAATGAATAAAACAAAGAATAAAATGCAATTAAATCAAAAGATAATCAATTCAAAATTTAACATAACAAAAAACTTTTTATATTTCTTAATTGTGCCAGCAATAATTATAATTGTTGGAATTATACTTCTTAGTACTATTGGCTTTAATTTAGGCACTGATTTTGCAGGCTCAAGCACATTTAAAGTGTATGTAAATAATGAAAATAGACTTGGGGAAGAAATTGCAAGCTATAACCTTGATAATAAAGAGGATTATAAGGCTGTTCGAGAAAAAATTGAACTTGTATTAGAAGAAAATGAGCTTTCAATTCGTGAATATCGCACAACATCTATAAACATAACAAGCTATCACGTATATAACGGGCAGGCTGTTGAAGTTGTCTATCAAAACACAGTTGATGATGCTGACCTTATTGAAGCTCAAAATAATGACATAAGAAGCAGTTTGCTTACGGCTTTTGGCTATGCAAATTTTGATGAAGCAATCTCTAGTGTAGATTTCACTCCATCGACAAGCTCTTATGGCTGGGCTATCGGAATAGTTGCCAGCATAGTATTTTCTTATATCCTTGTAGCATGTTATATAGCCTTTAGATATGATGTATCCGCACTTGTTGTTGGTCTTATTCAAATTGCTCTTGACTTATTCCTTACACTATCACTAATTTTAATTTGTAGGCTAACAATCAACTTATCTATGGGAATTATCTTATTCTCAACCTTGATTTTAACAATATTTAATTTATTCTATTTCTACTCAATGACAAAGAATAACATTAAATCTGGAAAACTTGCTAATATGAAAAATAGTGATATTGCAAATACAACTATTAAGGAAATTACCATGCCAAGAGCCGCAATCTATATTGTTTTGCTATTAGTTTCCATTCTCTTCTCAGTTTTAGCAGTTGATGCGGTAAGAGAAGTTTCGCTTGGTATAATGCTTAGTATTATAGCAACTTTCTATACATCAGAATTTGTTTTGCCAAGTTTATGGGCTACATGCTATAGAAAAAGAGCTAAGAAATCCAATAAAAATTCCTAATTTTGCTTAGGAATTTTTTATTTTTGTTTATGATTTTATTGACAAAAAAAATTGTTTATGTTATAATCCTTAAGTCATTGGACAAATATGCACTTATAGAATATTCTGTTGCAGTTGCCTAAAACTTGTTATACTTTAAAACTATACAGGGTATAACTTAAAAGATTTATTTCTGAGGTCGCAATTAGGAGCTAGAAAACTATAAGGAAGGACAAAAACAAAAGGAGGAATTTAAAATGTCAGTTATTTCAATGAAACAACTTCTAGAAGCAGGCGTTCACTTTGGTCATCAGACAAGAAAGTGGAACCCTAAGATGAAAAAATACATTTTTACTGCTAGAAATGATATTCACATCATCAATCTAGAACAAACTTCTGAGCAAATCGACAAAGCTTACCAATTCGTAAGGGATGTTGTTGCTTCAGGGAAAAATGTTCTCTTTGTTGGAACAAAAAAACAAGCTCAAGATGCGGTTAAGGAAGAAGCAGAAAGATGCGGTATGTACTACATCAACACACGTTGGCTTGGCGGATGCTTAACAAATTTCAAGACTATCAAGTCTAGAATTGAAAGACTAAACAAACTCAACCAAATGGAAAGGGTAGGCGAATTTGACCTACTTCCAAAGAAAGAGGTAACTCTTCTTAAAGCTGAAAGAGACAAGCTTGAAAAGAACCTTGGTGGAATTAAAGAGATGAGAGAGCTTCCAGGTGTAGTATTTGTTGTAGACCCTAACGTTGAACACATTTGCGTAAATGAATGCAAGCTTCTTAATATACC
>CAWVLM010000046.1:0-2905 GCA_963930145.1 Clostridia bacterium
CCCTCGCGCCGGTTGCCCGACCTACAGCCTTAGCAGGGCCGCCTCTTCGACCTCTTGAGTATCTCCCCATGTCGAACTTTTAAAAATGTTTAGCGTCTTGACAATTTTGTTTCCTTTTAGTCCCCTTACAATTTATCTCATATTTTCGTCTCTAGCCAATTTCTAAATTTTTCTTAAACTCTAACAAATTGCCAATTTTTGCCATAACGTCTCTCAGCTTTTCATTAAATTTTCATACTTAGACGCTTTATTATAATACCACACATATCAAATTATTGTCAATCATTTTTTTTATTTTGTTGCCATTTTTGCATTTTTAACATAAAATAGTTAAATTTAATTTCATTTTTGGTATTGACGGGTAGACAATTTTGATTTATAATATCAATAAATCATCATTATATTAAGGGGGCGTTAATGTTTTTCGAACAAGTTTTAAATGATGTTGCAATGCAATATTATTTTATAAAAAATCCTTGTGATTTTATTGAAAACGCAAATTTTTATAGTATGCCAAGTGATGAAGAGATTATTTCATCTTTTAAAAACACGGCAATATATCAAAAATTGTGCTATAACATACACGACTCTCTAGACACTCAAACCACTAAAAAACGTTTTGTTGATAGTTTTATTGAAGTGTTGAATGCTGCTGGGCTTGCGGTGCAGGCAGTTATTCTTTCAGGCATTGACAATATCATTTCAGAAAAAGGCAGCAAAAGCGATCAGGATTTGTTTATTTATTTTAACAACCTTGAATTTAAAAACAGCATAACCGCCTTGCTTCCGCCGAATGAAAGCCCTATTGACCAATTATCTTTAATGATAGCAAATAGCAATTTAGACGAAAAATATTTGGAAACTATGCGTGAAATAAAGCATTTTTTCCTTGACAGTGCAAAGACCTACCAACGCAAATTCCAATGTTTAAAATATGACCTTCTTGCATCGCGTGGTTATAACTATAAAAAGGCACTAGAGCTGATTCTGCCCTACTATAAAGATTTAGAGTTTGACGAGGACAAGGCTGAAGACGACGGCGAAGAACAGGGGTCCGCACAAAAGGAAAAAACTGCGAAATTAGAAAAGCCAAAATCGTCAAGCTCAAGAAGTAGCAAGCGTGAGCTATTATCTGTGGAAGAAGCCATTGAAAAGAACTTTGACGGACTTATAGGGCTTAAGGATGTGAAATCTGCCATTTTACGCAAGACAAAGCTTATACAAAAGCTGCCAGGCAAGGCGATTGACTGCAATTTTAGAATAGTTGGCAATCCTGGCGTTGGCAAGACCACGGTTGCAGAAGCGATGTCACGCACATTCTATGATAGCGGCATATTGAAAAGCCCAACCTTTCTTTCAATCAATGGTGCAGGACTTAAAGGTAAATACGTTGGTCACACTGTTGGTCAAGTTAAAGAGATATTCAAAAAGGCAAAGGGCGGCACACTGTTCCTTGACGAAGTGTATAGCCTTCTCTCTTCAAGCGGCAGTGAAGACTCATACACAGGCGAGGCTATCACCCAACTTATGATTGAAGTTGAAAATCTATATAAGGCTCAGGAGCAAAACCCAGACAACAAAACCCTTGTTATTATGGCAGGCTATAAAGATAAAATCGATATGCTGCTCGACAAAAATGTAGGCTTTAAACGTAGGTTTTCAAATATTATTGAGATAAAAGACTACACCCTTGACGAACTTGTCGAAATCTTCAATATCATGATGAAGCGTGACGGCATGACAATCTCTGATAGTGCAAGCAAAAAACTAGCCGAAATTCTAGAAGCAGAAAGAAAGAAAAACAATTTTTCTAACGCTGGGTATGTGCGAAATCTTCTTCAAAAAGCTGAAGAATATCAGGCAGGCAGAGCCGCACTTGACGACCTTACAATAAATGATGATGATATCACGGCGTCAAGCAAGGACTTAGACGACACGCCAGAAGTTCGCCGCATAGGCTTTAATTAAGACTGGTCTATAGGCATGATAAAAGCTTGATAAACTTTAAACATCAAAGTTTACATAAAATGAAATAAAAATAAAGTTTCAAAATCAAATTAAGAGCAGCGACTAACTGCTCTTTTTGCTTTAATAGGTTTTAGCTTTAATTATTTGACTTTTTGCTATATACTTTGATAAAATATTTGAAAATTTAACTAAAGGATGAAAAATATGAGCAAAAAAGATAAAAAAACACAAGAAAAACCACAAATTGATGAAAATATATTGTTTTTAAACACCACAAAACTTAAGGAAGAAGACATCACCGCCTTTCAAACCTTTGCTGTGAAAAAATACTCGCTTTTTATCGCCATCGCTATCACTGTTGTGTTTGGCGGACTTGGCATAGGCTTATGCTTTGTCAACACCTACATTGGCGTTGCAATCTTGCTTGCGGGAATCATTGGCGGACTATTTTTCTTTCCCTATTTAAGCAAAAATCAAATCAAAACTCAAAACGCTGCAATCTTTGGCGGCAAGGACTATGCAAATACCTTTGAGTTTTATGAAGACCACTTAAAAGTGATAAATGTTGACGAAGCTGAGCCTGAGAAAGAGATAAATGCTGACGACGCCCAATCCAGAAAAGAGATAAGCCAAGAATTTAGTTATGATGAACTTTACAAGCTTGTCACCTTCAAAAACTATGTTTGCCTTTATATCAATAAAAATCAAAGCTTTCTTCTCTCATGCACTGGCATGAAAAAAGGCACCATTGCCGAACTTATCGACTTTTTAAAGGCAAAAAACCTTGCATTCCAAGATAAAACCGCTCTCGGCGAGATGAAGAAGAAATAAAGTTTTTATCATTTAAGATAACTTTAATATCAAAAAAAAGACTCTTAATTTAGGTTAAGAGCCTTTTTTGTTTGCTTGAGATTTTTATTTGCGAGTGTAGTGATAA
>CAWVLM010000047.1:0-3141 GCA_963930145.1 Clostridia bacterium
AATGAGTATTGCGACCTTATTGAAAAGGGTATCATAGACCCAACTAAAGTCACTCGCTGTGCTCTTCAAAATGCAGCTAGCGTTTCAGCCACAATGCTTACAACAGAAGCAGTTGTTGTTGAAATTGAAGACCAAAAAGAACAAAAAAATGTTGATGTTTACTAAAAGAAAATAACATAGCAGCACGCTATGTTATTTTTTAATATTTCACAATAAATTTAAAAGGCTTTTATATTGAAAAAATTAAATTTTAAATAAAAATAGAGAAAAATAAATAAAAATGTTTTAAAATAGAAAAAATATTTTAAATATAAAAATTATTTTTAAATAAAATAATTGAATATTTAAGTAAATTTAATCTATATTGCCGCCGCCCATAAACTTATTTGTAAGAGCCAGCACCCAGCTTGTTGGCAACAATTTAACGCCAAGATAGATAAGTTTAAAGCTTCCGCCAACAATAACAAAAGGCTTCGATTTTTTGCGTTTTGCTTGTTTGTATATGGCTTTGGCAACTTTTTCTGGTGGCATACGCTTGCCTTCGTCGTGTTTATCTAGAAAGGCAAAGGCACGTTCAACTTGCTTGCCGTAACGCTCGTTTGTGTCTTCAATTCTCACACGTCTTTTCATAAATCCTGTTTTAACTTCACCAGGACAAACAGCACAAACATCTATTTTTGCCTTTGAAAGCTCCATTCGTTGACACATAGTCATCATTTGGATGGCAGACTTTGAAAAACAGTATAGGCTTCTAAACGGCGAGGCAAACAGCCCAGAAACGCTTGAGATATTTATAATTTTGGCTCCTTTTTGCATATATGGCAGGGCGTACTTAGTCACAAGATAAGCACCTTCAATATTCACATGCATAGTGTTTTCAAATACATTTGAAGGCACAAGCTCAAGTGCACCGTTGACGCCAATACCAGCATTATTGACAAGAACATCAATCTTGTGATATTTTTCTCCAATTTGAGTTATAATATTTTTAACTTGTTCTTCATTAGATATATCAGCAACATAGCTAAAATCAGGAAACTCTTCATCAATTTGCCTTGCAACGCTAAGCACAATGTCGCCTTTTTGTCTAAATAGAGTGGCAGTTGCCTTACCAATTCCCATTGAACCGCCAGTAATTACAACAATTTTATTCATATCACACCTTCTTAACGATAAGATTTTAGCATAAAATAATAAAACATCAAAATGATTTGACTTATTTTTATGCTAATGCTAAAATACTTAGTATATTTGATTTTATAAAAAGGAGAATTATGAACACAACAAAAAAGTGGCTTATAATTGTGGCTATAATATTTAATTTTGTAGATGTCGCATGGGAAATTTATTCACTAGTGAATTGGTTTAAAACAGACCCAGCACTTCGTAGTCCAGTCTTCTATGTGGTCTATGACTTTATTGTGATTGCCTGTTGCATCGCAGTTGCCGTGCTTCTTATCATGGCAATTTGGGGGAATGGTAAACTTTTCCGTCAACGCTATGGCTATTATATGACAGCTCTTGTGATATCGATTATTGTAAACCTACTTTCTGTTTCAAGTGTTCTTCTAATAATCACAATGTTTATTTCAGATTGGGTGTGGATAAAGCCTGATAAGGAAAAATCTGTCAAGGTGGGCGACAATGTTGAGATTATAAATGAAACAAAAACAGAAAAAATAGCCCGCCTTAAAAAGATGAAAGAAGAAGGCAAAATAAGCGAAGAAGAATATAACGAAGAGCTTATGAAATTATTATAAAATATTGATAAAAAAATATTGATAAAAAATTATTAAAATTATTTAATAAAAAATATATTGTTTTTTTTTGACAAATATGCTCGGAAATAAAAATTTGATAAATCAAATTTTTTAAAAAAGAAAGCTCATGCTTTCTTTTTTTGCATGCCTTTGGCATGCCTTTCCGAGCACTTTTCATGCGGGCTATTTAAAAATATAAACAAAGCCCAAAATTAAACACAAAATCAACTTATTAAAAAAATAAAAATAGAAAAATAAATCGTGCAAAAAACAAAAAATAAATTTGATAAAAAATAAATTTGATAAAAAAATAAATAAAACATTAAAAAATAAATCATTAAAAATATAAATAAATCATTTTCTCTTGCCTTTAAAAAATTCGCATAAAAGTTTGCTGCATTTATCACCATATTTTTCATCATAAATTATTTCGACCTTGTGATTAAGCCGCGTGCTTGAAAGTATCTTCTCGCAAAGATTGTCATTTGATGATTTTTCTTTGCAGGCATAAACAAGACGGGCAATTCTAGCATTTGCAATAGCACCGCTGCACATAGGGCAGGGTTCAAGGGTAACAAAAATAGTGCAGCCGTCAAGCCGCCAAGATTTAAGTTTGCGGCAGGCCTTTTTTATTGCAATAATCTCGGCATGCATCAGTGCATTTTGAGTCTTTTCTCTTTTGTTTGAGCCTTTAGCGATGATTTTTCCGTCTTTGACAATAACAGCACCAATAGGCACTTCGTCATGTTTTAAGGCCATTTCTGCCTGCTTTATCGCTTCTTCCATAAAATCTATCATACTATGATTTTAATAAAATTTTGTTCTAAAGTAAAGCACTTTGTTTGTCTTTTGCAAAATATTATTGTATAATAAAAAAATGGAAAATAATGCAAAGGTCTATGATAGACGAAATTTTTATAATGATGGCGACAGTGGCAAGATATTTCTATTTGCTTTAGTTTTGCCAATTCTTTTGTCACTAATATTTGCACTGATTGCAAACTTGATTGCAGGCGTCAGTGGCGGCGAAACAACTGAAATAAGTGGCAGCATATGGTTCAACGCAGTCTACGGCGTGGTAACCGCAATCTGCTATGTATCTCTATATTTAATTTATAATAAAACACAAAGAATAGAATATAAAGCCATAAATCTTAATTTCAAGATGAAGTGGCATACATATCTTTTGATAATTGCAGTTGGCTTAATTTCTCTTTTTGGCTTATATAATTTTATTGATGTAGTTAACAATATCCTAGAAGCAATAGGCTTTCCAATGGAAGATGAAACGACCGAATCGCTTACAAATCCAATGAGCTTTGGGGTGTTTATATTATCTATTTTTATCACTTGCGTAATTCCAGCAATCACAGAAGAGCTT
>CAWVLM010000048.1:0-5287 GCA_963930145.1 Clostridia bacterium
CGCGGCGTAAGCCGCTCGCGATAGCCGCCTATCGCGTCTATCTTTATGCTATTAGTTTACTCCCCCCCCCGCAACGCAAGTCAAGCATTTTTAACAAATTTTTTAAATTTTTTTAAATTTTTTGCGGATTATCCGCTTACTATCGTCCATTTCATCCATAACATCAGGTTTACCACATCCATTTTTAGGCACTTTTTATCGTTTAGTCTGTCTATAACGTCTACGCCGTTTCAACTTTTTCCCTACACTTTTTTATAACTCTTATATCTAAATACATAAAAAACAAGGGATTTGAAATCTTCTTCATAATCTCTTGTTTCCTATGTTAGGTTTATCTTTTTATCTATTTGTTTTTAGGTTTAATCTCTTCTTAAAAATCTTGTATGCAATACTTTAAGGTATTCGCCATTTAGGTCATTGGTTTCAAGCTGCGGTAAAACTTCAACGCCATGCTTCCCGCCCTTGACCGCTTCAATCACAACAAGCACAACCTTACCTTTGCCATTTTCTGTGAAAAACATGCGTTTTGGCTCTAAATTGTTTTGCATAAGGGCGTAAATAAGCTCAACTGAACGCGTTGCAGTGTAAACAACATAGAACTTGCCGCCAAATTTCAACATATTATATGCAGCAGAGCAAAGGTCATTTAGTGGAAGGCTTACATCATGACGAGCTTTATCAACAACAGGGTTTGCATTTCTTGGCGATTTTGCGTGCATATAAGGCGGATTTGAAAAGACCACATCAAAGGACTCTTGCGGAAAATATTGTTTGAAATTTCTGGCATCATCGCTGATTATTGATATCTTATCTTGAAGGTCATTCAAAAGCACGTTCTTTTCAGCAAGACGAGCCATCTCGTTTTGAAGTTCAAATGCGTAAATCTTATCAAATTGCGTTTTTGCACTTAAAAGCACTGAAATAACGCCGCAACCTGTGCCAATTTCCACGCATCTATCGGTTTTTTTAAGTTTTATAAAATTGGCAAGTATCACAGAATCTGATGTGAAAGTATAAAAATTTTTGTTTTGAATAATCTTAAGCCCTTCACATTGCAAATCTTCCACTCTCTCATCTTTTAAAATTTCAACCTTCATAAATCCCCCCCCATTAAAAACTTTTGTAGATAAAGTTAAATGACAAATACGCCGCACATTAAATCCGCTTTAAAGGTGGCGAGCTTAAAGGAATACGCCTTTCGGAAATGCTCACTTCCTTAAGCGAGCTTGAAAACCTTAATGGTTTTCAAAAATTTTAAAGAATACTTTTGAAAGTTTCTTTAAAATTTTATTTCCGAAAGCGGATATTCCTTAAGCTCGCTGAATTCTTCATCTTCATACTTGACTGTAACTGTTTGTTTGAGTAGGTCGTTATACATAACCTTGCCCTGCCCATCAGGAGTTTTTACCATACTATTAACCTTAGGCATATGTTTCAAGATGTCAACATAATATTGATTTTCATAGGCAAGGCAACAAAGCATCTTTCCGCAAAGTCCACTTATGCTGTTCGGGTTTAGACTTAGCCCTTGGTTTTTTGCCATTTTTATTGAGATATGGTCATTTATACCAAACCCTTTATGGCAACAACATTCAAGCCCACAAGGTCCATAGCCGCCTAGTATTCTTGCCGTGTCGCGTGGACCAATTTGGCGAAGTTCGATTCTTGTTTTAAGCTTATCAGCAAGTTTCTTTACAAGGTCGCGAAAATCCACCCTATTGTCAGCAGTAAAGTTTATAGTTAGCCTTGAAAAGTTATAATTGCTTTCCACATTTATAACCTTCATCTCAAGCCCTTCTGCCTTTACAATAGCATTGACTTCTGGCAGCAACGCTTCTGCCTTTTTATAGTTTTCTTTTGCCAAGGCAACATCTTTCTCATCCGCCACCTTCAGCACATTTTTAAGCGGTTCAAGCAAATTTTCTTCATCAATAAGCTGTTTTTCTTTGACAATTTTGACTATATCTTTGCCTTTTTCAGTTTCCACAATCACCATATCGTTTAAGTGAAGGTCAAGGCCGTTGGGACTGAATGAATAGCTATGGCTGCCGTTATGGAATTTTGCTGAAACAACTTCTACTTGCATATAAATTTAACCTCCAAAATATTTAATAGTAAATTTTCTAATATAAGTGTGACGTTGCCGTTATAAGACTGTTCTTTCACTGCCTTGTCAAGCAAAGACTGTATCTCGCAAATTGCTTTTAGGCTATATTCATCCTGAACGTTTATCAGCTCTTGCTTGATTGTGACAAGCCGAACACTGCTACCGCCACTTTTTAAAATAAGCAAATCTTCAAGTGCGAGTGACATTATTTCAATCAGAAGACCAAAATTATCTTTATACATCAAAAGATTTTTTGAAAATAAAAGCACCTGCTTGCTCGTTTTCATCTTAGTTAGCACTGAGACTGTGCTATCAAAAAGGTGTTGAAGATTTTTAAATCTATATAAAAACTCTGCCCTTCCAATATAGCCATCACTAAGGCTTGTGATAAGTGATGCGTTATCATTTCCCTGCACATATTTTGCAATTAGCTCTTGCGAAAGTTTTGCAAGCTCATACTTATTACACCTTGACCTTATCGTTGGAAGCACAAGGTTTGAGTTTGAGCAGGTCAAGAGAAAATACACATTTTTCGGCGGCTCTTCCAAAATTTTAAGCAGCTTGTTTTGTGCCGCTTCCATGGAGTTGTCAAAGTCCTTAATTATAAATATCTTCTTATCTGCAAGCACAGGGAGAGCATAACTTTCAAGCACAATCTCTTCGCTGTCACCTACAAGGAGTTTATCCTTTTGCGGATAGGTTTTAACATCTGGATGAGAGCCAATTTCAACGCGGGCAAAGTTTTCGTTTTGCAGCTGCTGACCATTATTAAGAAGAGCTGCCGCCACCATTTTTGCAAATTCATAGCTATACACACTGTCCTTAGATATTATAAGCACAGCCTTTGCAAGCGTCTCTTTTGCAATCTCTTGACTTATAAGCTGGTAGTCGCTAGTTTGAAAAATAATGTCTGTCATTTTCATAGTAATATAATATCACATTTTTTTAGCTTTGAAAAATAATTTTTAAATAAAAAATAACTAAACGTGTTTTAATTAAAATAAATAGACAAGCAGCACTCCTATATCACTTTGCTTTTTTAGTTTATTATGTTAAAATAATAAGCAGGAGACAAAATGACAGAAAAAATAATTGATATAGCAAAAAAAATCGGATTGAATGAAAAAAATATAGAGCTTTACGGAAGCGATAAAGCAAAGCTTACTTTGGAAAAAATAGAGCCTAAAGGCAGACTTATTCTTGTTTCTGCGATAAACCCAACAAAATATGGTGAAGGCAAAACCACGGTTTCAGTCGGTCTTGCTGACGGCATGCGAAAACTTGGACTCAATGCCATGCTCGCACTAAGAGAGCCTTCACTTGGCCCTGTCTTTGGCGTTAAAGGCGGTGCAACAGGTGGCGGAAAAGCATCGCTTACGCCTAGTGACGATATAAACTTACATTTCACAGGTGACTTTCATGCAATAACTTCAACAAACAACTTGCTCTGTGCCCTTATTGACAACCACCTATTCCACGGCAACGCACTTAACATTGACGAAAATAGAATTCTTTTCCATAGATGCATGGACATGAATGACAGAGCTCTGCGAGAGATAACAATTTCTCAAGAAAGACTTAAAAACAATGTTGAACGGAAAGATAATTTTGTTATCACTGCGGCAAGTGAGATTATGGCAATTCTTTGTCTTGCAAATGACCTTGAAGACTTAAAACAAAGGCTGGGAAATATTTTAATTGCCTTTTCAAAGGACGGAAAACCTATTTATGCAAAAGACTTAAAGGCACAAGAAGCCATGACGATACTTTTGAAAGATGCCGTTAAGCCTAATCTTGTACGAACGCTTGAAGGCACACCTGCCATCGTTCACGGCGGACCTTTTGCCAATATCGCACATGGATGCAACTCGGTTATAGCAACTAAATATGCCCTTTCACTTGCAGACTACGTTATAACGGAAGCGGGCTTTGGTGGAGACCTTGGTGGCGAAAAATTTATCGACCTAAAATGTAGGCTTAATAAGCTTAACCCAAGCGTTGCTATAATTGTTGCAACCGTAAAGGCAATTAAAGAACATGCTCAAGGTGGCGACATGAATAGCGGGCTTAAAAACCTTGAAAAGCATATAAATAATTTTAGAAAGGTTTTTGGCAAAGAGACAATAGTTGCCATAAATAAGTTTGACGGCGACAGTGATGCAGATTTAGAAAAAGTAAAAAGCTTTTGCAAAAGTTTGGCTTGCCCTGCTGAAATTGCTAACGCCTACATGCAAGGCGGTGACGGCTGCGTAGAACTTGCAAAGGCTGTTAAAGAACTTTGCGACAAGAAAAACACACCACTTAAATTTGCTTATAATCTTGAAGATACTATAAAAGAAAAGATATTGTCACTTGCAAAAAATATATATGGGGCTTCAAGTGTAGAATACTCACCTGTGGCAAAAGAAAAGATAAAACAATTTGAAAAACTTGCAAAAGATATGCCAATCTGCATTGCAAAAACGCAATACTCGCTTTCTGATGATGACAAACTGCTCGGAGTGCCGCAAAACTTTACCCTTCACGTGCGAGACATAGAACTGAAAAATGGAGCTGGCTTTATTGTTGTTATTGCCGGCAAAATATCACTTATGCCAGGACTTCCACTCGAACCAAACAGCGAAAACATGACAATAGATAAGAATGGGAAATTAAATCTTGCATCACCTATATAAAAATATTTAAAAATAAAAACTAGGGATTTTAAAATCATCCTAGCTTTTTTTGATAGCTTATAATTTCTTTAGCCTTTTATATATTTCACATAACCAGCTTCGTCACTTCCGCTAGTATCTTCAACCCAGCCAGTTGGCACACTTGTCACTGTGATTGTGTCTTTGATATATAGTGTGTCAGCATAATTTGTTAAATACCCATATGATGTTGAACTTGTAATTCCATTAGCTATTGTTGAATTTTCTATATATATAGTTGCTAAGTTGCTGCAATACCTGAAAGCATCACCGCCGATAGTTGTTACGCTATCTGGTATGGTTATACTTGTAAGTCCATCGCAACCATAGAAAGCATCTTCGCCGATAGTTGTTAACTGACTATTTTCTTCAAAAATCACACTTGAAAGTCCTTCGCAAAAATAGAAAGCATAAGAACTGATAGTTGTTACCCCTGCTGGGATTACTAAATCTCCTGTAAGTCCGCTGCAACGAGAGAAAGCCCACT
>CAWVLM010000049.1:0-14325 GCA_963930145.1 Clostridia bacterium
AAATGTCATTAAAAGTAAAATTATTTTCATGTATATCAGCCTTTATCTTGGTGCTAAGTATGCTGTTTGTCGGCGTATTTGCAGCAAATCAAGGCAGTGTGCAGATGGGCGGAAGTTTATCGTTCAACGCAACAGATGTCTATGCAAGGGTGACAGGCTCAATAAGTGGTGCAGGAGCGGGAAACACAACTTTGCCAACATTAACCTTTGACGCAGACAACGAAACGCCAGACGCTTCAGGCTGGACAAACTTAGACCTAGCTTTTGACGCAGCAGGCAGCCCAATCACAATGGTAGTCAAGGTTGAAAACCTAGCAGACCGTGGACTTACAGTAAACTTGAAAGATAACTTTTCAAGCACACAAGGCACACTTGTAAAAACTATCAAGAATGGCTCAAATGAGAACTATACAGGCTCAAATGTTTCACTTGGAGCTGTAGGTGGTGGAAATGATACCACAACCTTTACAATAACCTTTTCACTCACATCAAAAAACAATTCATTAGCTGATACAAGCTTTGGTTTTACACTCAACCTATACGACGCAAGCTATGAGGGACCCGTTTATGAGAGAGTTGACGAAGAAGGTAATCCAGATGAGAATGGAAGTTATCTGCTTTTCGGTTGGTATCCACAAACAATTAAAGCAAATGATGTAACAATAGTAAATGAAACTCAACCAGAAGAAAACGGCTACTATCTCGGCAGTGACGGTGCATACTATGCAAAGGTTGTAGTTGAAAAAGACGCTGCAGATTTAGGACCTGAAGGCGTGATGGCACCATATTCAAATGGTGATGAAGTTACAAAAGGTGAGACCGAATGGTTTAAGGTAGAACAACTTAAATGGAGAATACTTACTGAAAACTATAATGGCACAGGCAACGCTTTAATTGTATGCGACACAGAGATACAAGGAATGGCGTATCAATCAAACTATGTTAATCAAAGTGGTTATTACTATGCAACAGAAGACGGAGTTATCCTTACAGACCCAACAGCCACAGTAGGGGAAGGTGTTGATAGTCAACATAGAGTTTATGCAAACAACTATGAACATAGCGAGATTAGAACCTTCTTAAATGACACCTTTTATAACAAAGCATTTGGTGACGAAGAGAAATCATACATTGTTACAACAGAAGTAGATAATAGTTTTGAGTCAATATTCGGTAGTTATGCAGAAGAATCAGGTTATACAGGAGATACATTTAATTATGAATGTAGAAACACCTATGACAATGTATTTCTGCTTAGCCTTTCGGATGTTAATAACACAGAATATGGATTTAAAGATTCTTATAACGATATCATAGGCGAAAATATGACAATAGATATGATAGACAACAATAGAGTATTTAAAGTTACAGACTATTGCTTGGCAACTGGTGGTATAGGATATAGTGACGAAGCAGCTGCTAAGGTTGCTCAGTCAATAGTTGGGGGATGGGAATTAGGTTTCACGGAGGAAGAGATAGCAGAGTATATCGCAGCATTATCCCGCTCTGGTGCGGCGTGGCTTCGTTCGGGTGATGGTATGTATGGTAGAGATGCGTTCTACGTTTTCTACGGCTACTGTGCCAGTGGTTATGTCAGCGGTGGCGGTGATTTCTACGGCGTCGTTCCCGCTTTGCAAATAAAGCTATCTTGAATTTGACTAATCTTTGATAATTTCAACATGATAAAAACAAGAGTTTTTGCTATCTAGCCAAATATAAAAGCGGTCATATAAAATTATAAAAAGCAGCCTTAGTATAAAAAACTTAGGTTGCTTTTTTAATATCTCAATTACTATTTAATTTTTATGTTATTTTTAATATTTTTTTAATAATTTTTTAATAATTCATCAAAAATATCAAAATTATTTATTATCTCAATTCACTTTCTTGCTCTTTGTTTTCTTTCTTTTCTTTTTCAAGCTCGACGCAGACTTTTTCTATTGCAGTTGCAACGCCGTAGCTATGCTTTGATGTTTTTATCACATTCTCGATTTTCGGCACAAAGCGGCGATTGTTTGCAAGAATCATATATTTTTTGCATTTAACACAAGCCTCAATCATTGGCATATCGGCATCCTTATCATCACCAATAAAAAGATAAAGGTTTGCGGAGCTGTCACTATCTATAATTTTTCTAGAAAGCTCCACGCCGTCAAGTTTGCTTTCTCCGCCCAAATAGATAGGGTCTTCAAGCAAAATTCGTCCGTCGCTATTTTCTTTAATAAATATAAGCGTCTCTCCGCCATTTTTTATAAGTCCTTTATAGAGTTTACGCTGGCTTTCTGGCATAAAATAAAGTAGGTCCAAAAGGTCTTCTTCAAGCTTCACATTTGCCTTTGTGATAACATAGATTTCAAGTTCTTCTTTGCAAAGAGCGGCAAGGTGAGAAATTGCTTTAAAATACTTGTGTCCACGTCTTTTTAAATATATATCTTCAATGGTGTTATTAAAATCCATATAAACAATAGTTTTCATGCTTATATTTTATCATAAAAGGGCAAAAAATCAAGTATGATTTTTTTAGAAAAACCGCAAAGGTTTTTTACAAATAAAGCGTAAAATTTTACAAAATAAAATAAAAAAAATAGCACGAAAAAAATAATAAAAATATTACATTAAAAAATAAAAAAATTTCAAATTGCTATTGTAAAAATGACGTTTATGTGCTATCCTTAAGATAAGAAAAGGGGAGATATGGAAAACAAAAGACATAGTAAAGATATAATAAATCAAGAAAAGGTTTTTAAAGCCGTAGCACAAAATCCTGGAGATATTGATACGGTCAAAGAACGTTTGCGTAAGGCAAAGGTTGTCGAGTCAAGAACAAAGATAAATAAGGCAATTGAAGACCTTATCAAAGCGGGAAGGCTTATCTTGAAAGGCAAACAACTTTATATCAATCCTTCAGTTATAAAGCAAGCAAGGTATATTCAATCAAATGGCATGAGCTATCTTTTATTTGATGGAGATAGTCACCAATATTATATAGATAGAAAAGAAGCTACAGGCATTCCGTCAGGCAGCCGCGTTCAAGTTGGCAGCTACTTTAATGTGACTAAGGGCAAAATGGAAGAACGCTCCTTTGTTATAGGGCTTGACAAATCACAGCCTGCAAAACAAGATGATATGGAAGAGACGATAGAAAACGCTAGCACATCAAACACAGTCTATGGCAGAGTTATGAAGACAAGCCATGACGAGCTTGTGTTTCTTCCAAACGATAGAAAAAGATTTAAAAAGCCAATTTTTATTGCAAATGACAAGAAAAATATAGCAAAATATCAAGATAAAATTTGCACAATGCAGATTGTCAGCGATGAGACCGAGACCGAACAAGCGGTGGGCTTTTTGAAAGATGTCAAGGGGGAAGCAGGAAATCCTATTGCAGAGTATGACGCTATTGCAGAAAGTCATGGTGCAATCATGAGCTTTAGCGATGAAAAAGTGCAAAAAGAAATTGCAAAAATTCCAACTGAAGTCGACCTATCGAAATATCAACTTATTGAAATGGGGCAAACTAGGTCAGCAAATTCAGCTAAACCGCAGATTGTAGATTTAAGAGGACTCAATTTTACAACAACTGACCCAGCAACATGTAAAGATATGGACGATGCTATCTATTCAACCTTTGATGAAAACGGAAATTTAGTCGTCTATGCAGCTGTCGCAAATGTGACCAAATATGTAAAACTTAACAGCGAGATAGGAAGGCGTTATATTCAAGCAGGCTTCACAACCTATGCTCCAAACAAGGCGTATAATATTTTGCCGCCAGAACTTTCCACCAATATCTGCTCACTCAATCCAAACGTGCCACGCCTTGCCCTTGTGGTTAAAACGGTGATTGATTCAAAGAGCGGCAAGCCAATCTCAAGCTCAATTATGGACGCCGTGATTGAAAGTAAAGAAAAGTTTAGTTATGAGCAGGCACAGGAAATCTGCGACCAGCATACCGAGAAAACAAGAGAGACGCTATATAGGAAGCTAGCAAATGGCGAGACGCTGTCGAAAGATGAGCAAGTTGTTATGAATAAGGTTGCTTCTGATATATTATGGAAAGGGCTAGACAGCAGAGACCTTCTTCAATTTGATTCAGATAATGAGTATGATGTAAGATTAAATGAAGATATGTCAGATATTGTTGACATTGAAAAGCAGCCACATATTCCATATCATAAAGTGATTGAAGCGTTCATGGTCACAGCAAACGAGGCAACAGCAGAATTTGCTCTCAGAAACGGACTACCTAATATTTACCGCGTGCATGAAGAGCCAAATGAAAGCAAGGTTGACCAGGCGTATGAGTTTTTTGGCTATTTAAATATACCATTTGACGGCGACCTTTCACCAAGGTCGATAAAGGCAATCATTGCAAGCGTCAAGGGCACAGATAAAGAAAAGGTTGTCAACAATTTTCTTGTAAGAATGCAAAGCAAGGCAAAGTATAGCAGCACGCCTAACCCGCAAGACGTTAAACTTGTTGGCAAACTAGGACATCGTCAAGAGCGAACAAAGAAAGTCGGTAAAGAAGCAAAAGCAGTTTTTGAGCGAAATCAAGACATTGCAACAGGTGATATCATGCACGATGCTATTAAAAAGCTTGACAGAGAAATCAGTCACTTTGGGCTTCAAAGCGAGCATTATTCTCACACAACTTCGCCAATTCGAAGAATAACCGACTATGTGACGCACTATAACATTCTCGCTCATCTTAACGGCGGAAAAATACTTGACGAGCAGCATGTTCGCGATATTGCACTGTGGGCAAATCAGATGCAGGACGCAGTGGACCAGTCAGAACGTGAATTTAACGAGCTAAATAGTGCCATCTACTGTACTCATCATATAAATGAAGTTATGAAAGGTCGCATTTGTTCGTTTAGAAAGCTTATAGATAAAAAAGATGTGTCGCCAGAAGAGATGGTTGTCATAGTTGAAAATGAAGATAAAGGCATCCGCGTTCAAATTCCACTTGTAAATGTGCTTGCATATAGAGGTGTAACAACAAAGCATGTTGCTATCACGCCTTATGGCAGTGCGATAGTCAACAAAAATACAAATGCACCAATTTTGACGGTTTGTCAGGAACTTACCTTTAAAGTTGCACAAAGCGACAGAGTAACAAGACAAATCACAGGAACACTTGATTTAAGTAGAGAGATAGCTACGTCTGGCGAGCAGAAGAAGGAAAGTTTTTCTTCTCCTATTGTACCTGAAGTCCCAGTTTCTCGTGGTGGGCTTAGCAGTAAACGGGCAAAAATGCTTAAAAACAAAAAGTATTGCAAAGCACATAGAGAAGATGATATAAAAATCGCTGAAGAAGAGATGAAATATGGCTTGAAATTCAAAAACCAAATCAAATATGAAGAATTTGTAGGCGATATGGGAGAAAGAGAAGCTTATAAGGCAAACAAATCTCAAAATCGAAGACACAAGAAGGAAAAAATTGAGCAGCGAGCAAAAGACCACCTTGATTATTATACTTCTGGCAACGCCGAGCTTGACGACCAAGAGTTTGCAGCCGAGTTTAGAGAGCAAGAGTTTGATGACGAACTTGATATAACAGAACTTGAAATTAGCCCTGACGAGCAGAATAATGGTGGCGATCCAGAAAATGAATAAAATAAAGACTAAATAAGTATTTTTTAAAATATTAACAAAAAATATTTCATTGATAAATAATTAAAATGATAAGAAATAGGAACTATAAAAGCAAAAATCTTGAAAGTTCCTATTTTTTTAATGCAAAAAACATCAAAATGAATAGATTATTTCTTATTTATTTTTGCTATGTTTATTTGACAAGCAAGGGATTTAAGTTTTAAAATATTATCTAGGAGCAAAAATGGGGAAATTATATTTTAAATATGGTGCAATGGGCTCAAGCAAAACGGCACAAGCACTTATGTGTAAGTTTAATTATGAGCAAAAGGGTTTTAGAGTTTTTCTCTATAAGCCAATAGTTGACATAAGACACATTGAAGAAAATACACCAATGGTATGGAGCAGAATAGGACTTAAAAGTGAATGCTATGAATTTACAAAAGATGATAATTTTTTCAATCTAAGCGAAAAATATCAAATAAATCAAGAAAAAGATGTAATAATTGTGGATGAATGCCAATTTCTCACCAAGGAGCAGGTTGAACAACTAAAAGATATTTCAGTTAAGATGCCTGTGCTATGTTATGGACTTTTGACCAATTATAAAACCCAGCTTTTTGAAGGCAGCAAACGACTTGTTGAGCTTGCCGAATCGCTTATGGAAATAAAATGCATTTGCAAATGTGGCAGAAAAGCGACTGTAAACGTCCGTTATGTTGACGGCAAGATTGCCACCGAAGGCGATGAGATTATGATAGGTGCTGATGAGCGGTATGAAAGCATGTGCTATCAGTGCTATAAAAAATTATTAGATAAGCAAAATAACGGTTAAAATACAAAAAATCGCAAAAAAATGCATAAAATAATGTAAATTTTTAAAGATTTATTAAAATTATTTAAAATAAATATAAAAAATGGAGAATATATGAAAATAAATTATAACAGCTTAAACTATTTAAAAACCTTAGATAAATATTTTAGAGCGTGCAACTATCTATCGACGGCACAGCTTTATCTACTTGACAATCCACTTTTGTCGCGACCACTTGAAAAGAGTGACATCAAGAAAAAGATTGTGGGACATTGGGGAACAGTTTCGGGGCAAAATTTCGTCTATGCTCATCTTGATAGGGTGATAACAAAGTATAACCTTAATATGATATTGATTTCAGGTCCAGGGCATGGTGGCAACTTTTTCTTGTCAAACAGCTACCTAGAAGGTAGGTACAGCGAAGTATATCCAGAAATCAGCCAAGATGAAAAGGGACTCAAAAAATTTTGCAAACAGTTTTCTTTTCCGTGTGGCGTGTCAAGCCATGTCGCACCAGAAACGCCAGGGTCCATGCATGAAGGCGGTGAACTTGGCTACTCAATTTTGCATGCATTTGGAGCAGTGCTTGATAATCCTAATTTAATCGCAGCGGTAATTGTGGGCGATGGTGAAGCAGAGACAGGTCCACTTGCAACATCTTGGCAGTCAAATAAGTTTATAAATCCAAAGACAGACGGCGTTGTGCTTCCAATTTTACATCTAAATGGCTATAAGATAAGCAACCCAACCATCCTTTCAAGAATAAGCAAACAGGAACTCAGAAAGTATCTTGAAGGCATGGGGTGGAAACCATATTTTGTTGAAGGCGACGAGCCAATGATTATGCACAAAAAGATGGCAAAAGCTATGGACAAGTGCATTGAAACCATAAAAAAGATTAAAAAAGATGCCGAAAATGACAAATTTTTAAGCAAACGCCCAATCTATCCAATGATTGTGCTTAGAACTCCAAAGGGTTGGACAGGGCCAAAGGAAGTTGACGGCAAACAAATAGAAGGCACATTTAGGGCTCATCAAGTGCCAATTTCGATGGAGAAGGAAGAGCATTTAAAGCTGCTTGAGAATTGGCTTAAAAGTTACAGACCAGAAGAGCTTTTTGAAAACTTTAAACTTAAAGATGAAATTGCCGCAATCTTGCCAAAGGGCGACCAAAGAATAAGTGCAAATCCTGTGACCAATGGCGGACTGCTGCTTAAAGATTTGATTCTTCCAAACATGCGTGACTATGCTGTTGACGTAAAGAAACCAGGCAGCGTTAAAGCACAAGATATGCTTGTTTTAAGCGGCTATATTCGCGATGTATTTAAGCTTAATAAGGACAACAAAAACTATAGAATTTTCTCTCCAGACGAAGCCATGTCAAACAGACTTTATCAGGTTTTTGACAGCGAGAAGCGTGATTTTAATGCAAAAATCATAGAAAATGATGAAAATTTATCTCATTTTGGAAGAATTATGGACAGCTACTTAAGTGAGCATGCCTGCGAAGGTTGGCTTGAAGGTTATATTCTCACAGGCAGACATGGCGTGTTTGCAAGCTATGAGGCTTTTATCAGAGTGGTTGACTCTATGGTGTCTCAACATGCAAAGTGGCTAAAGGTTTGCCACGAACTTCCTTGGAGAAAGCCAATTTCTTCACTAAACTTTCTTTTAACATCAAATGTATGGCAGCAAGACCATAATGGCTACACTCATCAAGAGCCAGGGTTTCTCGATCATATAGCAAACAAGAAGGCGGACATTGTTAGAATCTATCTTCCACCTGATGCAAACTGTTTGCTTTCATGCTACGACCACTGCCAAGCAAGCAAAAATTATATAAACGCAATCGTTGCATCAAAGCATCCAAGTTATCAATGGCTTGATATGGAAAGTGCGATCAAGCATTGCACAAAAGGCGTCAGTGTTTGGGAGTGGGCTTGCGTTAACGATTATAAAAATCCTGATATCGTGATTGCTGCGGCGGGGGACACTCCAACTATTGAAGCCCTAGCCTGCATAACACTTATCAAAAAATATCTTCCTTCACTTAATGTTCGCTTTATCAATGTTGTTGACCTTATGAAGCTTGAAAACAACACCTTACATCCGCATGGGCTTACTGACAGTGAATTTGATAAGCTCTTTACTAAGAATAAGCCTGTGATTTTCAATTTCCACGGCTATCCAAAGTTTATTCATGAGCTTACCATAACACGTAATAATAAGAACATTGATGTTCATGGCTATCAAGAAGAAGGCACAATCACAACTGCCTTTGATATGCGCGTGCAAAACAAGATTGATAGATATCATCTCTTGCTTTCAGTGCTTGATAAGTTAAATTTAACTGAAACAGAAAGTGAGCTTATAAAGACACTTGAAAAAACACTGGAGAAACATAAAAAGTATATAGCAGAATATGGCGTCGATATGCCAGAAATAGCCAATTGGAAGTGGAAATAATTAAGCATAAAATATTAGAAAAACACGATAAAATAAAAAATTATCGTGTTTTTTTAAGAAATTTATAAAAATAATTTTATTTATGTGAAGTTTTATAGAATGGTGGTGAATAGTTGAGGTTCTGTGGTTTGGGGCGGCGAGAATGCGTGAGATTTTTGTTTGCACAAAAATCTCACAAAAGGCAAAAACTTTTACCTTTAAAAAGGCTTTCAGCCTTTTTGCATTCTCGCCGCACATAATCTAACAAACACCACATAAAAAATTTAATTTAAGATAATTAAAAAATATTAAATTATAAGGTTTTTGATAAATAAATTGTTTAAAGAACCTTTCCCACAATAGCACCACTAGTCCAAGCCCATTGCAAATTATAGCCGCCACATTCACCATCAATATCGCAGATTTCGCCGCAAAAATAAAGATTTTTGATATTTTTGCACTCCAAATTGTCGTTTAACGCATCGATTTTTACGCCGCCGCTATAGACTTGATTGTTTTCATAATAACCTTTTACAGTAAAATCAAGATTTTTTATAATGGTTGCAAGCTTTTTTATCTCACTATCATTTAATTTGTCAGAGGTTCTATTTTCATTGAGTTTACATCTATTCAAAAGCTCATAGGCAATTTCTTTTACAAAAAGCCCGTCAAAGAAACAAGGGATTGCAAGCTTTAAGGCTTTGCGTCTGTCAAGCAATTGGCATAAGTCGTCAAATTCTAAGTCAGGCAGAAGGTCAATGATAAGCTTGCCGCTAAAATTTTTCTCTCTTGCAAAAAGACTTGATAGGTTAAAAATCACTATTCCGCTAAGCCCGCTTTCTTTAAAAAGCACTTCGCCGCGGGCAGATCTGCTTTTGCCGCTACTTGTCACCGCATAAACCTTAACGTCATGCAACTTAACGTTATTAAGACTATGTGTATTCGTGGTCTTAATTGCACAAAGGCTAGGATAGAATGTGCTATGTGGAATATTATAGTTTTTCAAAAAATTTTCAACGCTTTTCCCGCCACTTGCTATAACAAGCCTATTACATAAAAATTGTTCAACCTGACTTTCCAGCACAAACCGACCATTTTCGATTTTAATATTTAAAATTTCGCAGTTTGTAATTGTTTTGACCTTTGCACTAAGTGCGTTATTTATCACGTCCACAACCGACCTTGCCGAGTTTGAAAGGGGATAAACCTTATCTACATCATATTGCACTACAAGACCTATTTGCGTGAAAAAATCAAGCGTTTTATCTACGCCAAATTGTTTAAAAAACTTTTCAACTCTTTTATCATTATAAAACGCTGCCGCTGCATTTATGTTTGTCAGATTGCATCGACCGTTTCCAGTCACAAGCAGCTTTTTTGCAATTTTGTTTAGCTTGTCAATGATTGCAACTTTGCCTTTTGCTTGCATGGCACACATACATCCACTTGCACCGCCGCCGAGAATTATAGTGTCAAAAAATTCCATATCACACCTATATAATATTGTATCATAAAAACACAAAATTGAAAAATCATTAAAAAGATTTTATAAAACTGATTATGCAAATAAAAAATATAGCAAAAATAAATGGTTTTTACTAGATTTGCAGCTATTTTAATTTGTATTAGGCACAAAAAATGCACTCAGCGAGTACTTTCGATTTTGAGTGCATTTTTAATTTCCAAGTTTTTACTTTTCTTCAACGTTTTCTTCAGCTTTTTCTTGACTTGTAAGGTATGCTTTTTTGTTTATAAAATATTCAATAATAATAAACGAAGCAGAACAAATAAGGAAAAGTGTGATAAATAATGTAAGAATATCAAATCCATATGTTCTCATTCCAACTATTGTAAGAATAAATGAGAAAACAGTCAAAATAAACGTTGTAAGTAGTAAGCCCTTTTTCAAATGGAATTGTTCTTCGTGCATGTTAGTTCTAAGTAGACACATTGCAGAAAAGGCAATAGTGACAATTCCAACAAGCACAAGCAAGATGTTAATAAGAAGGTTGATAATTGTGCTAGATTCAACCACATCTCCAAGGTCTTTTGAAATATAGAAGATATTGATGGCACTAGATACAATTAAAATAACAAAAGTAACGATATTCATAACAAGTCCAGAAAGCAAAAGTGGTCTTTTTGTTTGTTTTTTCATACTCATACTCCCTTTAAAACTAAATTTACATTTTAATTATAAAGCTTTACAGAACCATTGTCAAATAAATATACAAAATTTTAGATAAAGTATAAAAAAACTTAATGAAATTGAATATTATTTAAAGATAGATATTGATTTTAGACTTTTTTTGTGATATCATAATAATACTTAAATTTATTTCTATTATTTTTTTAGTTTCACTTTTAAATTAAAAGGGTATTTTTAAGCTTAAAAAGAGGGGAAAATGACAAATATTTATGGATATCTAAAGAAAAAATCAAAGAGAGACGTTATTTTGCTAGGCAAAGCCTATGCATATGACAAGGGCGGCTTTGTAAAGTTCGCGGAGAAAAATTGGAGAAATGGCAATGAAGATTTTGTAAGAGCGGTTGTGGCAGCGGCGGCTCTACTTATTGATAGACCTAAATTTATAAGCGAAGATGAGCTTCCTAAGCAAATCTACACTCTTGACAAGCTGTTCAATGACAGGGGAGAGCAAACAAATTTGTTGTCTACATTGGTTGCATATTTTGATAATGGGCAAACACAGGAAGAGTGTTATGAAAAAAGACCAGAGATTGCAGTTGCCTACAATAATAAAGTTAAAGCCTATGATAAAATTTTAAGGTTTAGAGAGCAAAAAGAGCAGTATGGAGAAAAGGAAGTAAAGCCTATTCTCGGCAAAGAGACGATAGAACTTTTAAAACAATATAACCAAAAACCCGTTCTTCTTTCTCTTTACAAACGCAAGGCAATCACACCTGAGCATGTGTATAAGATTGTGTTAAAAGGCAGCCATATTGAAGACCTTTCTGTGACCTTCAATGGAAATACTGTTCGTTTTATAAGCGATATGGGCGGGGTTGCAAGTTTAAGAGACGTTGACAGCGGCGACGTGATATTTAAAAATGATTTAAGGTCGACAAAATTTAAAAGTCAGCTTGAAAAATACGCACATATCTATGGCTACGCTGAAGCTTTGGAAATCATGCAGAGAGCAATTCATGCGTATGCAGGTGATGATGACGAAAAATTTAGAGATAAAAAGGTTGACAATAAAACAAAACGTAATCAAGCCCAAGTTAAAAAAGCTATGGAACATCTGAAAAAGAGCGATCTAGATCAGGAAAACTATTGATTGAAGCTATAAAAATCAAAATAATAAGCAAAAAAAAGACCCAAAAAGCCTTGAAAAGAGATTTTTCAAGGCTTTTTTGATGTATTTTGTCAATTTTAAAAAAATCGGGTCGTGATTTGACGGCATAATGACGGCACCATGAATACTTTTGCTGTTTTAACAAACTATTATTACAATAGGCGAGGTGTTTATGAAGAAAGATTGCCCGAGATATACGCTAAGAATCTCAAACGAAATACTTTTCAAGTTGTCTTTTGTGTCTGATTTTTATGGTAGATCAAAGAATCGTGAAATTGAATATATCATAAAACAGCATATAGATGAATTTGAGAGCAAGTATGGTGTAATTCCTGTTCCTGAAAGGTTCCAAGACCCAGAAAAAAGAACAGAAAATAGAGCAAGAAGAAACAAAAAACTCTTAAGTTCTTCTATTATAATATATAGTCTTTGCTTTATCAAAAGATAAGGTATGCTTTTGTTGTGCAATTTTATTTTATAATCAATTTTTTTTATCTAGGTTGACTATTTTTTAAATTTAATCTATAATTTTTTTATGGAAGAGATAAAAAATTTAAGTAAAACCAAGCAAATTATAAAATGTTCGGAAATAATGATAGAAAGTCAGCTGCAAGTGCTAAAACAAAACAACGCAAGCAGTCGTGCATTTGAAAAACAAGAAAAGATAAATCAACAAGTCGAAAATTATATCTCAAATTTAGGAGACATTGATAATATTTCTGATGAGCAATATATTGCATGTCTTATGAAACTTTGTGCACTTTTTAAAAATGCTCACATTTCATTAAAAAATAAAGATGAAGAAGAATATCGCTTTTTAAGTCAACATCTTTTATATTTGCATGGCAAGGTTTATGCTATATTAAATGACGAGCTGCTACTTGTAGATAAAATAGGCGGAAAGGCGGTAGAAGATGTATGCAAAAAGATGAGCGGGTATATTAGTTATGAGACTGACGAGTGGCTGGGCACTCAGCTCAATAAAATGTTAAACTTTGGCATTTTATATAGGCTTTTAGGTGTAGATTATTCAATCATTGAGTTAAAAAATGGACAAAAATTGACAAATAGCCCTTCAAAAGAATTTTTTGATTATTATGAATATTTTCCACCATATTACAAAAGAACCCAATATGAATATTCCTACGCCTTTCCTTGTTCAAACATCATAAAAATCAATTATAGATGTTGTCATGAACATAGTGATGGTGATTTTTTAGCCTTTACAAGAGAAGTTGAAAAAGAAATAGAAGGCAGGGGATTAAGTGCTTTCATACTTGACATAAGGGGGAATACAGGTGGAAACTCTGAGATAATCTGGCCGTTAATTAACCTGCTTAAAGGCAGAAATATGACAGGCTGCGTTCTTACAGACAACAGAGTGTTCTCGTCGGGGACATTTGCTGCATACTACGCAAAGAAATCTTTGAATGCTGCACTTATTGGGCAGCCACTAGCTCAAGAGAATGAAAGGTTCGGTCAGAGCAGTGGAGAGATAGTGCTAACTGACACATTATCTATAAGACTGACTGAAAAATATTTTAAATTTAGTGATGTTTTTAAAAATTCAGGAGCCATAAAGCCTGATATTGAAGTTCCTTTGACGATAGAAGAATTGCAAAATAAAGAAGATAAAACTTTAGAGGTAGCCCTTCAATATTTGCAAAATCTCCTGCAAATATAGTAAGTTTAATAAGATTTAATGCAAAATAGCTAAAATTTTAATAATATAACTTTTAAGAGAAGCTAGAGAACTTGTAATAAAGTTAAATTGTTGAAATTAAGGCTATAAATTTTTGCCAGAGATTGATAAAATTTTCATAAATTGTTGACAAAATAAAAAGTTTAAGCTATAATACAACATGTCACGATAAATGACATTAGGATGGACTGCTAGCTCAGTTGGGGCGACGCGTAAAGAAAATAAGCCTGTGTGCTTATTTTTAGCCAAAGCCAAGTCAAAATTATATTTTGGCTTCGGAAGAGCTTGCTCTAGCAACTGAGCAAGATACAATTTAATAATTATATATGGACTGCTAGCTCAGTTGGTAGAGCATTCGACTCTTAATCGAAGGGTCCGAAAAGACATAAAACTATAAATATGGACCAGTAGCTCAGTTGGTAGAGCAATTGACTCTTAATCAATGG
>CAWVLM010000050.1:0-2836 GCA_963930145.1 Clostridia bacterium
TAATCAAAGTAACCTTACGCATCAACCCATAATTTCACAGCTATAATATGATAACAAAGATTTAGATAAAAGTCAACGATTTTTCAAAAGAATTTTTTGTATTTTGAAAATTATTTTTTTAGCATTAGACACAAAAAACGCCTTAAAAGACGTTTTATAAAAAATGATAAGGTGTTAAGAAACTATCATGTTACTTTTTATAATTACAAAAAGACAAAAACTTTATTTTTTCATATATGCCACTATATTATAAAGTTATATTTTATTATAATATACTACATATAAATATAGCAAAATTCAAGCAAGGCTATACTTTGCTGCCACGTTGCAAATTTTTGAATAATAATTAAAGCTATCAAAGTCTTTCACATGCCCAAACATGCCGTTGAGCGAGCTTCGTGCCGCCGCCAAGTCTGTTAGATTTTGGTCAAGAAGCAGACTAATTTTTTTGAGATTGCGGTCTATTCTATGTTTTGACTGCTTACGAAGTTTCATAACAACTCCGCCGCTCTTTGTCAGAAAAAATCTGCCACCCAAGAACTCAACTCCATTTTACGAAGTATAGACTATTCCCTTGATTATTATTGTTCGCTAGCTTTAATCTCGCTCATAATACACTCCATTTTTTACAATATTATATTATATTTGTAAAAAATTGGCAAATGATTTTACAAAATTCTAAAATAATTTATTTTTGCCGCACTTGCACCCTAAAAAAGTGTAAAAATTGGCAATAACGACTTATAAAGTTGATTTTTATTAAATTCTATTGTATAATACACTTAATAAAAGTGGCAATCTTGCCACAAAAATTAAGTGGAGAGAATAATTTTTGTAAAATATTTTACAAAAATCGTGAAGGGTGAAGACTGGTTTTATAAAATTATGTTTTTTGTAAAGATTTTGTGAATTTTTTACAAAATAATATGCTGCATTTTATGCAAAAGCGTATTATTAGCTGTGCAAGGTGGAAAAGTAAGCAAGGAAGACAAGGCTTCTTGATAAGTAAAGAGTGCTTGAGCGTAAAGGACAGCCAAAGGCACTTAAACTACTGTTTTTTATGTTGTTTATTTTTAAAAAATCTTTCTATTATTATATTTTTGCAAAAAATGATTGTATTTTTTACAATATTGTATTATATACTTTGCGGTGTAAAATTTTGTTTTTTAAAATTTTTTAAATTCTAAACAATTTGCGTGTTTTTTTGACCTATTTAAGGTGAGGGGGATTATAATTTTATGCTAAAGTTTTAATATGAGGAGAAAAAAGGCATAAAGTAAAATTAGTTTGGCAGTTGCCTTAAAAGGCTTGTTGTTCTGGCAACAGATATAAACGCTAACAATCAAACAGATTACAATGTATATCAATTTATCAAAATTTAAAAAAATAATACTTCCCCTAATAATTGACAGAATTGTAACTAAGATGTATAATATTAATGAGGTATGATTATGAAAAAAGTTGTTAATTTGAAAGTCGTTTTGACAAGTTTAATCTTTATTTTACTGCTTTCCTTTTCTTTGATACTTGTAGGGTGCGGAAAAGAGAACGGTGGCAAGATTAACTTTATAGTTGACGGGCAGACCTATGAAAGTGTGGAGACGGACGGCTTTGAAAGAATCGTTTTGCCAGCCGAGCCTGTTAAAGATGACTATGACTTTGCTGGCTGGTACTATGATGACCAGACCTTTGAGTACCCTTTTTCTGACACCGATTTTATCAAGCAAGAATTAACGGTTGAGCTGTCCTTATATGCTAAATTTGAAACAAGTGTTTTAAGGACTATCAATTATAACCTTGATGGAGGCACAAACTCGCCAAATAATGTTGCGACACTTTCAAGCGGACGGGAGCTTTTGCTTTCTGACCCGACAACGCCAAGTGAGTACTTAAAATTTGCTGGCTGGTTTACTGACAGCGAATTTGAAAATCAAATCACTCGGGTAGCTAAAGGTCGCGAAAGTCAGATAGACCTATACGCAAAGTGGGTGGTTAAGGATGGCTACAGACTTTATGCTGTAAAGTCAAGCAGTATGGAGCCAGCTTTAGCAGTAGGAAAGTCGGTTGTTACAACAAGTGATTATCAAGATTTACAGGTTGGTGATATAGTAGTAATTTCTTATAGCGAAAGCTCAAGCTATTACTGCCGTAGAATAGTGGAGATTAATGAGGTTGAAGGGCAGACGAGATATGTCACAAAAGCTGATAATAATCTTCGCATTGATTCAAGATATGTGACGGCAGAGAACATCCTTGGCAAGGTTATAGATGTGATAAAGAAGCCAGCAAGTTATGAAGAACCTAGCCTAGGTGGCGAAGTCACTTTTATATTTCCTCCACAGCTGTCGATTGAGGCAACTGATGTATACGCCTCGGTATCGGCACGGGTGCAAAATTCAGCGGCTGAGATAACACCTTATGACTATGAGTTTAGTGCAGAAAATCAAGGATGGGAAGGATTTGATCTTTCATCAATAGCTTTTAATAATAATTTAGACCCTATAATATTAACGATTAACATAACAAATAATTCAAGTGTAAGGGATATGACGATTTGCTTAAATTCGCATATACAAGAGCAGTCCAATGTTGTGCTTGATATCGTTCAAGATGAAAGCGCTTATATTAGCGGAGAAGAACTGACACTTCCTTCGCAAGAGAGTATGACGTTTACAATTACCTTTACAACAAGAGTGACATCTGCCAATCTAACAATAGAAAACATTTCTTTTAGACTTGTTTTAGAAGATGGAAACTTATAATTCAAATTAAAAATATTAGTCAAAAAACATCATAGACTGAATTCGTTATGATGTTTTTTTATAAAGAGGCCTTG
>CAWVLM010000051.1:0-13870 GCA_963930145.1 Clostridia bacterium
ACAGAAATATCAAAGTTCTCAATGCTGTCTGAATGCAGTGCCGCACTCATAAGAAGCTTAGAGGTTATATCAAGTTGCACTTTGCCTTCAATATTTTTGTCTCCCAAGCTTGCCACAATGCCAAATTGAAGCTGTTTTGTGCTGATATAGTCTGAAATCAATCTAGCGTATTCTAACACGGCTGAAATATCAGCGTATTCGCCAGTAGGGCTAAAGCTGCTTGCAGCTTGCAAAATCGCAATATTTGCACTAATAGGTGAAATGCTGTCACCATTAGCAAGCATATAGGTAGCATTTATTGTGTCAATCATGTTGTTTACAAGTGAGATGTTCACATTTAGCCTATCGAGAGCAGAAAGGGTGATTGCGTCAGATGAGATATTAAAACTTGCACCGCTTATAATGCTTTCAAGGTCAAGTTTATTTAAAATATCAGCAAACATATCTCCATTTTCACTAGAGCCATCAAGCTTGATTTTACCTAGAATTTTCTCAAGCATGCCATCAACGTCAACGCCGAAATAGTCATTTAAGAAGGTTTTAACATAGTCAATATCATTTAAATCAAGCACAAGTTTGATATTTTCAGCCGAGATATAAACTTTGTTTTCATAAAGCATAATATTTGCGTTTAAACTTTGATAGGCAAGAGTTGCAGTTATCGCAAGCCCACTTGCATCATAGTTTAAAGCTCCAACAATTTTTATATCTTGATAACTTGCATCAAAGCTTAGATAGAAAGTCTTAGCTAAAACGTAGTTATATACATTTATCACACTATCAACGATATCTTCAATAGGTGAGTATTCACTTTCAACAATAGCTGGAGCAGAGAGCTCTTGCTCACTTCCAATAACGTTGCCGCTAACCTTCAAGTCTTGATAGTTTACATCGATCTTAAGCTCGCTAGAGCCATTTGCTAAAGTTATTGCCAGTTTATCAAGTAAAACAATAGTCACACCATTTTCATTTTCAACTAAGCTTGTAATTAAAAGTGGATTTATTTCGCTATTGATTAAATCTTTAAGTCCACTCGTCAAAGCAGAACTATCAAATTCAATTCCAAAAGCTGTAAGCACATTACCAACAACATTTTCAAGGTTATTAAGGTCACAAACAAGCTTGGTCTCACTTATTTCAAGATATACCTTGTTATTTAATATGCTTACCTTAATATCTTGCCCAAACACACTAGTTGAAAGGGTGATAAAGCTGTTATTTTCACGGGTGTGAATTGTGTAATCAACAACAAAGCTATATTCACCATAGACAATGTTTACCTGTCCTGAGAAGGTGTTGTTTTGAAGAATTGCAAGCACATTATCAAGTGTTGGGAGAAGCAATCCAATGTCAATATAACTATCAGCAGGTGAAGCCAAAGCAAAACCCGCATAGTCTGTAACATTAACATCAACCACAGCGCCAAAACCATCAAAACCTATAGACGCTATTTTACCTTCATTTAAAGTTACATCAATTTTTCCAATATTGGTGATTGAGATAGAAGTTGTATCACCATTTTTTACAATGCTCTCAAGCACTGAAAGGTCTATTGAATTAAGGTCAATCTCAGCAAGGTCAAAGTCGCCTAATAAGCCACTGAAATCACCATTTTCAATAGCGGATACAATCTTTGCAATAAGTTCGTCAGGAAGACTAGCACCGAAATATTTTTCAACCAAAGTCAAGGCGTCACCAATCTGAGATATGTCAAACTTAGCATAGATATTATAAATTTCAAGATATAAAGCCTTATTTTGATAGATAATATTTGCCTTTAACTTGCCAAGAGTAAGAGCAATTTTTGCCTCTACACGCTTTAGGTCAACATCAATTCGACCTGCAATAGAAAGGTCATTATATTTGACGTTATATTCAAGCCCGATTTGCTCTTGAGAGCCAAAATCGATAAACCCGCATGCAAGGTCAATAACATTTGTAAGGTCAATGTAGTCGTCTTGCTGAACCTCTTTAATATCAGCTTTTTCAGGATAACTTAACTTGCCACTTGCAGCAAGGGTAACGCCCTCAATAGTCGTCTTAGGAAGACTAAGCCCTGTCAATGTATAGTCACTTGTACAAATAAGGTCAATTTGATTGACAACAGGCAAAGCAACTTGAAGCACAAGCGAGCCGTCATCGTTTTCTACTTTTTCAAAGTCTGAAAGCATACCAAGAATGCTGTCAAGGTTAAGCGATTCTAAATCAACACCAAGGTTTGGCATTTTCACATCAAGAAGCTCAAGGACTTGACTAATTGAAGCCATCAAGTTGTCAGTTTTGACAAAAAATTTGTTGTTCAGAAGCTCAAAATACAGATTACCATCTTTATATATCACGCCAACGTCAAAAGAGCTTTGTTCGCTAAATACAATATTGATATCAGCACTGACTGCCAAATTTTCAAAGCCGTCAAGAGTGTCAAGCACGCCGCTAACGCCAATATCAAAGGTTTGCCCATCAACGCCAATTTCAAGTTCAAGGTCAAGCCCGAGAGCGGTGGCGTCTGTAATCTTGCCAACCATAGTTGAAATTTCTTCAGGAACAGCTACTTCAACATTAGAGCCGCTAGAGTTATTTGAATTTTGCTCATTTGTGTAATTATTCATAGAAACAGATATGACCCCATAAGCTGACGCCACTGAAATAATCAAATATAGAAGTGAATAAGATAGAATTTTAAAAATCTTTCTCATGATAAACTCCTTTTAGACGGGAAGGACAACATCGTCCACATTAAACTCATAGTAAGTCAGAAGGGTGCCACTGCAGCTTGCAGGAATACCAAAAGCAACCACGCTATAGGTCTCATGAACGTCAATAGAAACTAAGTTCCAATTTTCATCAATGGTGATAGTTTGAGTAACAGTGTTAAACTCAGGGTAGGAACTAAGCCCACTGGTTTGTTTGACCTGTCTTGCATATCTAAGCACGCTAGTCACAGGGTCAAGCTCAAGAGTGAAAGAGTAGTAGCCTGTTTCTTCGTCATACATAACTTCGGTTTGGCTCAAGATAGTTTTGTCAGAGATGATATAAGGCTGAATTGCATCAGGAGTAGAGCCAGCAAGCTCAATGTAGTCATCGTCAGAGTAGGTGACAGGCTCACCCCAAACGGCATCATTCGTTTGAATATTTGAGCCTTTATAAAGTTGCACCACACTTGCCCCCTTATCCATAGCCGAGCAAATAGCAATACTCATAAGCCCTTTACTGATACTTTCAAAAGTGTATCTATTTCCGTCATAATTCTTTTCGCTATAAACAGTCTGCGTTGCGATAGTCGCCACTTGTCCTTCGCCTTCAGCGTGGAAGCTGTCTGCAAGGGTGGCGTTATATTCAGCCAAGATAAAGTTTTGAGAAGGGGTTAAAAAGCTAGGGTTGAATTTATCTGAGCTTTTTGCCACCTCCAGCCAATTTTCTTGATTTGAAGATATGCCGTAAACTTCTTCTAAAATCTCATCGGCATAAACAATATAGTCAGAAACATTATATTCGCTATAGTTTACATTTGGTCTTAGCACGCTGTTAAAATACCACACTCCAAGCCCGCTACCTGTAAACACGCCAAGAACAATCAAAATACCAAGCGTTCTCATCCTTTGTTTAAAACTTTTTTTGACAATTTTTTTAGGCTTACCATTTTTCTTTGTTGTAATTTTTAAACTAGAAATATTCTTGTCATTGTCGATAGAGCTATCAAGATGCTTTGCTTTTTTAATTTTCCTTCGCTTGCCTTTTTCAATGCCTTCATCTATCAAATCTACATTTACATCAACGCCTTCGTCATCATTTTCATAAGATATAGCATTGCCATCTACTGTCTTTTTCCCAAGATTGGCATTTTGCATTAGCTCTGCAATTTTTTTGTAATCATCATCAAGTGGCGTGTCTTTACCTTCTTTAATATCGGTTTTTCTAGCTTTTTCTTCGCTAGATTTCTCAAGACAACTTTCCACACTATTTTTTTGCTCTTCGCCTTTATCTAAAAGGGCAGTAGAACCTAAAGCCTGCGTGTTTTTGTCTAAGATATTTTTGTCGCCACTTTTGCTAGTTTCAGCCACAGTCTCGCTTTTATCAGTTTCAAGCTTTACCTGTGCTTTGTTTGCAATAAAAGACTGATGCTCAATGGCACCACTATTGTTTGAATTATTAAGTTTTGTTTTATCACTGCTTGCAGCAGAATTTATTTTTTTATCTCTTAGCTTCGCCATGCTCTGCACCCCTTACTAAAGGGCTCAGCACACTCGTCTACTTTTGACATATTCAGTTGTATATATGTATTCACGGCTTGTCCGTGTGAGAAATTTCTATGTAAGTTTAAGGAGTGGTCAAAATTGACAAATGTTAAGGCTGATAGACCTTCGACTAAAAGGTCTTGCATGGCTAAAACAGTATAACTGTTTACCATAATACCCCCTTAAATGTATAATTGATAAATCATTCAGTGTTTTTCAAGCTTGCAATATATAATGTTTATTTATCAATTAAGTTTATTATATATTATAATAAAATAAAAGTCAACGATTTTTTAATAAAAAGTTTAAAAAGGTGAATATTTTTTGTATAATTTATCATTTTTATAAATTTTTATGCATAACTATTCAAAATCACTTGCATATTAAAGGACATCTTGTTATAATAAGAACAGAACAAAGGAGAAATATATGCAGATAAACTACATAGACGACATCACAAACAAACTTTTATGTCAAGAAGAGCTTGACGAAGAAGAATATCTTGCCATAGCAAATGGGATTATAAAAAATTATAGAAAAAATTCAGGACTTATTCAGGGTAAAAAGATTACTACCGAGCAGGAAGATATGCTTTTTGAAAATGTTATGAAATCATTACCAAAATACGCAAAATACTTTAATACAGCACCTTTTGAAGAATGTTTAAAAGCCTATAGTGACCTTCTTCCAAGCGAAATAAAAATAGAGAGAAAAGACTATGCAAAAGGCATTTCAAAGCTTATGGATATGGCAATTCTCTTGCAAGCAGAAGTGGGCAAGTATAGTCGTAATAGTGGCGTCAATATTGACAACGATAAAACAAATTACACAAACAGCGTAGTTGACTTTGAGATGGCAGAGCAAAAATTTACGCCAGAGTTTATTGAGATGACTGCAATAAAATTATGTGGCAACAATAGGGCAGAGATTGACGCCTACAAAGAAAAAGCAAAGGCAGTTTGTACAAAGATGGCACAAGATGCAATCTCAGATAAGATTGAATACTACACACGTCTTACAGATTATCTTGTAGGCTTCTATGCAGACAATGAGATAGCTCGCCGCAGCGAAGAAGATTATGTTGAAGCTCAAGCCTAACAAGCTTAATGTTTTCTAAAAGATAAGTTTGCTTTGCGGCTTAACAAGTTTATATAGGTGGTTTCTTTTATAGATTAGAGAAAGTAACTATTTTTGTAAAATAAATTTATAAATCTAGTAAAAACACTTGACAAATGCTTTGTTATTTTATAAAATATAAACGTCTTAAATTTAAGGCGTTTTTTGTTTGCACTAGCCCCGCGAATAAAATTTGCCTTTTAGGGCAGGTAAAATGGCGTAAAATCCCGAAGGTTTAAGCTATTTTAAAGATTAAAAAGATAAATTTTATTTCGGAGGAAAGTGATGAAAACATATATGGCAAAGCCAGCAGAAATTGAAAGAAAGTGGCTTTTAGTAGATGCTGCAAACGTTCCACTTGGTCGTGTTGCAAGCCAAGTTGCAGATATCTTAACAGGAAAGAATAAAACAATTTATACTCCTCATGTAGATTGCGGAGACTTTGTGGTAGTTATCAATGCAGACAAGCTCGTGCTTACAGGCAATAAACTTATAGACAAGAAACACAGATGGCACACAGGCTATATCGGTGGTCTTAAGGAAGAAAACTATGGCACACTTATGCAAAGAGATTCAAGAAAGGCAATAGAACTTGCTGTAAAAGGCATGCTTCCAAAAACAAGCCTTGGAAGAAAACAATTCACAAGACTTCATGTATATAAGGATGCTGAATATAAAGAGCAAGCTCAGAAACCTGAAAAAGTTGAAATAAAAGGAGCTAGAGACTAATGGCAGAGAAGAAAGTTAATAAGTTAAGTCAAATTATCTCAACTGGAAGAAGAAAGAAATCAATCGCAAGAGTAAGATTATTCCCAGGAAATGGCAAATGGACTGTTAATGGCAGAGATATGGGGGAATATCTTCAAAGAGATACTCTTCTCTTAGTTGCTCGTCGCCCATTTGATATCACAAACACAGGCGATAAATATGACGTTGTTGTAAAGGTAGTTGGTGGCGGAATTTCAGGTCAAGCTGGTGCTATCAGCCACGGTATTGCAAGAGCTCTTGTAAAAGCAGACGAAATGTATAAAAAAGAACTTAAGCAGGCAGGGCTTCTTACTCGTGACCCAAGAATGAAAGAAAGAAAGAAATATGGTTTAAAGAAAGCCCGCAAAGCTTCTCAATTCTCAAAGAGATAATTTTTCAAAAAGTCAGCCTTTATTATGGCTGTCTTTTTTTGTATAAATAGGCTAAATTTTAAGTTATTAAAATAAAAAATTATAAATTCATAACTAATTTTTCGCTATTTTTCTCGCGTCTTAATTGTGGCATTTTGCTTTACAATAAGTTTTCTTTTTTGTATTATATATAAAGGGAGTTTAAAATGAATAATAAAGCCATACAAAATAACGATAAAATATATGATATTATTATAGTTGGCGGCGGGGCGGCAGGGATTTCTGCGGCTATCTATGCAAAGCGTGCTGGACGCGAGATTTTGTTGCTTGAAAAGTTCTTTGTTGGCGGACAGCTCAACCTTATTGGAGAGATTGAAAACTATGCGGGCTTTCCAAAAATCAGCGGAAGCGAGCTTGCAGATAAGTTTAAAGCCCATGCAAAAAGCCTAGAAATTCCTATCAAACTTGAAGAAGTGATTGACTATAAACTGGAGGGCTCTGTCAAAGAAGTCGTTTGCAAAAATCATACCTATAAAACAAAGGCGATAATTTTGGCACTTGGCAGCCATCCAAGAGAGCTAAAAATTGATGGCGAAAAACAGTTTATAGGCATGGGAGTCAGCTATTGTGCTCTCTGTGACGGCAATTTTTTTAAGGGAAAAGATGTTGCCGTGGTTGGCTCAGGCGACTCAGCTTTCTCTGATGCAATCTATCTTTCAAATATCTGTAATAAGGTCTATGTGCTTACAAAAAGCTATTTAAAATTGCATAATTATACAGAAGAAGACTTGCTAGATAAGAAGAATGTTGAAATTTTAAAAGATGCTATATCTAAGAATATTGAAGGCAAGGAAAAACTTGAAACGCTTACCTATTCACATGACGGGCAAGAAAAAACTCTCAAGGTAGACGCCGTATTTGTTGCGATTGGCAGAACCCCTGATACCGAAATTTTCAAAGATAAACTTTCGCTCAGTCCAAGTGGCTATATTGTTACAAATGATAGAATGCAAACCAGCGTAGAAGGTGTCTTTGCTTGCGGGGATGTGCGACAGAACTTGATAAAACAAATTGCCACCGCAGTTGGAGAAGGTGCAATCGCCGGTACCGAAGCCAATAAATATGTGCTTATGAAAAAATAACTAAAATATGTAATTTAAACTTATATTCAAAAAATTTTTATTTTATCACAAAAAACATTAGCACTTGCTAATGTTTTTTTAATGTATAAGAAAGTAAAAAATTTCAAATTATAAAAGAAGTGATTAAATAGGTCATGTAAGCTGGCGTTGTTGCACAAAAGACAATAAAAAGTGCCTAAAGTGGAACGATAACTGGATGTTATGGATGGAATAGACGACAGAAAGCTGACAATGTGGATGTGATAAACTAGAATATGGACACACTAAACGATAAAAAGTACCTAAAATGGATGTGATAAACTAGGCGTTATGGATCAACTAGACGATAAAAGCGAATAATCCGAAAATTTTTTTAAATTTTTTAAAAAATTTGTTAAATTTGCTTGACAAGGGTTGCGGGGGGGGAGTAAACTAATAGCATAAAGATAGACACGTCAGTGTCTATCGCGCGCGAGCGGCTTCGCCGCAAAGAGCGGAGATAGAGTTTGATTATTCAGCTCGCCATGTCGGACAATCGCCAAGCATTTGGTTTGCTCGCAAAAATCAAGAAAAAAGGAGATTAATATTATGTCATTAAAAATTAAATTAGTTTCAGCTATATCAGCCTTTGTGTTAGTGCTATCCATGCTGCTTGTGGGGGTGTATGCAGCAAGCCAGACAATAAACCTAAGGGGAGAAATAGACTTTAATATAGAAGACACCACACTTTACGTGAAAGATATTCGTCTGCAAACCGAGCTCACAGGAGCTGCTGAGACGATAGAAAACTTTATGCCAGGCTATATAAACACAACCCTTGATTTAAACCTAGGCACAATAGAAAGTTCGTCAGGCACAGTTGCAATAGAAATAGATATGATAAACACCACGGCAACAGATTACACCGCAACTAGTGATAGCACATTGCAAAATGCGAGCCTAGAGATATCAGGCATAGTCACAGGCAGTTCCACACCCATAGAAGACATTACAGCAGCAGAAATCTCAGGCACAATAACCTTAACCATAGCCTACACAGGCACAACAAGTGTCACTTTAGATGGCATAGCATTAGATTTTATAGAATATGTAGATACTGGTATTCAAGTTACTTTAAAAGGTAATTACTTGCATGCCTATATACTAGGTGAAGGCAATACTGAAATAATAGAAACAGGTGCTAGTTCTAGTAATCCTATAGAAACAACAATCTCTGTTCCAATAAATACTAAAATTTGTGTTATAATGGAACACCAGAATTATTATGGCCATGAATTTAATATTGATGAAATTGATTGGGCTTCTGAAAATACCTTTGAAGTTATGTTTCCTACAGGGGAACCTGCTCCTTCAGTCAGTAAGTTTGTGTTATATATGAATGGCACAAAAAAAGCTGAAACTTCTGATGGTAGTTTTGCCTATTTCTATGTCATCGTCAGTATAACAGAGACCTGTACAATAGAAATAACAAACGAACCTAACTTAAACTAATAGCAAATTCTAATTTATAAAATCTTAAAAAATAGGAATATAAGAAATCAAAATTTTCCCAATATTCCTATTTTTCTAATGACAAACAATCACGCCTTTCTCAAGGGCATAGTAAGAGCAAAGCCCACGCATAGGAAGGATTCTTATCTCTTTAAAATTGCATTTCTTTTCAAGGTCAGATTTGATAATGTTTGCCTCATCTTCAGCAAAGCAGTGCGTGATGATAAGTGTTTCCTTAGAAAAGTCTTTTGCCTTTTCAGAAATCATTTGCACAAGTTTAGCAAAGGCATTTTTTATTCCAATAATCTTTTTAGCCATTTTGATTTCGCCTTCATGTGCTATACAAATAGGGCGAATAACAAGTTTGCTTGCAATAAGTCCTGCAATCTTGCTCATTCTTCCGTTGTTCACAAGATTGTCAAATTTTTGTAAGATAAAGTAAAGGCTTTTCTTATCTCTATATTCGTCAATGGCTTTTTTGATCTCTTCAAAAGAAAGGTCTTGCTTAATAAGTTCAACAAGTTTGTCAACAAGCAATATTTCCGTTCCACTAACAGCTTTAGAGTCTATAACATGAATGCTTTCAGGTTTAGAATAAGATTGCTTAGCCACACATGCAGCATTATAGCAGCCTGAAAGTTTAGAAGTGATTGTCACGATAAAAGTATATTCAGCATTGTCAAACTCCTGCAAAAAAGATTCTGGGGCAGGGCAAGCTGAAGAGTTTTTCTTTGACTGGTGCATATCTTCAAGCATCTCACTAACATTAAGCTTGTCGTTGTCAACATATTCCTTGTCGTTTACGTTGATTGTGAGTGGTATAACTTTAAATCCAATATTTTCATCTTTTATATAGTCACCAAGCAGGTCTGAAGCACTATCAACTAAAATTTGATATTTCATAATATTCTCCTATAATCTCTATGTTTATATATATTTTAATTCAATAGAATAGATTTCTAATTTTGCATTTGGCTAAAATTTATTAACCATTTTAAGTATATTACAAATTGCCATAAATTCAAAATAAAATTGAGACAATAACAAAAATCTTTGTCAAATTTTGCAACTTTGTGAATTTTTTAATGCATTTTCATGTATTTGAGCGTAAATTCATTTTTTTACTCCTGTGGATGGGAATTTTTGTTGATAAAGTTTGCCATACTTGACGCAAGTTCAATTTTACCATATTTATCGTTTATAAACTTGATGGTTTGCGATAGGTCGGGCTTATCGCCGTCAAACATGCTCATTTGCCGAATATTTGCACTTGTCAGCATTGAACCTTTTATACGTATAGCTCGAATTGGGTAATTATATCTCCAAATTTTATCGGCAAGGCTCATGCAGCCTTTTGCAATGTTGTCAATACTGTTTGTCGGCACAACTTTTTGACTTTTATGATGGGTTTTAAGGTCTTTGTCTTTTAAAGTTATAGATAAAACTCCAGCCTTAACTTTGTGCTTTATAAGCCTATAAGACACCTTTTCAGCAAGAAAATATACAACTTTTTTAACATCATCTCTCGTCTCAATGTCTTTAAGCGTTGTTGTGCCGTTGCCTATGCTTTTAGGCGGCGGTAGGGTGTAATAGTCAGCCACAGGCTCTTGCCGTTCTCCCAAAAGGTCTTGCTTAAGCCTAATCCCAGTAATTCCCATAAGTCCGTCAAGATAGTCGTCATCAAGCTCAACAAAATCGCCAATAGTGCAAACGTCAATAGATGCAAATTTCTGCTCAAGTCGCCTTCCAATTCCAACGATAGAACTAAGCGGCAAAGGGTAGACAAGCTCTTTAAATTTACTTTTTGGTATCTCGGTTGTAAAGTCAGGTTTACGCATATCAGAGCCAAGTTTTGCAAATATTTTTGAAAACGACACACCAACCGACACAGTAAAACCAAACTTGTCTTTAACCTTCTTCCTTAACTCGTCAGCAATCTGTTTGCCGGTCATTTTAAGGTATTTAAGACTGTCAGTCACGTCCAGCCAGCACTCATCCAGCCCAAGCGGCTCAACAAAATTGGTGTAATCAAGGTATAGGTTATGCAGCTGCATACTTATCTCTTCATAAACGTCATAATGCGGTGGCAAACATACAAGTTCAGGGCATAGCGCCTTTGCCTCGCCTATAGTTTGTGCGGTTTTAACGCCATAGCTTTTTGCAATCTCATTTTTAGCAAGAATAATGCCGTTTCGCTTCTCAGGATTGCCAGTCACTGCAACAGGCTTATTTTTAAGCTCAGGCCGCGTCACGCACTCCACCGATGCAAAGAAATTATTTACGTCAGAATGCAAAATAACCCTTTCTTTCATTTGCTAAAAATCTCCATTTATTGTATAATAGGTAAAAATTAGAGGTTTTATGCAAAGACAGGAAAATAAGGTGCTACTAAGCGGCTTTTCAAACTTTTATTGTGATGGGCTCTATTCAGCTCTTGGGGAATTTTTCACTATAGACCAAGAACTATATCAAAAAATATTGAAAGAACTCTCAAACGAAGACCTAGCCACTCTTATAGATTATGCGGTTTTAAAAAATAAGATGGCGGGTGTAAAAGAGCTTTTTATCAAAGTTCCTTCCTTTGGCTATGGCACAAATTCACTTGAAAAATATGGGCTGCTTGGCAAAGAGATAGTCGACGCAAGCCTTTATGCGTCTATGCCAACGTCAGCACTAGTCGGCGACCGCGTCATCTTAGAGATAGAAAGCCTAGCCGACACAAATCAAAGTTTTTTAAACGATATTGCAGACTTCTCAGCTAGGACTGATACTCCGCTTTTATTTAAGGTAGGTGGGACACTGGAAGAGCTTGGCAGGGTGGCAAATATGCACAAATGTTCACCTGTAGAGCTACTTGAAAGCTATGGCTTTCTTGATAGAAAGTGTTATCTATATGGATTAAACTTTATTGATAAAGACGACCAAAAACTAATCAAGCAGTATGAAGAAACCTGCATCTTCTCGCCTATCAGCGATGGCGAAGAAGGAAAAGGAGCAATAAATTTATATAATTTCATTTATAACGATTTAAAATTTTGTTTTTCAAGCGGGAAATGCTATAATATTGATATGCTTGCAGAAGGAAAGCTAGCAAAAATAAACACTTCAAATCTTATGCATGACGGCTCTTTGATAGACGACAAGTTGCTATTAGACGCAATATGTTGTTTGCAAGGAGAGAGCAATATTGAAGTTGAAATGAGCATTTTAGAGCCGCTTTCAAATATTTTTGATAAAAAGGTGTTTATTTTTGATGATAGCTTTTTGCCGCTACGAGAAAAAGTAATAGAAATAATAAAGAAGATAAAGGAGAAAATTTAATGGATATCACAACCACACTTGCCCAAGAATTTGGCTTAAAACAGGAGTACTCACAAAACATCATAAACCTTCTCGATGAAGGTTGCACAATACCATTTATAGCACGTTATAGAAAGGAAATGCATGGCACATGTGACGACCAAACTTTGAGAGCGTTTGCCGATAGACTAAAATATTTAAGAAATTTAAACGATGAAAAAGCTAAGGTTGAAAAGGCGATAACCGAGCAAGGCAAGTGGACTGACGAGATAAAGGTCGCCCTTGAGAATGCTAAAACTTTGACTGAGGTTGAAGATATCTATAGGCCATATAAGCCAAAGCGTAAAACAAGGGCATCAGTTGCTATTGCAAAAGGGCTTGAAGGGCTTGCTGATATTTTACAGGCTCAGTCTAAGTCCTACGAAATTTTAAAGGAAGCTGAGAAATACATCACAGAAGAAGTCCCGACAGTTGAAGATGCAATTCAGGGTGCAAAAGATATAGTTGCCGAACGAGTTTCAGATAACGCCGAACTACGTAAAGAGCTACGAGAGCTTATAGAAAATAAGGCGACTATAAAGTGCGAACTTGTTGAAAATGAAAACAGCCCAACTTATGAGATGTATGGTGGTTTCAAGCAAGAAGTCAAATCTCTTCCAAGCCATAGAATCCTTGCTATCAATCGCGGCGAGAAAGAAAAGTGCTTAAAGGTTGAAATTGAGATAAACATAGAGCTTACCATGAAGGTTATCAATAAATACTTTAAGAAGAATAACCCAGACACTGATAAACTTATGGAAGAGACCTTGCAAGATAGCTACGATAGACTTTTGTTCCCAGCACTCGAGCGAGAATGTCGCAATAATCTAACAGACAGGGCAGATGAACAGGCAATCAAGATGTTCGAGGTCAATCTTAAACCACTTCTCATGGAAGCACCACTTAAAAATAATGTAATCATGGGGCTCGACCCAGCATATAGAACAGGTTGCAAGATTGCAGTAATTGACGCAAACGGCAACGTGCTAGACACCGCAGTAGTCTATCCAACACCGCCGCAATCAAAGACAGAAGAGTCTATAGAAAAACTTAAAAAACTTATAGAAAAAGATAGAGTAGATATCATCTCAATCGGCAATGGCACAGCCTCTAAGGAAGCTGAAATATTTGTTGCCGAGCTTATAAAACACGTCTCGCGTCCAGTGAGTTATGCAGTTGTAAGCGAAGCAGGTGCTTCAGTTTACTCAGCATCAAAGCTTGGCGCCGAAGAATTTCCAGACTACGATGTTTCGCTCAGGTCAGCCGTCTCTATTGCAAGACGCCTTCAAGACCCGCTTGCCGAACTTATAAAGATAGACGTAAAATCAATCGGTGTAGGGCAGTATCAACATGATATGCCGCAAAATCGTTTGACCGAAGTGCTAACAGGTGTCGTTGAAGATTGCGTAAACTCTGTAGGCGTAGACCTTAACACAGCAAGCCCATCGCT
>CAWVLM010000052.1:0-31206 GCA_963930145.1 Clostridia bacterium
TTTTATGGTTACTGTCCACTCCTGCGATGTTTTATACGCCATAACCACAACATAGACAATAAAGGCAACTATCGCAATGATGATTAAAGAAATAATCCACTTTCCAACTTTTTTCATAAAAACTCCTTTATGTAAAGTATAACTAAATATGCCTTTTTTGTCAACTTAAACAGATATTTAAGACACCCCATTATTGACAACCGCTTTTCAAAGGAAGAAAAGGATGCAATAAAAAATATCGATACAAATTGCATCGATACTATGAGTAACTCTGGCTCCCCAGGTAGGATTCGAACCTACGGCCTATCGGTTAACAGCCGAGCGCTCCACCACTGAGCTACTGGGGAATATGAAAATATTAAATTATGGTGACTTGTCGCTCGGCTATTAATCGTATCGGTTTAATTTCGCTTCGCTACATACGCAGACATTTTCAATGTCTTGGCGTCCAGCCCCGCACTCCACCACTGAGCTACTGGGGAATATGAAAATTTCCAGCTTTTTGATAATATCAAAAACTTTTTTTTAATCTCCCGCAAGTTTTTCCTGTCGCCTAATTAAATATAATTTAATCTCAGCAGCTTTCTCGTCAAACAAAAGCGAGTAAAGCTAAAAATAATGAGGGAAATATGAGGCAAACATCCTTTTCAGGATGATTGCACACCTATAATATCAAAAAAAAATTCATTTGTCAACGAAATTTCATAAATTTTTTATTTTTTTATTGTCTTTATTTTTTATTATTAAAACTTTTCTACTATCTCATAATATAATTTCATAATTAACAGTTTACTATTTATAATCAGCCTTTAAGTGCGTTACATACATCTACTAAATTTTATTTTCCAAAAATGCAAAGTAACGTTGTAATTAAATGAAATCGGCATTTACCTAAACCATTATTATGCGAGAGCTAGTACACGCAAAATTCATGTAAATTTTACCAGCTAATAACTTGAAATTTTTATACAACACTTTGACTTTTAGATGGCGAGGTTTTCAGACTTTTCCATAATGCCTAGCTTTTTATTTAAGCGTTTAGGAATTTTTCGCTTTCGTTATCAGAGTTGTATTGGCTTTAACATAGCCAAAAGCAAGGCGTTTATTTGTCGTCGCGGAGAGCCTTGAATACAGGTTGACGCATCACGCCGCCCTTAGTCAGAGCCATATATTCAATAGTGCACACTAGCGAAGGCTTGAGCCAGATTATATCTTTGTCCGATAGGGCAGGGAAGAGCGGCTTTTTTAAAGGATTTTTAAGTGCAAAGGCAAGAATAATTTTTTGCTCCTCTCTTGATATATTTAAAAACGCTTTGCCGCGATATTTATAGTCATTTTTTATTTTTTCGCAAAGCACCAAGTCCTTTATATTGTTGTTTTCGTCTAGTTTTAATCCGCAAATATTTAAGTCTTCATCTATAAGATTTTTTATTTTAATCCAATTTTTACTGCGTTTTCCTATCTCATATAAGGAATTTTTCTTCTTTGCAACTATACCTTCAAGATTTAGTTTTTTTGTAAGGTTGAATAGTTTTATGCCCTGTCTTTCAATGTAGCGTGATATATTTAGGGCATCATTTTCTTTAATGTTTTTGGCAAGCAGCTGTTTTCTTTCAATAAGCGGTCTATCCGTTAAACTTTCGCCGTCAAGATAGAGTATATCATAGGCAACGAAATGCACTTTATGTCTTTCGCTTTCAAATTCTATTTTAAGTGGGTCAGACAAAAGACTGCGTTTTTGAAGTAAGATAAAATTGGGTGAGCCATCAGGGTTTAGAACCACAAGCTCGCCATCCAAAATACACCTTCTCTTAGCCTGTTTATGAATATTTTTTAGCTCGGGGTAGATATCAATAAGCTCTTTATTGCGTTTGTTGCGCAGATAGGTTTTGTCTTTATCAAGATAGGCGACACATCTGATGCCATCAAGTTTAAGCTCAAAAATATAGTTTTCATCATCAAAAGGCTGTTTTTTGACTCCTAATAACATAGGCGAGATATCTTTGCTGTCAAATAAATCCATCTATGCCTTCTTTTTGATTTTGACAACCTTGTCAGATTTATTTTCAAGACCGTTCACACTTTTTTGCAAAGCTTCCATAAGGTCGGTGATTTTGACTGTTTTTTCATTATCTATATCTTTGATTTTCTTGCCTTTTGCCTTATCCTTTATTGCCTTTTTGACTCGCTGAGCATATTCGTCTTTATATTCGCTAGGGTTAAATTTGCCGTCCATTGCTTCAATTATGCTTTTTGCAAGCGACTTTTCTTGTTTCGACACTTCGGCGGTTATATTTTCTGCTGGGTTATGCTGGACTTCTTCATCAAAGAAAAGTCTTGAAAGCACAAGGGAATTCTCTTTCACCCATAACGCAACGACACACTCAGAAGAGCCAAGCATGGTTTTTGCAATTCCAACCTTATTTTCATCCTTTAGCGTGGATAAAAGAAGATAATATGCCTTTTCTGCACCTTTATTTTCAGGAACAACATAGAAAGTTTTGTCAAAATATATAGGATTGATATCGCTAAGTGCACAAAATTTTTCAATAATTATGTTTTTATCATTTTTGCCTTTCAGTTTTTCAAGCTCGCCTTCTTCAAAGATAACGTAGTTGTTATCACTAACCTTATAACCTTTCACAATGTCCTCATTTTTGATGGTTTTGTCATCACAATCTTCACAGGTTTTCTTATATTTGACGCGTGATTTTGTTTTTTTATCAAGCATATTAAAGCCTATATCATTATTTTTAATGGTATTGTATAGGGTGATAGGAATATAGACAAGCCCAAAGGCGATTGAAGTTTTGTAACTGTATGCCATAGAGTTTTCTCCTATGTTTATTATATCTAAATTTATGAATTTTATCATAGACAGAATAACACTATTAAAAAATTATGTTTTTATGATACAATAAAACTAAATTTAATGGGATGATATGTATATAAAAAGGAAAAATTTGAGTGTTTTTTTGTTAAAAATAAGAATTTTGAGTGTTTTTTGCATTTTATTAAATTTTATTTTAATTATTTTATCTTTTTTGTAATTTTATTTTTAATTTTTTTGTAATTTTATTTTTATGTATTTTTTTATAATAATTATTTATTATATAATTATTATCTTTAAAATTATTCAAAAATCGTCAAAACATTTGCTATAAGACTAAAAAAATGGTATTATGAAAATACTAAGGAAGGGGTGTATGAAAAGAAATATCTTTGCAATGTTTGCACTTGTGATTTGCTCTGCCTTGTGCTTCACCGCATGCAATAGCACGCCAAGCGTAAGGGGACAGTTTGAAGAAGAAAGTTATGTTGTGTCACTAGGCGATACAATAAATTTTTATGATGAGCTTTCATATCTTAAAGGTGTTGAAAAGTCGAATGTTGTATTGGAAGTGTCAAATGATGATATTTTGCAAGTTCAAGCAAATGGCGACATTGTTGCAAAGCAGTCTGGAAAGAGTTTTGTGTTTGCAAAATATCGTGATATGGTTTTTGCAGAAACTGAAGTTATTGTTAAATACAAGTTTTCAACCCCAACCAATTTTGCGGTGCAAGAAGATGGCACTCTCACTTGGGATGGGTCTTACGCCCTTTCAAATGACGATATTATGTACGCACAAGATTATCTCTTAGAATACGCCGACATCACAGGGCTTGAGAGTATTGATGAAAGTAAGCTTGAGTTTAGCGAAGTGAAATGTCAGGACAGCTTTGTTTTTAGCGATTTTGGTTCATACTATGTTAAACTTACAGCCCTTGGGCAGGAAGAGAGCTATATTGACCCGTCAGATGCGTCTGAAGGGGAGATAATAAACTATGGCGTTATGGGAATACTTGAAAATCTCTCGCTTTCTGTTTCGCAACAGTTTGGCAGCGATAAAGCCACGCTTTCTTGGGATGAAAAGGCAGAGGCTGTATATCAAGTTTACATAAATGGCTTTAAAATTCAAGAAGGACTAGAAGAGAATTCCTTTAGCTATGACTATAGTCTTATTCAAAACGCACAGAGCATAAATATAAGGGTTATTGCAGAAGATAAAAATAGCGTTAAACTTGCATCAGCGACCTCGTTTGACATGACCAAACTTAACTCGCCTGAAAGCCAATATACAGTAAAGGGCAAAGACCAGACAAGTTATATATATTTTGAAGGAGTTGATGGTGCGTCAGGCTATATGCTGCACCTTGAAAATATAGGTAGCGGGCATGTGCAAGACCTATCTCTAAGTGAAGATGATATTTCTTACATCAATTTAGAAGGGCTTGAAAGCGGGCTTTATAGCAGTCAAATTATTTCAGTTGGCGGCAAAGTTACAGATGACGAAAGCAAGACGAGCGACTTTTTCTTAAACAGCGACCCATCTCAAAATATAAATATTGCAAAGCTTGCAACGCCTTCGCCAAAAATCACCTTTGAAGGTAGCACGGCAATATTTGAGTTTAACGAAGATGACTATAATGATAGATATCTTATCAGCTATGCAAGCGAGCAGCAGATAGTGACAGGCTCAAGATGCGAGATAAATCTTGCAGCTCTTAGGCCAGATGAATACACCTTTAAAGTGACAGCTCTTCCAAAACTTAGTGGAAGCGAAGTCGTGCCTTATCAGCAAAATGATTTAAGCACGTCTGTTATTGTAAGCTCTGACCCATACACTTTTGCTTTTACAATCTTAGAGCCTTTCACCACGCTTTCACATTCTCTTACTCTAGAGCAAGATGTTTCAACTTTTACTTTCAATAGAATTGACGGCAGCAATTATTATGAAATTTATATAAATGGCAGCCTTGTTGAAGATGCAAGTTTTGAAGAGAACGGGCAGTATATAACCACAAAAATCGCAAACCTTAACGAGATTGCACCTGTTGATAATAAATATACAATAAAAGTTGTTGCAGGTTTGCGTGAAGAAGGCGTAGAACATGCAGTTTTATCCACTTGCGAAAAGACATTGACCATTCTCTCAGCGGTCAGCGAAAGCCAAGAGCAGGTTAACGGACTTTTCATGTGGAAGGCACTTGATAATGATTATGTCTATTATGAATACCAAATATTTAAAACAGAGAGCGACTATGTTGTCTCTCCTGACGCGGTTGCCGTTCAAGAAGGCGGAACAAGCGAAAATGTTATAAATGAAGAGCTTGAGTTTGGCTATTATGTGATCAGAGTAAAATCAATTTCTACAAATTACGACAATTATTTAGATTCTTCCTTCTATGACGAAAACAACTATTTTGAAGGGAATTTCTTGGTTTATAAGCAAATTGAGACGCCAAAGGTTAGCTTTGTTAACGATAGTGGCAGCTATAAACTTCTTATAAATAGCGTTGATTATGCAGGCGGTTTTGACGTTTATGTGGATGATACTCTTGAAAAATCTATCACATTTACATCTGACAGCGGGCAGGCAGAGTATGTTTTTCTTTCAGATTTTGCCCAAGCAAAGACATACAATATTGATGTGGTTGCAAATAGCGGACAAAGCTATGACGACGCTCTTCACACGCAGTCGGAGCCATACTCTCTCACTGTGACAAGGCTTTCGCAGCCGCAGTTTGACGTGAGCGAAGAGACCGACCTTGCAGGACGCAAAACTGCAGAAAACTTGACGGTTGCAATGATTGAAAATGCAAGCTACGCGGTAATTGAAATTGATGGCGTAGTGGTCAATGGCATAGACAATAGCAATGTTTGCAACCTTATAGGTCAAGACAATGATTTCCTTGTTGGGCTACATTTTGTGGCAGGGCAGGCTGACGGCGACAACTATTATCTTGACAGCCATACAAGAGAGATAACTTTTAATAGAGTTTCAGCTCCAACAAATATCAATTTTCAAGACGGCATGCTCACCTGGGAAAACTCAGACGCAAATGTTGAAAACTACTATCTTGCAATCACTTTGGTAAATAGTGTCAATGGCAACTATTATAACAGAATGTTTATTGAAGGCAATGGCACAGAGCTTGACTTGCAAGAGCTGATAAATACTCTTTGCAGCGAAAACCTTACCTTTGCAAGCAACTATCAGCAAGCGGAGAGTGTGATGCTAGAGCTTTCTGCTCATAGAAATTCCTTTGTGGATGACATATACTATCTTCCTTCTATAAAGGGAACGACGTCGCTCGGCCAAAATGCACTTACAATCTATAAGCTTGGAGCGGCTGATATAACCTTCAATGCTGATGATTTGATTGTAAGCTGGTCGCAAGTGGCTGCGGGTGCGGTTTATGATATCTATGTTGGCGGCAGACTTGTCAAAGAAGATTACACAAATGTTTCTATCAATCTGTCTGACCTTGGCGATATTGATTTTGGTCAAGCTCAAAGCATATATGTTAAAAGTAAGCACGCCACACATCTAAATTCAACTGACTCAAACACAATTTTTGTTAAAGAACTTGCCTCTATCGACAGTATAAATATTTCATCAAATGACGGCGAGAATTATATTTCTTTCGTGCTAAGCCAAGACCTATCAAACACACAAAGCGTGCTGGTCAATGGCAGCAGTGATAATGTCAACTATCAAGCTGGCAACAGTGGTGGCAATTTCAATCTTGCAGATTTTGTTGGCACAGAAGTTTTCACTTTTCAAGTTATGCCGCAAAATAGCAGTGACACCTATTTCTATTACCGCTCTAAACAGACAAGTTTCACCCTTACTGACCTATCTAAGCAAGAGTTTACTCCTGTTCTTAGCGATGATATAATCTCTTGGAATGATATTGCAAGCGACTTTGTTGGGGAAAATATAAATCCAATAACCTATCTTCTTACTATAACTTGTAATGGAGAGAGCTATTCAATAACAACAACTGCTCATGAGCAGAGTTTGCAAACAATAGAAGCTCAGATTGGCGTTCTTTTAAATAAAAATGTTGAAATTGTGGTGACTGCAAGAGTGTCGGCTAGCTATACCCTTACAGGGCAAGGTGCTCGCGGCTATTATGGCGAAAATTCAGGTCAGGCAATCAGCACAGAAAAACTTGCCCAAATAAGTTCAATAAATCTTCAGATTGTAGATAACAGCAGTGAGCCTACCCTTATCGGTGCAAAGAGCAATGCCTATGTTACTCTCAGCTGGCAAGACTTATGGGAAGATATTGAAAATGTCAACTTTGAAGTGACAATCTCTTCAGGGAATGCGTCAAGCCTTATAGTGGTAACAGATGGCACAGTTCATGCAAGTTATAAGCTGACTAGGGCTGACGGGAATTATCTTTTAACTATCTATAGCGGGCTTTTGTCAGGAGAGACAACCACATTTGCAATTAGGGTGGCAGCGACAAACTATATCACCTCAGAAAGCATAGAAAAAGGGGTGTCAAAAATAGATGAAATCACAGATATTTCGGTAGACCAAGACGGAATTCTCACTATCACCGATGACGGAAATTATAGCTATGTGCTTCAAGTCACAATCGGCGAAAAGATAGCAGAAAGAAGCTACTCTTTCACTGGCTCAAATAAGCAAATAGACCTTATGGTTGACGGGCTTTTGAAAGATGGCTATGGCGGCTATAGCATATTGCTGCTTGCCTATGACGAAAACTTGCAACTTTTGCCTTCCACTGTAAAACGGATTTCAGGCGATAAGCTTCAAGGCATAAAAAGTTGTCAGATTCGTGATGATGGGTATGTATATTTTGATATGTATATGGATGACTTCTCTGACATGCAGTTTATCTTTCAAACAAAGATAAATGGCGGCACATATAGAATCACAGCAGTCCCAGATGGCACCGAAATGGGAGCCAATTATTATACTATATACGCACTAGACCTAATGAATATCTTTTCAAATGTGTTAAGTGGACAGGCTGGAGAATATGTCTTTGAAGCGGCGATTTATAAGAAAGGTTCAGTGCGTTCTGACTTTATAACGCTAACAATAAACTATCAAATTGATGAAAATCCAACTCTATCAAGGGGACTTGACCTAACAAAAGACTATATTGTTTTCAATATTCCAGAAAATGATGATACCGTTTCAATAAATGTTAAGCTAAATGTCTATGACGGGACTAGCTATCAAGCGACAAATGATAAAATTTCTTTTGCGGCAGAAGAAGTCCGCGGATATTGGTGCGTCAATAGTGAAACGGGAGACGAGTATTTCAGCAAGACGCGTGATGACTCTCTTGAAAATGTGACTTTCACAGAATGCTATGCAGTCTCTGTTAATGACATTCTTGCAAACTATGATTGTGGATTTTTCTATCTTCAAGTTGCACGACTTGGCAAGTCGGGGGATGAATATATTTCATACGCAAATCACTCTGCTGAGATGTTTAAACTCAATCGAGTAAACGATGACGTTGAGGTGCATGAAAACCTTATTGTAAGAATACAAGGCAACAATCTTCTATGGGAATGGGAAGCTGAAGAAGGTTATGGAAATTATGCTTTCTATAAGCCAACCGCCTATTATATAATCTTTGAAGCTCAAGAGGAAGACGACAATGAAACCTTCCAAGTTGTAAGCTACGCATCAAGCTATGACCTTCAAGAGGCAAACTTGACACCTGGCAAGACATATAATATCTATGTTGTTGCAGCTTCATCGACAACCCAAGTGGTGGCGTCTGATAGGTCAAAGGCTGTGGTTAGTGTTATGAAATACACAACACCGCTTAGCCTTGATGTTACAAATGGTATGATAACCTTTGATGACCAAGAGTTCTTAGCAAGCGAATTTATGAGTGAAATCACAAATTATTTCAGTTCGTCTTCTCATCAAGAATATCTATACAATTTAATGGGAGACCGCGTCTATACAAATCCGCTATATTTCTATACATCTGACCTTTCGTCTTCTGTGCTTACTCTTAGATTTACCTTGAAAGACAGCACAGGTGCTGACACAAGCACCTTCTATGAGTTAAATCTTCCAGCTCGCTATTTATTCCCTGATATTGAAATAAAAAACAGCGACTTAAATGTGTCAGGCTCTCAAAATATTTCATATTTCGAGTTGCTGCAAGCCTATGCAAATACCATAGCGGGTGTTTCAACAACGGCGGCGGTAAACTTTAAGGCAATGGTCACAACTCTTATGAACTCAAATAGAGGCTATGCGGGCAATAACATTCTATTTGATGATTTTGGACGAGCTATTCCGTCAGGCGAATACTCACTTACAGTTTATCAGCGTGGTCTAAACAACAGCACGATTGACTCCGACATGTCGCGTGCAACTACAGTCTTTATCACAGCTTCGCCATCAATGTCACTTTCTCAGGGCAACGATAGTGAAGGCGGAATTATCTACACAGCAACTTTCGGCACGACAGAAACCTATGTGGCAGACCAGTTTGACGCCGAAGGCAATGCAACAAGCTATATAAGAAAGACGGCAACACAATATCGCATGCTTATAAGATACTCATATTCTTATAGCAACAATGTTTTAAACTATGACGGCGGACTTGCCTTTAACCTAGTTTATCTCGAAGGCTCGGGCTGGAATATCTACTTTAATGGCAGACCGCTCGCAGGTGTTATATCAAATGTTGCAGCAAGCGGTGATGTTCCAGGCTTTAAGATTGACATCACAGCACTGCGGACTGCAGTTGATGGAATAGAAGGGCAGTCTATAAGAACAAATACCGCCATGAGAGTTGATATCTATGCACTCTCTGGCGACAACGGCTATGTTGTAAACGGCAAGAGTGCCTTCTTCAACCTTAGATATCTTGACCTTCCAACAGACAGTATAACCTTCCAAGGTGGAACAATGTATATCAAAACAAGTGATATTGAAAATGCCGCCATTCTCATGAGATATTTAGCGACTGGCTCAGAACAGGCACAAAAAATAATTCAAATGACCAATGGAATTGCATATATCGACCTTCCAAGGGAAGGGGCTTATAGATATATAGTCCTTTCGCTTAACGGCTCAATATCATATAACACTATAAACGTTGGAAGCAAGACTTATGCAATAGAAAATCTATATAAATTAAATTCTCCGTCCATGTCAACACGAAATAACAATATTTATGTCACATATAATTCAAATGATTTTGCATATACTCAAAATCAATCGCTGCAGTTCTATCTTGCAAATGATATAAGTATGCATGACGGCACAGGTTATTATTATAGCAGCGTGCTTTATAGGGGTGCGGCAAGTGCAATAACCTATGAAGTTGGTTCAAAAAATCCTAGCGGACAGACCATGTATAGCTCAGAGCTTAATGCAACAGAGTTCTATTCATATCTACTTGGCAATAGCGGCTATTTTGAGTCTTCTGTTGCTGGCGATAATACCGCTCATGGTGCTGACTATATTTGGACATTTATGACACTCAATTCTACAGGCGACAAGTATGTTAATGCGGCAATGCTATTCACATCAGAGACCGCGTACGTCAAGGCAGGCATGCTTAATGTTATAAATGGAAATGTCTATATCAGCCACGGCAATGTTAAATGGGACGAGATAAAAGATTCTCCTGCGATAGAAAATGGAGAAATTATATACAAAGTTTCTGTAAACTATTATAAACAGGTTATAGGCGACAACGAATTTGACGTGACATATGAGTATCAACTAAGCGATATTTACTATACTGTACAGACAAATCTTGCAGCTGACTATATCAGTCAAGATTATGACTACTACACAATTGACGTCACCCCAATGGGCGGCAAAGTGCTTTCTTCTGAAGAAGGGCAAAGTGACGTGCGTGCTATAAAGACCATCGAAGGCAATTATTATCTTATCTATGAAAGCGTTTATTATCAAGATAAGGCAACGCAGGTTCTCAAGGGCAATACCGCAACCCTTGGCAGTGCAACAGCACCTATCTCAAGAACAAGCACTCCAATTCTCTCACCAAGTGACACTATCATAAATAACGGCGTGTCAAATGGCAATATAATCTACTACATAACAACAGAAGATTATGGCGGGACGAAGATTACAGATGAACTTAACAGGGATGTTGCCGCAAGAACTATGATTAGGGCTAGATATACTCAGGCAGGACAAGAACACATCGCAGAAGTCTCAGGAACGTTTGCATTTGAAAGCGGAAGCGGGGCTGGCACAAGTGGATATATCATGGTTATATTCACGCCAAGCGAAGGGCAACTTAACGACATAAGCCCGCTTGACATCTTAATTCAAATGTATTCAGGCGACAAACTGATATCTAAAGACCTTGTTATAAAGAATGTTTATAAGATGAGTGCCCTTCAAGATGGCTATTATGAAATCCGATTGAGTGGCGACTCGACTATAATTGACTTTACAAATTACTTTAGATATGTGACAATCGCAAGTGATAACACCTTCTATCAAATTGTTATTGAATACACCACACCTGAAGGCAACCATTCAAGCGTTATCACAAGCTCAAGTTCTGTTAAGACCTTTGAAATTGCAAGCAATATAACAAATATCACAATTCAAGTTCGAGACAATCAAGCAACAAGCACTGTCAATAGATTGCTTCTACTTTATAGCGACTCACTAAGATATAGGGTTGAGCAGACCGAAGTGTCATCTTCAGGCGAAAACTTGATTGAAATTTCATGGAATAGTCAAGACTCTCGCTTTGAATGGAACTGGACAGACGAAAGAGACAATACCTATGAATACTACTATGAAATTGTAACAGAAGGGGTAGGTAAAACTAGCGGAACAACGCCGCATAATTACTATATGCCGCACGACCGCGGAACAATCACAAACTTCTTAGTTAAGGCTCGTCAAGTCAGCGAAGAAGAGAGTGGCGGGCAGTCAGTGCTATATGTGTATAGTGAGTCAATAAGCTATGACGGCACAGCCGTTGTGTTTGACCTATTCTCGGGCGGCAACGGAAGCCAGATGTCTCCATACCTAATTTCTAACGCTGATGATTTCTATAATATTTCAAAACGCAATGTTTCTGATGAGGTGTTCTATTTCAGATTTACCACAAACATTGAAATAGACTTTAACGAAATGGCATTTGTTGTCACAACTGATGAAGGCAGCGAAATCAATTTCTTGATTAAAGAATTCTATGGCAGCCTTGACGGCAATGGCTATAGACTGACCTTTGCGGCAAAAGACTTGTATGATATGGATGAGCCTTACTCAACAAATATCACAGGGCTTGGCACCCTTAACTTTACTAAATACTTTGCTCTATTTGAAACTATTGCACCAAATGCAACAGTTAGCAGCCTTAATATTTATATGGATGTTGATTTGACTGACCTTGATAACAGTTATGCTGTTATCGCACCGCTTGCACTTTATAACTATGGCAATCTTAGCGGGGTTAATGTCAATGGGCTTACTATTTCAAGGTTGACGGGTGAGCGAAACGCAAACTACATCTTTGTCGGCGGTATGGTTGCACTTAACTACGGAACGATAATAAACTGCATAAATAACTCTGACGTGTCGCTAGTGATGCCGCAAAGAATACCACTATATATGGGCTATGCGGGAATTGCTCTTTTCAACTTAACTGAAGGCGACTATGTTGGCACAATTTCTAATTCCTTCAACCGCGGCGACCTTTCACTTACTGCTACAACAAGTAATGTGAATATATACGGCAGTGGTATTGTGATAAACAATGCAGGTGTGCTTGATAGAGTTGGCAATGACGGTAATTTCTTTATTGACGGAACGGTATCGTGTGCAGCTTACTTTACAGGTATCGCACTGCATAGCGAAGGAGCAAGCTTAAGTTACTGTTATAATAACGGACAGTTCACAGGCTCAAGCAGTGCTTCGCTTTACACGGCAGGTATTGCATACACCTTAAACGGCGGAACTATCAATTATTTGGTAGACACTCAAGGCTATGCTCTTGCCGCTATAAGCAGGTCGACTCCAACCGATACAGGAATAAACTATGCTGGCGTTAGCTCAGGCACGACAGTAATAAATGTTGTTGAACTTACGTCAATAGCGATTGACTGCGGAGATGGCTTCTACTTAAGAATTCAACTATCAAGCGGCAGCTATGTTGCTTCCATTGGAAGATAAGCATAATCATCTTGTTTTAAAATCAAAATAAAGAGAATATTATATATCTATGAGAAAATTTCTTTTAATCATGATATTGATATTCTCTTTATCTTTTTTGGGCTGTTCAAGGCAAGATATAAAAAAGCTTGATGCTGAAGATTTTATTATGCTTTCTCTTGATGTATCCTCTAATGGTCGAGTTGTGCAATCACTTGACTTTTCGGTCAATAGCGATAGACTGGAAAAGCTTGGCAGCGGCGAAGAAAAATCAAAATTTATTTCTAGCTTGACAGATGCAGTTGAAAGATTGCGAGCAGAATTTTTGATTGGTTTTACCATTTTTTATATTCAAAACCCGTGCGAAGAATATAAAATCAATAAAGGCGTTATTCTGACGAGTGCCGTTTATAGCCAGGAAAGTGACAGTGTGGGTTTTAATATCATATTTACATCAATCGGAGCTTGGAACTATTATCATAACAGCGGGCAGGGTGGCGGCGAGAAAAAAGAGAATATTTTTATCACTAAAAATGAGTCCATTGGCTCTTTCCCTTTCTCAAGCAAGGCGAGTTTAAGCGAAAACGAGACTATATATGTTGGCGAAAAGTTTAGACTAAAGTTTCTCGAAGCGGCACAAGGGCTGAGCTATGAGAACAAACTTGGCGAGCTTTATAAGCCTCTGTTAATTTATAATTATTCCACCTATTATAGCAGGCTGCACTCAGACGCCGACTATCAATTTGTGGACGCAAATGGGCATAGTCATCATGTGTGGACGGTGGAGAGTGAAAACTTGAGTGGAGACAATAAAATTATTATTTATTCCTATCAAATAAATGCTGGTTATTGGCAACTTTTTATTTTGATATTTGCGCTTGTTTTTGCTGTTATTTTATATTTAATTTTAAATTTTAAAAATATAAAAAAATATCTTCAAAATAAATATAAAAAATAATTATTTTTTTAAAATTAAATATTAAATTTATTGGTTTTTAAATAAAATAAATAATTTTATTTATTTATTAAATGTCTCTATTTTTATAGGGTTAAAAATATTAAATGTTTATATTTTTGTGGGCTTTTGAGCATGGGAATTTTTAATAAAAATTCCCTAAAAACCTTGCAAGGTTTTTTAAAAAGCCGCCGAGAAAGTTATAAATTACTGGCAACACATAGCGGCGGCTTTTTATGCTCAAAAGCCCGTTTTATTTGTGTAATTTTTATTTTTCAATAAAAATCAAATAAAAATATAATAATTTTTTTTAGAAAATCCTCAAATTTTTTAGCCATTTAATCTATTTGCAGTTGAATTTTTTTTGCAAGTGTGGTATTATTATATGGTTAAAAAAGGAAGAAATATTATGACGAATGAAAAGATTAGAAATATTGCGATTATCGCCCATGTAGACCATGGCAAGACATCCCTTGTAAACGAACTACTCAAGCAGGGCAGTGTTTTTCGTGAAAATCAGGCGGTTGAAGATAGGGTTATGGATTCAAACGCACTTGAAAGAGAACGCGGCATCACCATTTTATCAAAAAACTGCTCTTGCGTTTATAATGATGTTAAAATAAATATTATAGATACTCCAGGACACGCAGACTTTGGCGGCGAAGTGGAACGTGTGCTTAAAATGGTAGACGGCGTTCTACTTGTGGTTGACGCTTTTGAAGGCCCAATGCCGCAGACCCGTTTTGTGCTTGAAAAGGCACTCGCACTCAAACTAAAGGTTATTGTTGTTATAAATAAGATTGATAGACCTGACGCACGCATAGGCGAGGTTATCGATGAAGTGCTTGAACTTTTCCTAGAACTTGATGCAAACGAAGAACAGCTTAATTCTCCGTTTATCTTTGCTTCAGCAAGAGCGGGCATAGCAAGCGATAATAAAGACCAAGTTGGCACAGATATGAAGCCGCTTTTTGAAAAGGTTATAGAATACATCCCTGCTCCGCATGGTGATGAAAATGGTGCTCTTCAAATGCTTGTTTCATCTGCCGAGCATAATGACTATGTCGGCAAGCTTGCAGTTGGGAAGATAGCTCGCGGAACTATCAGAGTTGGGCAAAATGTGACTCTTTGCAATTATCACGATGACAAGAAAAAAATCCGCTCTAAAGTTGTAAGTTTATATGTCTTTGAAGGGCTTAAAAAAGTGCCTGTTGAAAGTGCAACGATTGGTGAAATTGTATGTATTGCAGGGCTTGAAGGGGTGCAGATTGGCGACACGGTGACCGATAGTGAAGTGGTTGAGCCAGTTGAATTTGTAAAAATTGCAGAGCCAAGCGTTGAGATGACTTTTATGGTCAACGATAGTCCCTTTGCAGGCAAGGAAGGCAAGTTTGTCACATCTCGTCACCTTAGAGATAGGCTTTATAAGGAAGCGGTCAAAGACCTTTCGCTTAGAGTTTCAGACGGCGAGACAGCCGAGCGTTTTAGGGTGTGCGGTCGCGGCGAGATGCACCTTTCAATCCTTATTGAAAACATGAGAAGAGATGGCTATGAATTTCAAGTTTCCATGCCGAAAGTTTTGCTTAAGGAAATAAACGGCGTCAAATGCGAACCTATTGATAGGCTCTATCTTGACGTTCCAGAAGATTGCACAGGCGTTGTTATGCAAAAGATGGGGATAAGAAAGGGCGAGCTTGTTCAAATGACGCCGCATGGCAATCGTATGAAAATGGAATTTTTAATTCCTTCTCGTGGGCTATTCGGGTTTAAGAGCGAACTTCTCACAGACACACGTGGCGAAGGTGTTATAAACTCTATTTTCTATGACTATCAGCCATGGAAGGGTGAGATAAAACGCAAGGAATACGGCTCACTTATTGCACATGAAGCGGGAGAAGCTATCGTATATGGCTTATTCAATGCACAAGAGCGTGGCGACTTATTTATTGGACCTGGAACGCCTGTCTATGCGGGTATGGTTGTAGGGCAGAACCCTAAGGGTGACGATATTGTTGTTAATGTTTGCAAAAGAAAACATCTTTCAAATTGTAGGGCATCAGGCTCAGACGATGCTTTAAGGTTGACACCGCCTAAAAAGATGAGCCTTGAAGATGCTATAGAATTTTTAGGTGACGATGAAATCCTTGAAGTCACTCCAAAGAGCTTCCGTATAAGAAAGATAATTCTAGACCACAACCTTCGACTTCGCGAACGTGGCAAAATTTTAAGGGGAGAGATTTAAAAAATACAATAAACTCTAGTTATTTTTGAAAATATGTGTTAAAATAGGCATGGGGTAGTGTTATGTTGATGCCAAAAGAGAGCAGAGATTTAAGAAAAACAATGAAGCGACTAGGCATATTTTTGCTAATTGTCTTTCTTTTTGATGTTTTTATCTGCTTTCTTTTTTATAAATACACAAAGTTAAATGGGGTGCTTATAGGTTTTATCATCATTTGCATCACAGCCGTTTTGTACTTGCTCTTTTTGCTTATTTGTGCTAAAATTGATAAAAAGAAAAAAGAGCGTCTAGAGCAAAGCGGGAAAAAGGACCCTTTCACAAAAGAATAATGATTTTTTAAACTAGAGCGGCATTTTGCGGCTTGGGCAAATCGCAAAACTTTAGGCTATTAAACTTATTTTCATCAGGAGGAAATATGGCTGATTATAAAATTATGCCACACAATATAGAAGCAGAACAGGCCTTGCTCGGCTGTATTTTGATTGATACGCAGTCGCAGAGTGATATTCTTGGCACAATAAGTGAAGATGATTTTTATACCGAGTCGCATAGAAATATCTATAGCTCTATGCTGAAAATCTATCAAAGGTCTGTGCCTATTGATTTTGTAACGCTCTCTGACCAACTTGACCGAGACAAGATTCTTGAAAAGGTGGGCGGGCTTGAATATATCTCATCTCTTACAAACGTTGTGCCATCGGCGGCAAACTATCAGTATTACTGCGACATTGTCAAATCTGATTCAATAAGGCGAAAACTTATCTCAGCAGGGCAACAGATTATTGAAGACGCATATGAAAATCAAGATAAAGATAAAAGTTTGCAGTTTGCAGAAAAAGAGATTTTTGATATATCTGAAAGACAAGGCAGGTCATCTCTTGAGCATGTTGGCAAACCAAATGGTGCTATAAAAAAGGTGCTTGACAAGTTTGACGCTATTGCAAAAGACCCGACATCGCTAAAAGGTATACCGACAGGCTTTAAAGAGTTCGACCAAATTACAAACGGACTGCAAAACAGTGACCTTATCTTGCTTGCGGCAAGACCTGGCGTAGGAAAAACATCCTTCTCAATGAATATCGTCATAAATGCCGCAGTTGAAAGTGGCAAGACCTGTGCGGTTTTCTCGCTTGAAATGAGTCCTGAACAGATTATGCAGAGAGCTATCTGTTCGCTTGCAAAGGTCAGCATGGCAAAAGCACTCAACGGCACCATGAATGAAGAAGAGTGGAAACGCGTGTGGGCAGCAACCAAAAAACTTGAGCAAAGCAATATCTACATAGATGAATCGCCTTCGTCACCAGCCGATATTTTAACAAAATGCCGCAGACTTAAAACCAAGCAGGGGCTTGACCTTGTGATGATAGACTATATTCAGCTTATGTCAAATGACGCCACCAAAAAGGGCGACAGCAGACAAAATGAAGTTGCTGCAATTTCGCGTAGTTTAAAGCTTACCGCCAAGGAGCTTAATATTCCTATCATAGTGCTATCGCAGCTATCTCGTAGCGTGGAAAGTAGAACGGAAAATGGGCACCGACCTATGCTTGCCGACCTACGTGACTCGGGTGCAATTGAGCAAGATGCCGATATTGTTTTATTCCTATACAATCCAGAGAAATATAACGATGTGCCACAGGAAGATGAGCCTGGCACGGTTGAACTTATCGTTGCTAAGCATAGAAATGGTAGAACAGGCACGGTCAAACTTCGCTGGATAGGCGAGTACACAACCTTTGTCAACTTGGGTGAAAAGATTTTGACGCCAAAAACTCAAACGGTTGATTATAGAAAGATTGAAGAAACTCCGCTTGAAAATGTTGATGTCAATGTCTTTGATGACTAAAATTTATTCTTAGACCTTGAAATTTTATTAAAAATAAGTAAAATATAATTATAGATATTTATTGAAAAGGAGAAGCTTATGGCAAAAGCCAAGGAAAATAAAGACTACAAAGCAAGCGGGGCTAAAAAATGGCTTATCATTGTTGGAATTTTAGTGCTTATCGCCATCATTGTGGTGGTTATTGTGCTGTGTATTCCTGCAAATACTCATAGTGCTATTGAAAGACTAAAGCAGTTTAGTCAATCTTCTTTCTTAGAAAGTGAGACCGAGCAGGTGAAGTATAGCAAAGTTGAGCAAAAAATAGCTGCAAGCACAATAGATTACTATGGCACAGAGCTTGACGATATCAGAGTTTTAAGTGATGGCATAAATGACGTCTTAGATTACTATGATGAGTTTTTAGTGCTTGCCACTGATAACAAAGTTTTAAGCAAGAATTATAAGACGATAAAAAATAATCTAGAAGACGCTATGGACTATCAGCGGTCGCTCAATGACTACATGAATGAAATTTCCAATCTTTCAGATAATTCAGATTCTCATTTGCGTAATCTATGGATTGATTTTCGAGTGACGTTCACCGACTATCTTTCATGCATGGCAGACGTTGTTGATGCACTCAATAATTGCTATCAAGGCTGTTTTGACGTGAATCTTGCAAACAACCTTGCATCCACTATCATATTAAACACTATTGACGATTATATGTCAGTTATTGTGACAGATTTTAAGGAAATTGTTGATACCGACAAGAAAAACACAACAAGCAGAGACTATAGTTATCTATCGCATGGCAAAATAACTCTTATGCATAGTTTTGTAGAAGGTTATATCGTCGATGATAGCGATATTGTTGAGTATAATTTCTCTGAAAGTTTAAAATCATCTTATCAAAAGTTAAATTCATTCTTTGAACTATATAATCAAGACAATTTAGTCGATGTGATAGATTCTATAGAAACGGGCGGCAATATAACTCTCACCTTCCAGCAGGAAGATAGTGACGGGGTATATGCGGCTATCAAAGAATTTATAAGTGCGAGGTGAACATGAAAAAGAAATTTTTATTATCATTGATGGCATGCTTAATGTTAGGCACAAGTTTAACGCTTGTCGCCTGTGGAGACGATGGCGGCAAGGTTAATTCCTACGAAGGTTTTCAATCGGCAATAAGTGCCTATCTTGATGACGCAACGCTCTTCAAAGAAGGAACAACTGTTGGCAATATTCAAACAGATTTCTATTTTGATAACTTTTCGTATAAAAATAGCTCAGGCAATTTAGTGGGAGGAGATAAAAATTATCTTACATTAAACGCATATAGCATGAACTATATTCAAGAATATCATGTTCTTCTTGGTTCTCTAGCTGATGGAAAGTATAATTTTAAAGCTCTCAACAATGCACTTGCAAACTTAAATGAAAGCTTTGAAGCTGTTAAAGTTGAGTCTAAAAACGTGTTTAATGCAAACACAAACGCAAATATAGATATATACAATGGCTTCTTTGCAAATTATAAAGACAAGGCAAAGGATTTTATAGATAGTGCCTATGCCACAGCTATTGAGTTAAGCAATTTCCTTGTTGACCAAGCAGATATGTTTGACGGGCTTGGCACAGACAGCCAAACAAGCGAGCAGATTGAGTTTTATATGGACACTCAAATTCTCTATATCTTTAATGATATCCGTATTATGCTTCTTGATAGCAGCCAAGGGCAAGAACTCATAGGCAACGAACTTTATGACGGCGTGGTCAAACAGCTTTCATACTATGCAAGCACAAGCACAAGACATGTCGCAGGCATTACCGCAGAAGTTATGGGCGACCTTATGGACCTTACAGCACATCTTGCTGGCGAAAGAGAGTATACAATCACGGCGGCAGAAAATTTCTCGCTATATAACTTTGTCAAGGTTTACGCAAGTTCTATAGAGAGTTATATGCAAGATGATGTCAACGCTCAATCGTATTATGAGCAGTTGAAAAAATATTATAGTAACACCAAAAGTTACTTAAATTTGTATCATACAAATATTGAAAATTATATTTATGAATAACGGCAAATAAAACACTTTTTATTATAAAAAATTATTTTATTTAAAAATTATTTAATTATAAAAAATTATTTAATTAAAACGCCTAAAATTTCAGTAATCATGCTGTGTTTAGGCGTTTTCCAAAAATTAAAAAATATTTAAATTAAAAACAAATGAAAAATAATAAAAAATATAGATAAAAAATAGAATTTATAAAAAATATTAAGATAAAAAATAAAATTTATATAAGAAAATAAAAATAATAATAAAAAATAAGAATTTTTAAATTTTTGTTATGTTTTTTAGAATAGGAGAAATTATGGATTACGAAAAAATTGCCCAGCTTCTTTATCCAAACGTCAAACTTTCAGTTGAGGATATTTTGAAAAAATATCCTAAGAGAAATTTGAGTGAAGGGCAAATAGTCACAAGATTTGCGCCAAGTCCAACAGGGCTTATGCATGTTGGCAACTTTTTTCAAGCATTTATCAGTTATAATCTTGCAAAAAACACCAACGGAATTTTGTTCTTAAGAATTGAAGATACCGATGAAAAGCGAAAGGTAAGACAGGCAAAGGCGGTCATCTATGAAGTGCTTGAAAAGTTTGGCTTAAAGTTTGACGAATATCAAACGCTAGATGGAGAAGATGTCGGCGAGTATGGACCTTATGTGCAAAGTCAAAGAGTTGAGATATATCAAGCTTTTGCTAAGAAACTTGTAAGCGAGGGCAGGGCTTTCCCATGCTTTTGCAAAAAGACTGAAGGCAAGGAAGATGTGTTAAAGCTTCGCGAGAACAAGTTTGATGAAGATGATGAAAAAGAGTATGACCCATGCCGAGATTTAAGCTATGACCAAGTTAAAAAGCGTATAGAGAACGGAGAAAGTTTTGCAATAAGGCTCAAAACAAAAAATACAGGCAAGGAGAGAATCAAGTTTTACGACTTAATTAAAGGCGAACTTGAAGCAAAGGCTAACGCAAAGGATTTTGTTATTGTCAAAAGTGACGGTGTGCCACCTTATGCATTTGCTCACGCCATCGATGACACACTTATGGGTACAACGGTGGCAGTAAGGGGAGAAGAGTATATCTCATCCACGCCAGCACATTTAGAACTTTTTGAAGCTCTGGGGTTTAAACCTATAAACTATTGCCACAATCCGCTCATTTGCAAGATTGATGAAAAAACAGGTAATCGCCGCAAGATTTCTAAGCGATATGACCCTGAAGCTAATATGATGTTCTACTTTGAGCAGGGCTATCCTAAAGAAAGCGTGCTTGAATATCTTTTAAATATGATAAATTCAGGCTTTGAAATTTGGAGAAAGAATAACCCAGACCTTCCGTGGCAAGATTTTAAGTTTGGCATTCATGACATCACGGCGGTTGCTCCTATTTTTGACCTTGTCAAGCTTAACGATATCTCTAAAAACTTGATTGCAAGAATGAGTGGTCAAGAGCTATATTCCAATTGGCTTAACTGGGCAAGGGAATATGATAAAAAGCTTGCAGATGTGCTTGAAGACGATAGCGAAAAATATATAAAGCTTTGTCAGATGGACAGAGATGGGGCGGTAAAGCCGCGTAAGGATATCTTTAACTATGCCATGATGAAAGAATATTTTGACTATATCTTTTTTGCTCCAACGAATTATGAACTTGATGAAGGCGATGTTATAAATGCTAAAGAATTTTTAACTGAGTACGGAAAGACCTTTTCTATGCCAGCAAGCAATGAAGAGTGGTTTAATGGCGTTAAAGAACTTGCGGGATGCTTAGGCTACGCAACTGACAATAAGGCGTATAAGCAAAACCCTGATGCTTATAAGGGTAACGTTGCAAAGGCTTGCGAGTTTATAAGAGTTGCCATCACGGGCAGAAAAAACTCACCAACGCTTTATACAATAATGTCTATCTTAGGTGAGAGCGAAGTTAAAAAACGACTTGCAAATTTAGTCCAAAAAAGATGATGCAGTTTGTTTAAGCTGACTTGACGATTGCTCTACACACTTAGCTTTTTAGGGGTTTGCTAGAATAAGAACACTGGGGCAGCGACCTGTTTTTGGAGAATATTAAATTTTAAATAGTAAGGAAATTTTACTCGCTTATCGAAAAGCTTTATTTGGTATTTTTAATATAACTATTTTTGATGAAATTTTAATATACTTTTGCCATTTAGTTTTTACAAAAATAAAATTCACCTGAGTTTGCTTGAGCTCGGCTCCTTGACACGGCAAGCGAACGGGTGATTTTTTTATAAAAAATCACAATAGGCAAGTTGCCTATAAAAAACTCGAAGAGTTTTTTCCATTCGCTTGCCGTGTCAAGGAGCCGAATAAAAATTAAAATAACAAAGTGCACAAAAACGCCAAGTTTTAACTGTTAAAACTTGGCGTTATATAATCTAGATGGAAGTAGTTAAATCGCTTTAAAAAGTTTTTTGCCGTGAGTGAAAAGAAGAGAGTAGAGAATAATAGACAATATTGTTATGAAGGCAAGATAGATTGAGTAGTAGGCTTCAAGGCTCATCACTGATAGTATTTCATTTGGCAGAGTGAAAAATATCAAAAAAGGTATAAGTGAAATCAGCATGGCACTGAGCATTGATATAAAAAGGCTTAAGCTTTGTTTGACCGCCTGAGCTTCATTTGTCCAGTTGAGCTTATGCCATTTAAGATTGCAAAGCAGCCCAAGACATGAAAAGGCTATGGCACTAACGCAAGGAATTAGCAGGCTAAGCAAAGCAAGTGGCACCGAGCAGCCTGTGATTGCAATAAAAACAATACCGCCAATTATAACAAAAGGCAAAGTCAAAAACAGGTTAAACGATAATTTTGCAATAAGGATTGTTCTCACAGGAATGGGCAAGCTTTTTAAGATATATAGCTTTTGTCCTTCTATTGAGATAGACGCCGAGGTTGGAACGCCAATCCCCAAGCACATTGAAGAAAAACATATATACATCGTCACAAAAAACTCGGCAGGAAAGGAACTACTAGATGTTGCCGCCATTTCTTTTGCTCCTATACCCATAGAGATGGCAAGCACTATCACCATGATAGGCCCTATTATTGAATTTATAAGATAGATAGGAATAGAAAAGAAGGTTTTTGCTTCCTTTTTGAATAGTGACGCAAAGATGGATGTTGATTTAAAGGCAAGCGGTTTTTTGCTTTGTTTTTTGGTGCTTACAGTGCTAATGCCGCTGTTTATCTTTTTATAGCCAAGTGTTATTATACCAATACTTAAAAGTGCAAAAGTTGTTGTTATAGTTAAAAAAATCAGAAAGCTGCTAGTCGTGCCTGTGGTCATTGCAACAAAAAGATAGTAGATATGCGAAAAAACTATTTGAAGCCAAAGCGGAATGCCTTCTGCAAAAAGCTCTTGCATAAGGCCGCTGTTTGCAATTGTTATAAAAGCAATCAGTCCGAGCGTCAAGATTATGGTAAGAACGGTGTTGACAATTTTTTTATTTTTAAGTTTATATGTGGCAACGCTTATAATAAATGCTAGTGCTGCACCTATAATTTGCGAAAATGTAGGCAGAAAAAATATTGCAATTATGCAGTAAACCACAGCAGCAGTTGTTATAGGGCAGAAAAGGAAATACACAATAAAGGCAGGAAATGCTATCATAAAGCCATAGACAAGTGAAATAAAATAAGAGCTTAGATATTTGGCAGTTATTATTGATGGCGTCTTGATGGGCAAACTTGTAAGCAGGTCATAGTCTTTATTTTTGTAGTACTGGTTTTGTGCATCATACATTGTCATCATAAGCACTATAAAGGCGGCAAACATAAGCCCAAGCATAAGCACATATTCAGGATGACCAATCGCTTGGAATTGCTGAGCTGTTCCATAGTAGGCATAGCCCATGGCAAAGGCTACAACTATAAAGATAGCAATTATTAAAAAGGTGTTTGACAGAGCTTTAGTCCGCTTTTTTGTACTATAAAACTGCGAGAGCGACTGTTTAAAATAAATCATTGTAAGGTTAAACACGTTTTTCATTTTCAAGCTCCAAGAATATATTTTCAAGGCTGTTATCACTCGTCACTTCCTGCATAGTGCCGTATTTTATCAATCTGCCTTCCTTGATTATTGCAACGTGAGAGCATATCTTTTCAGCCACATCCAAAACGTGGGTAGAATAGAAGATAGTCGTCCCGCCGCTGGCAAGTTCTTGCATAATATTTTTAAATTCATGGCTGCTTATTGGGTCCAAGCCCACAAAAGGCTCGTCAAGCAGCAACAATTTAGGGCTATGAATAAGTCCAGAGATAAGAGCAAGTTTTTGTTTCATACCATGGCTGTAACTTGAAATAGGCAAGTTTAACTCCTCGTAAATTCCAAGCCGCTTTGAATATTCTTCAATTTTTGCTTTACGCTCTTCTTTTGTCAATGAAAACACATCGGCTATAAAATTTAGATAGTCGATTGCTTTTAAGTGGTCATATAGGTCGGGGTTGTCAGGGATGTAGGCAAGCTGTTTCTTTGCGGCGATTGGGTCTTTTTGTATATCTATTTTGTCAATAAGAATTTCGCCTAGTTCAAAGTCAAGAATGCCTGCAATACACTTTAAAGTTGTGGTCTTGCCCGCTCCGTTATGTCCGATAAAGGCACAAATTTGACCATCCTGCACAGTCAGCGACAAGGAGTCAACTGCAACTTTTTCTCCAAATTTCTTTGTAAGGGCATATATTTCTAACATTAAAAGCTCCTAATTATAAATTTCAAATTGATTATATCATATTTGTATATGTATAGTCAAAGTTATTTAACTTTTAAGCTTTTAAACGAATAATATTTTGTCGAAATGAACACAATAAAAAAGATTTAATAAATATCTTTTCTTTAAGAACAAAAAGCATGAGCTTTTGCTCATGCCCTTTTTTTGTGATTTTGTAATTATTCAGCTTCTGTTTCACTGACTTCTGTTTCTATTTCTAGTTTAGTTGTATCTTTATATAAATCATTGAAGATAGGAGAAACTTTCAAAATTCTTGTTTGTTCTGTAACTGCACTTGAAAGATAGTTGATTGTTTCAAGGTCATCAACTGGGTTTAAGCAATATTTGCCATCCTTGTCAACTCCAACGATTGTATCGATAACCTTGCTCATGTCTATTCCAATTTCTTCGCCATTATAAAGATAGATATTGAGAGCTCCTACAATTGCAGAATCAGAAGGTGCGACATATTCAGGAAGCTTGACATGGTCTTTCATTTTATAATTTGCCCAACTTGTTTTGCAGCCTTTCCAAGCGTTTCCGATAAAGAGAGACTTTAATGACTTTGTAAAATAAGAATTGTTAAATATCTCTCTAGCCTTAGGATTTTTATCAAGTTCAAGAAGCAAGAATTTGAATTTGCCGCCCAAGTCATTTGTGTTATAGCCCGTGTCGCTATCAGTGTAGCGAAGTTCGCCTGAAAGGGCTTGCATAATATGTTCAGGTAAGGCGGCCTTTGCTTGTGAAAGCTCTCCTTTTTTTGCAAAAATATTGCTAAGCAAAGTATAGATAATGATATTGTTGTTTTTGATATAAAGAATTTGGTTCTTGCTTAAGTTTTCTTTTTTTGCAAAATCTTTATCAAATAAAAATGGATTTTTCTCTGCCATAATTTTCTCCTTTAATCACTATATCGATTTTTTCACTAATATGATAACACACTTTTCGCGGTTTGTAAATAGCAATTTTAAATTTTTGTATACTTTTTTTAATTTTTCACATCATATTTGCATGAAAAATTCGCTTAGCAGGGGTGCAATCACCTTGATTGTCAGTGGAATTATCTGCAAAATCTTTGGTGCACTTTTCAGACTCCCGCTTACAAATATACTTGGAATTTCTGGTCTTGGCGGCTATCAAATGGTGATGTCGCTCTATTCTTTGACGCTTGGGTTTGTCTCTGGCGGGGTGACTAACGCTCTTTCTAAGCTTGTTTCAGCAAGCAGGGCTAGGGGTGATTATAGTTCGGCTAGCGGCTACTACCATTATGCACTTTTGTTTTCACTTTCCTTAAGTTTGGTCTTTGGACTATTTTTTGTTTTATTTTCAAAATCTATAGCTGCCTTGCAAGGTTTTGGCGAGGCTTCTATTTCTTATATGATGCTTGCCCTTCTTTTGCCACTTGGAGCTCTTGTTGGCACTTTTCGCGGCGTCATTCAAGGCTATGAGAACATGACACCAACTGCGATAAGTCAAATTATAGAGCAGTCGGTCAAGTTTGCGTTTGGACTTGTGCTTGCCTATATCTTAGGCAAGTTCGGCGTTGGCTCAGGAGTTTTCGGTGCTTTTCTAGGTATAGCGGCAGCTGAAGCCTTGGCGGCACTCTTTTTGGCCTTTGTTGCCATCAAAAAAGTCAAGCTACGGGCGGCAAAAACGCCAGTGCGGGCGGAATTTTTTAAGGCGGCTCTTCCGCTTACCTTCAGTGGCAGTGTTTTGCCGCTCGCGTTTGCCATAGAATCACTTATCATCACTTCACTTCTTTTAAAAGCGGGGATTGAAAATAGCACGGCAGCCACCCTTTATGGCTTGCAAAGCGGCGTTGTTGGTGCAATATTGCATTTTCCGCTTGTGATTTCTTTGTCTGCGGCGACAACCATGCTGCCTAAAATATCCTACCTATCGTCGCAAGGTGACCTTGACGGGCAGAAGGCGGTTATCAATAAGGCGTTTGGCATTATGTGGTTTTTGCTTATTCCGCTTGTGATTGGAATAATTTCTATTTCAAGGGGGTTATATTTGCTTCTATATTCAAAAAATGTTGACGGCTATATCGATATCGCCTGTCAACTTACACGTCTAGGCGGCATTGCCATCGTTTTATCAGCTATAACTCAACTTTTGAATGCCATTTTGCAGGCAAAAGGATTTTATAACTATTCGTTGCTATTTAATATAGTGGGCGGAGTTTTTAAAATTTTATCTCTCATCATCTTTGCACCGATTGACAAGATAAATATCTTCGCAATTCCTATTTCGAACATTGTTTTATATTCAATAATTTGTATTTGTGCACTTGTGAAGCTAGGTGGACTTATGAAAGTCAATTTTTATAATCTAACACTGCCGCTACTTTCTTCTTTTATAATGTATATGGCTGTAAAGTTGTGGCTTAACTATTATAGTGGAGTATGGGGAGTTATAATAGCCGTCATGCTTGGCGGCGTTATATATCTTTTGCTTTGCCTGCCGCTTCTTATAGACTATGGCAAAGATTTTATAAAAAAACGAAAGGTGAAAGTTTAGCAAATAAAAAGACTTTATTTTAACAAAAATTGCTTAGATATCAATTCACATTTGATATTTTTTAGAAAAATATTATTTTTCGTCTATCTCAAGATTTTCAAAATCAAATATTTTGCTATTAAAAAATTCTGCCATAGACATATCAAGAGCTTTTATGATAAGTGCCATGTTTTTAAAATTAGGTGTTTGATATTTACAATTCAATATATCTGTCATGGTGCTGTGATATAGCCCTGTTTTTAAAGCTAATTTATATTGTGTCATTTGCTTTTCCTTCAAAATTTCTCTTATTCTTAATGCTATTGCTTTGTTTAATTTCATCAAAACTCCTTTAAAGTATGTATATATAAAAATTTTCTTTATATAAGTTATCAAATTTTTAAAAATAAATCAAATATAAAACTTTATTTGCAAAATTTGGGATAAACTGCTACACTTTAGGTATGAAAATTGGCGATATTGATTTTAACAATAATTTAGTTCTAGCTCCTATGGCGGGGGTCAGCGATGTGGGATTTAGGGAAGTTTGCTCGCTCTTTGGAGCAGACGCAACTTATAGCGAGATGTTGTCGGCAAGGGCAATGCTTCATAATCCGCATAAAACCGAACTTATGACTATTTTCTCGCCCTATGAAAAGATAAAAATAGGGCAGATTTTTGGGCATGAACCAGAAATAATGGCTCAGGCTTTATCAAATCCGCTGCTTTCTGGCTATCAAATTATTGATATAAATATGGGCTGCCCCGCACCTAAGATTGTGAAAAATGGCGAAGGCAGTGCTCTTATGAAAGACTTATCACTTGCAAGCAAGATTATCACAAGTTGCGTCAAAGCGGCAAAAGTGCCTGTATCCGTCAAATTCAGACTAGGCTATAACAGCGATATAAGCAGAGAATTTGGCAGAATGTGTCAGGAGTGTGGGGCGAGTTTTGTGACTCTTCATGCAAGAACGACTGAGCAGGGTTACAGCGGAAAAGCCGACTATGAAGCGATAGCATCGCTTAAGCAAACCCTAAAAATTCCAGTTGTTGGCAACGGTGATGTGTCAGATAAGGAAAGCTATCAAAGAATGCTCGAAACGGGTGTCGACGGCGTTATGATAGGACGTGGTTCTCAAGGTAGACCTTGGATTTTTACCGAGCTTCTTGGCAAGGAATTTCAAGGAGATAAATTTGCAGTTATAAAAAGGCATGTGGAAGTGCTGCGAAAATACTATGATGAGTCTTGGCTTACACTTTATATGAGAAAGCACTTTCTTTGGTACGCAGGCGGAGTGGAAGGGGCAAGCAAGCTTAGGCTTTCTCTTGCCACAAGTCCGTCTATTGACCATAGTCTTGAGCTTTTGAAAGAATTATTTGACAAAAAAGTTTTGAATTAGACGGCAAAAGATGTAAAATATTATTATAAGGGAGAGAATATGAAGAGAACGATAAAAGACCTTGTAAATTTAAAAGGCAAAGTTGTGCTTTTGCGTGTGGACTTTAATGTGCCTATGGATGACGGCGGGAAGATTCTTGATACCACGCGTATAGACAACGAGCTGCCAACCATAAAATATCTCACAGAGCAGAAGGCAAGGGTGGTGATACTATCTCATCTTGGCAGACCTGACGGCTATGACGTGAGAAAGTCGCTTTGGCCTATATCAATCATTCTTTCAAAAAAGCTTGAAAGCAATGTATCTTTTTGCAACTATTGTATCGGCGATGAAGTGAAAGAGCGAATTAAGATGCTTCCAGAAGGCGATGTGCTTCTTCTTGAAAATGTACGCTTCTATAAAGAAGAGGAAGAGTGCGATATGAAGTTTGCAAGAGAGCTTGCCTCTCTTGGTGATATATTTGTCGATGACGCCTTTGGGGTTGCTCACAGAAAGCATGCAAGTAATTTCGGTGTGGCAAGAGTTCTTCCAAATGCAATAGGTTTTTTAATGGAAAAAGAGATAAACGCGTTAAATCAAATTTTGGAAAATCCCAAAAGACCATTTGTTGCCGTGCTTGGCGGAGCAAAGGTTTCAACCAAGACAAAGATACTTGAAAAATTTATTGATAAGGCTGACACTATATTGATTGGCGGAGCTATGGCGTATACCTTTTTAAGGGCTTTGGGGCAAGATGTAGGGCAGTCTATTGTGAATAATGAAAGCATAGCTGTGGCTAAAAGCATTTTAGACGCCGCTCGCGATGCGGGAAAGAAGCTCCTTTTGCCTGTTGACCATGTTGCCATGCATGCTAAAAGCAAGAGCGTCATAACGACAAGTAAGTTGTATGGCGATTTAGTTGGCTTTGATATCGGTCCTAGGACTATAGAATTATATAAAAAAGAGTTGATGTCTGCTGGCGAAATTTTTTGGAATGGTCCAATGGGTATGTATGAAAATAGGGCTTACAGAAATGGAACGCAAAGCATCGCGGAAATTATTGCTCGTGCCAGTGCAAAAACAAGTGTTGGTGGTGGCGACACTGTGGCAACTGTCAATCTTTTTAGGTTATCAAATAAGTTTGACTATATCTCGACAGGTGGCGGGGCAACTCTTAAATATCTTGAAGAAGGCTCTCTTCCAGCTGTCGATGTTATACAGGAGAAAATATTATGATTGATATCGTTATTGCAAATTTTAAAATGAATCAAACGCCAGAAGAGACAAAGGACTATCTCATGACTTTTCTCTCAAGGTTTGATGAAAAGGTGGACCTAACGCTTTGTCTGCCGTATACTTCTCTTGCAACAGGAGCCTATCTATGCAAAGGGCGGGCGGTTAGACTTGGCAGTCAAAACATAAGTGAAGACGAAGAAGGCAAGTCAACAGGCGAGATAAGCGGAAGAATGCTTAAGGCATGCGGTGTGGACTATTGCATAATCGGTCACAGCGAGCGAAGAAAAAGGTTTAAGGAAGATAGCAAAACCATCAACAAAAAGATAAAGGCTGCACTGAAAAATGGGCTTGGAGTGATTTTATGTGTGGGCGAAAGTTTGGTTGAACGCAACACTTTAAAGACTTTTGAAGTTCTAAAAGAGCAAATTGAAGATGCTTTGAAAGGGCTATACGAAAATGAACTTGAGCGAATTGTGATTGCCTACGAACCTATTTGGGCAATAGGCACAGGAAAAACTCCGCTTGCAAAGGAAATAAATTTGGCAGTCAAAGAAATTAGAAAGGTGATTGCAGAGGATTTCTCGCAAGGGGCTGCAGACAATATAAAGGTTGTCTATGGCGGTAGCATTGACAGTAAAAACGTCAAAGAGTTTGTAAATTGCAAAAACTTAAATGGACTGCTTATTGGTGGCGGCTGCCTTGAGCCTAACAACTTGCTTAAGATTATATCTTTATTATAAAGTGCGGGAAATTTAAGAAATTTATAATTATTTATTGACTAAACACAAATGTGGTGACATAATATATTCAAAGGAGAGATGATATGAAAAGTTTTGTAAAAGCTATGGATGACCTTCCACTTGTTGTGAAAATCATATTGGCACTGCCTATGATTGATATCATATGGGTGGTTTATAGGCTTATTAAGTCAATCAGCCATGAAAATGTTTTGGGTATTGTGCTTGCGGTCTTACTTTTAGTAATCGGTATTCCATTTTTATGGCTTATTGATATAATCACACTTATTATCAATAATAATGTTTTGTGGATTGATTAGTTTTGATAAAGGAAGAGAATGTCTTATGCCACTCTCTTCTTTTTTATTTGCAAAAACTTTTGGAATTTGCCTTAAAATGTGTATAATATTTATAAAGAAATGCAAATACTAAATTTTTGTGTGCGAGAATTTGAAATATTTGAGATGTCTAAGCGTGCTTAGTTAAAAGGAGAAAATATGAATAATCTTTACGACCCATTTGATGAAGATGACGACGCTGAAGACGAAGA
>CAWVLM010000053.1:0-35979 GCA_963930145.1 Clostridia bacterium
TTCTTGTGAAAACTCAACACAGCTTCAGTGTGCAACTATCTCTGAAATAACAGCGGTAGGCAGCAAAAATTATGCGGTGCGAATAAATTTTTTGAATGACAAGAGAGTGGAAGAAAAATATGTTGATGTTCGAATAAAGTGCAATAAAACTTGCAGCCTTACCTTTTGGGAAGAAAATAAAGATAAAATAACACTTGATATAGATGATTATGATGAATGGTTTTCTCTTACAACCCTTATTTGTGAGGCAAATGGCAGGGCAGGTCAAGAGAACTTTGAAAAGTTTAAGGATGCCACAGGAAAAACATATCTTTTTAACTATGACGGGAACCTTGAGATAACCTTGCGTGTTGTTGTAGGTGACGTTGAAGATAATAGTTCTGGCACAGGGCAAATACTCGTAGGCAGCGAGCCAATTTCCGACCAAAAAACATTAAAAATTAAATAAAGGCAAAAAATTGCTTTTATTTTTTTCTATTTTATAGTATATTATTAGCATAGGATTGTTTCCAAAGGAGTTTTTTGATGATAAAGATAAAAAATTTGTTTCTTCGTTATACCCGAGAATTTTATGCTCTCTATGATATAAATATTGATATTGCAGCTGGCGAAAGTGTGGCATTTATAGGCGAAGATGAAAGTGGCAAAACCAGCCTTTTAAGAATACTTGCAAAGCTTGAAAAACTTACAAAGGGTGAGATCTTTATCAAAGATATACCACTTGACAAACTCAACTTTAAAACCGATATCAATGCAGGCTACGTTCCAGCAAGTCCTGTGTTTCTCGAAAAAAAATCTGTCTACGAAAATTTTAAATATATTCTAAAAGGTTGGGAATACACAGATAAGGAGATTGAAAATAAAATAAACAGCACAATTATTGAGTATTCACTTGAAAAGATTAAGGACACAAAGGTTAAAGATTTAACGCTTGAAGAAAAGTATGTTCTTTCGCTTATCAGGTTGTCGTTGCGTCCAAACTTAGAGCTTCTTATGATAGATAACATCTTTGATAAACTTTCTCAGCCAACAAAGGAAGTGGTTTTCAATTTAATCAAACAGTTAAAAACAAAGAAAACAATCCTTATCGTTGCAACCACAAAAGAAGAAATAGCAAATGAGCTTTGTAAACGCAAAATTTATTTCAAAGACGGCTCAATCGTTGACAATTTGGAAGAAAGCGGCAAATAAAAAAGCGAAATACACATTAAAACATCAGAATTATAAAATTTTTATTCAAAAGCTTTTATTTTAATAAAAATAACTTTATCAAAAATCATATTTATAGAATAATCTCATCGCTAGGTGGGATTTTTTCTTGCGACTTTTCCTGCGTCTCTTCACTTTGATTTTTATTTTGCCCAGACATAAAAGACATCACATCACCAAGAGAAGAGTTTTTGTTGCCACTAAGCAAAGATAGCAGCATGGGCATAAAATTATTTTGATTGAATGGATTTCCGCCAGTTTGATTTGAAAACTGTTCACTAGAATTTGGTGAAAAATTTTGTGCGTTTTCGTTGTTTTGTGAATTATTTTGATGATCTCTTGTCACAAACATTTCATTAGGGTAATAAGAAAAGGCATTGTTATTTTGCAAACTTTGGTTATTTTGTGAAAAATTTTGAGCATTTTGGTTGTTTATTTGCGAAAAATTTTGAGCATTGGTGTTAAAACCGCCCATAAACATTTTTGAAAGCATATCAAAAACAGAGTTATCCATATTAAGATATATTCAAAATAAATTAAAAAGTTGCCTACTTGCAGTTTCAATTTAATTTTATATGAAATTACAAAAGGCAAGGTGCATATACTAAGTTAGGAGCAGGTTATGGGCAGATTGTCAGATTTTAAACCAAATGAGAATAGTCAAAAAGACGATGTCAAGTCAAAAAAAGAAAGCATAACAGAAAAAGACGTTATGGACAAATACAATCAGTATAAAGATATGTCATCATCACAGTTAAATGGCGAACTTTTTAAGGAAGTTGCAAGGCAGAAACAGGCAGGCACTTTTGACTATGCAAGACTTGAAGGCATGCTTGAAAGTTTGCGTGGTTCTTTAACAGAAGAAAACTATCAAAATATGAAAAGGATACTCGAAAGTTTGAAATGATAAACAATAAAATAGATAAAACGCTACTCAATATTGTTGAATTTTTGCAAGATGACAAAAAATTTCAATGCATTGTCAGAGCGTATGATTACAAAAGACTCAAGTCAATTTTATTACATAGAAAGATAGAGATTTTAAATGAATATTTATTCATAAAATCCTTCAGAATTTATGCAACAAGAAAGCAGATTATAGGCCTATCAAATTTAAGTCAGGTCAAATTTATCTCATCAGTCAGCACAGCGTCAGCTCTTATGAATGTTGCAAGAAAAATTCTAGGAAGTGAAGAGCTGCAGCTGACAGGCGAGGGCGTGACGATTGCATTTATTGACACAGGTGTAACTATGCATGGTGATTTTTGTATAGGGAAGAGACGCATCAAATATTTTAAAGATTTTATAAATAACAAAGAGCACCCCTATGATGATAATGGACATGGCACCTTTGTTGCAGGGGTATGCAGCGGAAATGGTGCACTTTCTGGCGGAAAGTTTAGCGGCGTTGCTCCAAGGTCAAATATAATATCACTTAAAGCACTCAACGGGTTAGGCGAAGCCTCAGCCGACAAAATTTTAAACGCCATGGAATGGGTCTATCTTAATCATAACGAATATGATATCAAGCTCGTGTGTATGAGTTTTGGCAGTGACCCACTTGGGCTTAATGACCCCATCATGTCAGGTGCTGAAGCTTTGTGGAAGGAAGGACTTGTCGTTGTGGCTGCCGCTGGCAATAGTGGACCTGAATTTCAAACAATAAAAAGCCCAGGCGTTTCAAGTCAGATAATCACAGTTGGCGGCTTTGATGACAATCGTATAGATATAGATAGTTTCAATGAAAATTTTTTTGAAGTTGCAGATTTTTCTTCGCGTGGGCCAGCCTTTTCACGGTATAAGCCAGACCTTGTCGCTCCGTCAGTCGACATAGTCTCCTGTGGCAGAGAAAAGGCATACACAACCCTAAGCGGAACGTCAGTTGCAACGCCTATGGTAGCGGGTCTTTGTGCACTTTTACTTGAACAAAACAGCAAACTAAAGCCAATAGAAGTAAAAAGACTTCTGCTAAGTTGCTGCAAACCAATTTCATATAATAAAAACCTAGAAGGCTTCGGCTACCCGCAATTTAAAAAAATAATAAAAAATACTCAATAAATTCGGCAAAATATGTCGAAATTTTTTAAATTAAAAATAAAATATTGTTCTTTAAATAAATTGACTTAAAAAGTGACATCAATTATACTGAATTTATATAGAATTTAATTTAAAAAATTCAAAGGGAAGGCATATGAAAAGTGAAGCTATTTTTAAGTTGATTAAAAAGATCAATAATAACAACAGCAAACAAAACAAGTTCACAAAAGAAGAACGCGATTTTTTGATTGACTCTTTAAGAATTTTTCTCTTTTTAATCAAGTATCCAATGGAAGAAAATGAACGTCCGCTTGAGAAATTTGCTGTAGCATGTAAAGAAAAAAAGTTTTTTATTGGGAATATACTGCAAGATGGCACGGATTCTGAAGATTATGGAAATCCGAAATTTAAAGCATTTATTGAAGATGATTCAATCAAATCAATAGATATATTTAAACGAAATTTTTTAAATTTTTATGATTTTTATCATGTTTATGAAAAGAGAGATAGAGTTATAGATTGTTTTTTAAAAATCGAACCAGCAAATGAACTTCGTAATGGCAGCTTAAATACCTTCAATAAATTTCTCTCAAATTATAAATTCCCTACTATCTGCAGCAGGGAAAGAACAAAAGAATTGTTAAATAATCCAAAGGTAAAAGCGGGAGAAGAAAATTTATATTATGTTCCATTAGATATTTTTACATCAAACATATTATATAAAAGAGATATAGGAGGTTATAGTATTGCTTATCTATTGATTGATGGACAACTAGTCGCTAAAGGCTTTGTTGATGATGGCTCGTATGCTGAATATAAAAATATTCATGCAAAACAACAAGGTTTTATGGTGATGAGAAGTGATGGCTCTATAGATGAAAAATTTAATTCCGCACTTATAATCAAACAACTAAGAAACTGTATCGCAGGGCATGAAAGCTATATGGTATGCGACATAAACCAAAAATATTTTGATAGTTCTAACATAGTTTTTATGACAAAAGAGAATGAACCAAGAGCTATAGTGGTCGATGATGTATTTTTAAATGTGATACATCAAATTATAGATTATGAAGATGATTTAGCTGAAAATTGGACAAAAGTTTTCAAGCCAAAAATACATACAAATCAAACAGTCAAGCAATATTTAGAAAACCTTTTTTACTATACTATCTGCCCAGATAAAAATGAAGATAAATCCTTTTATATTGCAATGATATATCATCTGGACAAAGAATATAGCACCTATGACTATATAAACAATGCAGAAGTTTTAGAGTTTTTAAAGAAAAGTTTTCCTAATGCAACAATAGAAAGTAATAAAATCTGCAATACAAACTTGCTTGAAACCTTGCTTCCAAAAGATATAAAACCAAAGGACAATGAAAGTTGCAATAATATTCAAGCTTCTTTAGACTTTTTGCTAGATTTTTATGACAAAAGTATATACACCCAAGAAGATATATTTAAGCTGAATGAAGATACAAAAGCCATACCTATACAAAAGTCAGGCATGCAGGATTTAGTCAATGAAACCTTAAAGATTATAACTGAAGATCCACATAAAGACAAAAACAAGGTATTAAAAAATAATCTACTACTCCTGCAAAAACGTGAAGCGCTATTCTTTATTTGTTATTTTGTCTCTTATCTCAATATAGTTCAAAACAGATTTGTAGAAGAAATTAAAAGCGAAAAGGCACAAGAGGTTTTAGATGTTTTGGATTTTTCAAAATTTACAATCTATCCTAATTTTAAAGATGGCAAATACAGAAAAGGTCAAAGTTTAGAAGACAAAATACGTATTGTAACTGCAATTAGAAATGCTCTTTGTCATTTTGATTTAAAGGTTGAGCTTGATGTGGGTGGTGATGGCACAGAATCACTTTTAAGCTTTTTTAGTCCGTCAAAAGGTGGCGGTTATTATATTAAAGCAAAGGCGAAAGATTTTTTAGAAGTATTCACAGCAAAAGAGCTTTTCGAATACAGAGAGTATGAAAGTCTTTCATTCAAAACCCTAGACGATTTTCTTTTATATATTAAAGATAAATTAAAAAATTTTCATAATTAAAATAGCTTTTTAACTAATCATTATCCTTTAATTCAACTTGCTTTATTAGTTCTATAATTTTATCACAAGCATCATTTTTTGCCATTTTTTCTGTATTTTTAATGTATTTTTCTTTATTTTTATATAAATTATTAAGTTTTAACACAAATAGGCTGTCATCATAATCTTCTTCAAGCAACAAATCTGCATAGCCCAAAGAAGAGAATAAATTTGCGTTTTCAATCTGGTCGCCACGTGAACACTTCTTTGAAAGTGGGATTAAAAGCATGGGCTTTTTAAAAGTTAAAAATTCATTTATAGCACCTGAGCCTGCACGAGAAAGCGCAATGTCAGCATAGTCAAGATAGTCACCCATGTTGTCAGCATAGTCAACTTGAAAGTATCCTGCATGACTAATTTTTTTTGTGTCTTGCATGCCAGTTATATGCACAACGTTGAAATTTTCAGTAAGCCTATCAATATTTTTTATAACCTTATCGTTTATAAACTTAGCTCCACTTGAGCCGCCAACAACAAGCAGATTGCCTTTTGTTTTGTCAAGTTTCTCATAACACTCAAGTTTCTTTTTGTTGCCTTTAAAAAGAGTGTTTCTGATAGGCTGCCCAGTGAACACGCATTTATCTGACAACTTTGCAGTCTCAGCAAATGCCGTACACATAAAATCACAGCATTTAAGGATAATCTTATTTGCAAGTCCCATGCTTAGGTCAGATTCATGACTGATAATTGGAATTTTTAAACTTTTCCCAGCGATAGCCACAGGCACAGCAACAAAGCCGCCCTTAGAAAATATGCAACAAGGCTTAATCTCTTTTAAAATTTTTTTAGCTTCTCTTATAGCTTTCAAAAGCCTAAAAGGAATAAGCAAGTTTTTTAACGTCAATTTCCGCTCAAGCTTGACAGTGTCAATTTTGTGATAGATGATGTCCTTGTCCTTTGCCACAATATCTTTTTCCATGCCGCTGCCGCCGATATAATGCACAATATAGTCCTTTTCAAGCCTTTCTTTAACAGCAAGAGCAGGGTAGACATGCCCAGCCGTTCCGCCGCCAGTCAAAACAATAGTTTTCATAAAATCTCCTAGATGTATTTTACGCATCTTTTAACAAAATATGCCACAATTCGACAATATTATGATTATTCAAAATTATGTATAAATATGCATAAACATGAATTTTTATACAGTAACTTCAATTACAAAAACATAACTATTTTTTGTTATAAAGATTGAATAAAAGGGGCAAAAACTATTGGTAAAAAAGGCTTTTTATGTTATAATAATAAAAAGATTTTGTAGCTTAGGAGTAAATATGTCAGAACAAAAATATGACGCAAAAGATATAGTTGTGCTTGAAGGGCTTGAAGCGGTCAGACTTAGACCAGGTATGTATATAGGCACAACTGGCAGCAAGGGTATGCACCATCTTTTATGGGAGATTGTTGATAACGCCATTGACGAAATTGCAAACGGCTATGGTGACACTATAACAATCACGCTCAACACAGATGGCTCTGCCACTGTTGAAGATAATGGTCGTGGGATTCCAGTTGACGAGCATCCAACGCTTCATAAATCAGGCGTTGAAGTTGTCTATACAACTTTGCACGCAGGCGGTAAGTTTAATACTGATAACTATAAGTTCTCGGGCGGACTTCACGGCGTTGGTGCATCAGTTACAAACGCACTTTCAAAGTGGTGCAACGTCACAGTTTATAAAGATGGCAAAGAATATTATATAGGTTTTCATTCTTACACTGATGAAGATGGCAAAACTCATAGCGGCGTGCCAGTAGAGCCTTTAAAGCTGGTTGGGAAAACCAAAAAGACAGGCACAAAGGTGACCTTTTTGCCAGATAGCGATATGTTTAGCGGTATTAAGTTTAATTTTGAAACTATTTGCAATCGTGCTAGAGAGCTTGCCTTTTTAAATAAGGGTTTAAAGATAAAACTTATAGACCAGTGCAGCGATAGAGAAGAAGAGTATCACTATGAAGGCGGTATTGCTGACTTTGTGCTTTATCTTGTTGAAGGCAAAAACAAGCTTTTTAGTAAACCTGTATACTTTGAAGCGGAAGATAAAAACTTTGACCTTCAAGTTGCCTTTATTTACACGGATGGCTACACAGAAAGCTCCTTTTCTTTTGTAAATAACATTCCAACTATAGAAGGTGGAACGCATGAAACAGGTTTCCGCTCAGCTTTTACAAAGGTGATGAACGAGTACGCACGTAACAATAACTTTTTAAAAGAGAAAGAACAAAACCTACTTGGCGAAGACTTTAGAGAAGGTCTGACAGTTGTTTTGAACGTTAAAATGAATAATGTTCAATTTGAAGGACAAACCAAGACCAAACTTGGCAACCCAGAAGCAAAAACGCTTGTTGAAAATCTGACGGTTAAAAATCTTTCGCAAATTTTGAGAGATAAAAAGTTATCAACAACAGCAGAAATAATTGTAAACAAAGCCAAAGGTGCGGCAAAAGTTAGAGAAGCCGCAAAGAAGGCAAAGGAGCTTACGCGAGCAAAGAACTCAGCCGAGAACTTCAACTTAGTGGGAAAACTTGCCGCGGCAACGTCGAGAGACAAAGAAAAGTCAGAGTTATTTATTGTGGAAGGTGATTCTGCGGGCGGCTCGGCAAAACAAGGGCGTGACAGACGTCATCAGGCCATTTTGCCACTTAGGGGTAAGCCGCTCAACGCTGAAAAAAAGAGAATAGACCAAGTGCTTGCAAATGAAGAGATAAGAACAATCATCTCAGCACTCAATACGGGCATTGGCGAAGATTTTGACCTGTCAAATCTAAGATACAACAAGGTTATCATCCTAAGCGATGCCGACCAAGATGGTGCACATATCAGGGCTATACTTTTAACGTTCTTTTTTAGATATATGCGAGAGCTTATCAACGATGGGCATGTTTTTATAGGTCTTCCGCCACTTTATAGGGTTGCAAAGAAGGGCTATGAAGAATATGTGTATTCTGACAAAGAACTTCCCGCTGCCATAGCAAGGGCAGGGCGAAACTATGATTTGCAACGATATAAAGGTCTAGGAGAGATGAACCCTGAGCAGTTATGGGAGACCACTATGGACCCTGAAAAACGTAATCTTGTTCAAGTCACGATAGAAGATGCGGCAGAAGCTGAAAAGATGGTCACAACACTTATGGGAGATGACATTGAAGCGAGAAAGAAGTATATCAACGAGCATGCAAACTTTGACCGAGAAGATGAATTTATGAAAAATTATAAGAAGCTGTAACTTAAAAAGTTAAAATTTGATAAAAGGCAAAAATTATAAAAATTTAATGAAAAAAGCATAAAAAACACGAAAAAATATAAAAAAATAGCAAAAAACACGAAAAATAGGAGAAATTATGCAAGATAACAACTTTGAGCAGCAAAAAATGCAGTATGATAGCCAAGATGAAAATCAAGGAAATGAGGCTGATTTTGCAGGTAGCCAAGATGGCTTAGACGGCACAACTGGTATTATATATAAAGACATGAGCGAAGTTTTGCATGACTCAATGATTCCATACACAGAAACGGTTGTTATGGATAGAGCTTTGCCGCGTGTGGAAGACGGATTAAAGCCAGTTCAAAGAAGAATACTTTACTCAATGCTAGAGCTTAGTGTCACACCAGATAAGCCACATAGAAAATCTGCAAGAATAGTTGGTGACTGTCTTGGTAAATATCATCCACATGGCGATAGTTCTGTATATGACGCAATGTGCCGAATGGCTCAAAATTGGGTGATGAGAGCGCCGCTTGTTGACGGACACGGGAACTTTGGCTCTGTCGATGGTGATTCTCCTGCTGCTATGCGTTACACAGAAGCAAGGCTGACACCACTTGCACTAGAGCTTATGCGTGACCTTGAGAAAGACACTGTAAGGTGGAGTTTAAACTTTGATGACACGCTCAAAGAGCCAGATATGATGCCAGGACGCTTTCCAAACCTTCTAGTCAATGGTGCAACAGGTATTGCGGTAGGTGTTGCAACAAACATTCCGCCGCACAATCTTGGCGAAGCGATTGACGGAGTTGTTGCCTATATAAACAACCCAAATATCAAAATTGAACAGCTGATGCGTTTTATAAAAGGTCCAGACTTTCCGTCAGGCGGCGAGATTATAGACGTTGACGGCGGGCTCGAACAGGCATATAAAACAGGCAAAGGCAAGATACTCATAAGAGCAAAGGTTTCTACCGAAAAAGCGGGCGACAAATGTAACCTTGTCATCACAGAACTTCCATATCAGGTCAACAAAGCCCAGCTTCTTCAAAAGATTGCCGAGCTTAAAGAACAGAATAAGGACAAATACCTAGCAATCACAGAAATTAGAGACGAATCAGATAGAACAGGCATGCGAGCTGTTATCAGACTTAAAAAGGAAGCCGACCCAAAGAAAATTCTAGAGCTTCTTTATAAATCAACTAACTTGCAAATTTCCTATGGTATAAATATGGTTGCAATTGCAGGCGGCAAACCAAAGCAGCTCAACCTACTTGAAATTGTATCATACTATGCACAGTATCAACGAGAAGTTATTGTAAGACGCACAAAATACGACCTAAATATTGCAAAAGAGCGGGCTCATATTGTTGAAGGCCTATTGATTGCGATAAAAAATATAGATGACGTTATAAAGATAATCAAAAAATCGGCAACTACTGCAGAAGCAAAACAAAGATTGAGAGATAAATTCAACTTGTCAGACCGCCAAGCACAAGCTATACTCGATATGCGTCTTGCAAGACTTGTGCACCTCGAAGTAACAAAACTTGAAGAAGAGCTAGCCCTTCTCAAGAAAAAAATAGCTGAATATGAAGAAATACTTTCTTCAAAAAAGCTTCAATTTGACGTGGTTAAAAAGGAACTTGCAGAGATAAAGAAAAACTATAACAGTCCACGCCGCTCTCAAATAGGTAGCAATAGTGAAATTATCTTGACCGCTGCCATGGAAGATAGTCAGGACAATGACAAGGACTACGTTGTTGCAATCACTGCTGGCAACACAATAAAAAAGGTGACAGCAAAGAATTATTCAATGTCGCAAAAGAATTTGACTGAAAATTCCACAATCAATGACGTGCCAATACAAATAGAAAACTTATCGGGTGGCGACAAAATACTTATCTTCACAAGTCAAGGCAATGCTATCAAAACAACTGTTTCGCAAATCAAAGAATGTAAGTGGCGTGATAAAGGTGTTTCGCTTTTGTCAATAGATAAGTCAGTCGTACTCAATGAAGTGCCTGTCAAAATTATGAAAGCCTCTCAAGAAGGTGCAATCCTGTTCATGACAAAATATGGCATGGTTAAGAAGAGCGAGGCTAAAGAGCTTATAGTCAACAAATCTTTCTATCAAGTTTGCAAGCTTAATGATGGAGATGAAGTCAAGGATGTTGAAATAGATAAGAATGGCAAGTCAATACTTATGCTTACAAGAAAAGGAATGTCACTCAACTTTGAAAAGGTGGATATCCCAACGCAAGGGCGTATTTCTGGCGGTGTAAAGGGCATCAATCTAGATGACGGCGATAGCGTTATCTTTGCAAAACAAGTTGATTTCACACATATTATTGCAGTCACAGATAATGGCTATATCAAGAAAATACCTATCAAAGAATTTCCAATAGCACAGCGTTATCGCAAGGGACTTAAATATATAACCTTTGCAAAGAACTGCCAAAATGTGTTCTATGCATGTGATATCACTGGTAACGGCACGCTTGCAGTTGACTTCGGCTTAAAAATCTTGCCTATGGACACGAAGAAACTCCCAGAGACTGAGCGTCTTGCAACGGGCAACGAAATTATCAAAAAGAATTTCTTTACCATCAATAAAATGCTGTAAAAGCTTGAAGTTTTTGAATTTTAGTTAAAAAATTTTAAAATTTTATGTAATTATTTCATTTAAAGATAAAATATTTCTTGAAAACATACTATTTTCAAGGAAAAATGTATTATTTTTTAAAAAATAAAACAATATAAACTGGAGACACTATGCTTAACGAAAAAAAATTATTTTTATTTGATATAGACGGGGTGGTCAAACTTGGCGATGAATTTATTGATGGAGCAGTCAAACTGATAAATTTTCTTATAAAAGAAGATAAAAAAGTGGTGTTTGTGACAAATAATTCAAATAAAAGTATAGAAAATTTTGTCAAGTTTTTTAGAGCAAATGGCTTTAATGTAACGCATGAAAATTTTATCACTGCTTTAACTTTGTCTATTGAATATTTAAAAAAATATCATAAGGGCGATTTAATCTACCCTTTAGGCACCATAGATATGCGAGGGGAGCTTGAAAGAGAAGGCTTAAATATCACAACTGATTATGATAAAAATATCAAAGCCCTGCTTGTTACTTTTGATATTGAATTAGACTATAAAAAATTGACAGATGTCTGCAGAATCTTGCAAACCTTAGATGTAGACTATATTGCATCAAACTATGATTTAACATATACCGTTCCATATGGTTTTTTGCCAGATTGCAGGGCGATAACAAATATGATAGAAAGTGCAACAAAGAAAGTCCCAAAATATTTGGCAAAACCCGAGCCGCTTATTGTAGAAATGGCTTTAAATAAGTTTAAAGTTGCAAAAGAAGAAGCTATAATCATTGGCGATAAAATTGAAACAGATATACTGTGTGGAAAAAATGCAGGTATAGAGACATGCCTGCTGCTAAGCGGGGACGCCACACAAGAAGGACTTGACAAATCAAATATAAAACCTGATTATTGCTTTGAATCTGTAAGGGAATTATACAAGGCTTTAAATTAAATTTTTTTGAATTAGAGAATATAAAACACTCAAATAGAGATAAAACAATATGAGCAGCAACAAAGTTTTTATTTCAAAAAGTGCGGTTACAAAAGTTTTATTCCAAAATTTGAGTGTTTTTTGTATTGTTTTTTAAAGCTAGCACGCAAAGATTAAAAGTAATCTAAATTTAATTTGTGCCTTGATTCTTGTTTTCTGATAAAACAAAGTCTGCAAACAACTCTACTTTAAAAAAGTCTATGACCTGTTTTTTTATATCATCATCACCATCAACTTCCTTTTCAAGTTTCATATCGAAGTTGACACCATATTTTTCTGCAAATTTTTTAATTTTAACCAAGGGTTCGAAATTTATAATATCATCATCTCCAGCCCACGATTCAAGCAAAAAATAGTCGTCTGTCATATACAATTTGCCATCTTTTATATACACAACTATTCCTAGCAGACTGTCACATAGATTTGAGCCAATGTTAACACATAATTGCAAATATTCATTTTCAAAATCTAAAATTCTTAAATTTAATCCCTTGACTTTTTGTTTAAATTCTTCTAATTTCATTTTAACTCTCCATTCACCATAAAATCAGCCCTAATCAGGCATTTCGCAAATTTTTCAATGTCAAAATAAGCAAATTTTGGCGATAATTTGCAATATAATTCCTTTGCTTGAACCTTAATATTGTTTTTTTTGAAAAAATTTAAAATATTATCCTCAATCAAACCAAAAGTTTTATAGAAAACGCCATTATCAGAAACACAAATTTCATCGCCTATTTCTTTTATAGCAATGGTCAAATAATTCTTGTCAGCAAATAAAAATGGATAATTTATAATAATATCATTATCTTTTTCAAGGTAGCAAATTTTATTTCTTTTAAGTATTTCTTTAATATTCAAAAATCTATCTATCATAATTCCCTTCCATTGTCAAAATCATTGTTATCGCTTTCATAATTTCTCTCAATCTCTAAGTCTGTTGAAATTTTGTTTGCTATTTCAAGTTGCAAAGCATTTAACTCTTTCACAAAACGTGGATCAATAGGATGATTATCTTTATTCGAACTGCCAAAGCCACCGCCGCTTCCGTCTATACCATCTTCGCCTTTATTATTTGTTTGGCTTTCATATAACTTTTTGCTTCCGCCAGGGGTTGACGCACCTAAAATTTTCAAAATAACAAGTTTATATAAACAAGTTTCTATAGAGCTTGTTGTCAAATCTGCCAAATCCAAACCATATAAAAAACTGTTTATTTTTTCAATTATACTTTTCTCTTGAGCTCCCTTATATTTTATTGCAAGCTTATTTAATCTTTTTTTCACATTTTCTATAAAAATCGGCACATCAGTTTGAGAGTATTTCCATTGTTGTTTAATTTTTAAAAAAGGCATTCCTAAAGAGTACTTATTTAAATTTTCATCATCTCGCGATATTAAATCACAAACATACTTTATTAAATTATCAAGACTTATGGCGAGCTTATCGCCGAAGCTATTGCTTGAAAAATGAAAATGCGGAAATTGAGCAGTTTCCTGAAAATATTGTTCCAAAAGTTTTAATTCTTCGTCAGAAATTTCGTTATTTTTTGCCAATTTTTCAATTATTTTGTTTTGATGAATATATCTTCCAGATAAATCATACCTTTGCAACTGCACGATATTATTTGGGTCTTTATCAACCATAGTCGACACAAAAGAATAGATTTCTCTTACGATATGTGGATTATTTTCATCTTGGACATCAGTTATATAACACTCGACTATTAAATTGTCTTGCCTTTGTCCTTCAGAAAAATATTTAAGTGTCAAACTTTTTTCAATGTTTCTTTGTGGCAAAGAAAACAGACCAGCACATTCATCTTTAGGCATATTCACTTTCTGCCTTTGCCCTGTAATAAGGTCGATATAAATAGAGTCGTCTGCAAAGCGACAATCATACTCAGCGTTTTCCCAATAAGTCATTTGTTTAAAAGGTTTGCCATTTTTTGAACGAAATTTTATAAAATTTACAACTTTTTCCGTTAAAGAACTAGCATCTGAAACAACAACTCTTCCCATAAAATATTCCTTTAAACTAATTATAATAAAATTAAAAATAAAATCAATACAATTTTGAAAAATCATAGGCAAACGGTTTTAATTTTTAGCACTTTTATGTTTATCAATTTACTTAAATCATAGTCGTATATCATATTATATAAATATAACGGCACCAAATCATAATTGCTTGCAAAAGTAAATATATTAGAAATGGAATAAAGAAAAGACGAGCAGCATATGTTTATGTAGAAACAAAATTCGACATTTTCAACAAATTTATTACCTTTTTATACAATTTTTTAATTTGATATTTTTTCAAGATATTTTATCATTAAAAGCGAGGTTTGCAATGCCATTTTGCGTAATTAAATCAAGAACAATTAAAATATTTTTAGCCATGCTTGCCGTAGTAATATTGCTTTGTATTTCTTTTGAGGGAGGCTCAGCTGCCAAGGTGTGGTTTGGTTCGTCATCAAGACTTGTGCCTGTATACCGAGTTGACACCGAAGAAAAACAGGTTGCGATATCCTTTGACGCGGCGTGGGGAGCTGATAAAACTCAGGAGATAATTGATATATTAAAGGAATATAACGTCACGGCAACCTTCTTTTTGGTGGGATTTTGGGTAGATGATTATCCTGAAATGGTCAAGGCAATTGACGAGGCAGGACTTGAAATAGGGTCTCACTCAAATACCCATCCAGATATGGTTAAACTAGATAAAGCCACTATTCTAAGCGAGCTAGAAACCTCAATTTCAAAGATAAAAGCAATCACAGGCAAAGATGTCAAAGTTTTCAGACCGCCATACGGCTCTTATAACAACACACTTATTAGCGTTTGCGAAGAACTTAATCTTCAAGCAATTCAATGGGACGTTGACACTCTTGACTGGAAAGGATTGTCAGCAAGCCAAGTGACAGATAGGGTGATGAAAAATGTGCAAAATGGGTCAATAATTCTTATGCACAATAATGCCGACAATGTATGCGACTCTCTTAGACTTACTCTTGACTGGCTTACAATGAAAGGCTATAAGGTGACGAGCGTTGGCGAGCTTATATATAGCGAAGACTTTACAATAGATGCAAATGGCGTACAACACAAAAATTAAAAGGAGAAAATATGAACAATACTATAGCATTAAAGTCTAATAATAGGGGACAAATAGTTGGCAAATTGGTATCAATGGATGGTAAATTTGATGTGGAAGGTGAAAGGTTTTATGAAGGCAAACTTGAAGTTGAAAGGCTGTCAGAAACTGTGGATATCTTGCCTTTCACAATTTCTGAAAAACTAATCAAAGCATATGATTTGGATTTAAAAGTAGGGCAAGAGCTTGCTCTCGGCGGTGAACTACGCTCTTACAACCGCGTTATTGATGGTAAAAGCAGACTTATACTTTCATTTTTTGTAAAGGAAGTGCTTTCGCCAGAGAATTTGCCTGAAGACAATACCAACACATTGAAACTTGTTGGCTATATTTGCAAGGAACCTACTTTTCGTATAACGCCTTTCAATAGACAAATTTGTGATGTGCTTATTGCTGTCAATAGACCTAATTTCAACAAATCAGATTATTTGCCTTGCATCTTCTGGGGTAGAAATGCCTGCCTTATGCAAAATCAGAAAGTTGGCACAAAGGTAAATCTTGTTGGAAGAATCCAATCAAGAACCTATAAGAAAGAGATTGCTGATGGCGAGTTTGAAGAGCGAACTGCCTATGAAGTTTCAGGACAAAAACTATCAATAGAAGAGCAGGAAAACGAAGACTCTTCAAGCGAACTTGGTGCATAGTATTTTGTAATTTAATAGTTATTTTTAATATTTAAAATTATTGCTTTATTTATTTAATAAAAGATGGCGAGAAAACTGCGAATTTTTAAATAAAAATTCGCTCAAGAAAAACCAAAGTTTTTCTTGAATTTAAAACTTCAAGTTTTAAATAAGTTTTCTCGCCTTTTTAACGCTAAAAAATAGTGCATTTTTTAGCGTTTTTTGTATTGACAAAGCCCTATTTATCTGATAAAATAAATTTGTTTTTTAAAATAGGGGGGTGTTAATGGAAAATGAAAAAGAAAATCAAATTAAAAATGGACAAGAAAATTTACAAAAATTAGATAAAAAATCACAAAAAAATGCAAAAAAAGAAGAAAAATTAAAGAAAAAACAGCAAAAAATGTCTCGAAAAGAGAAAATAGCCTATAGAAAAGCAAACAATATTCCAACCTTATGGCACTACCTAAAAAATTATAAATTACACATATTTTTCTATATATTTTTCACGCTTGTCATGATTGTTTCAAGTATTTTCAACACAATCATTGCAGCAAATGCCATTGCAGACGTCACAGAAGCAATATCTGCAAGTGGAGCTGCGGCAGCAGAACTCTTTAGAAAGGCAATCATAGAATTTGTGATTGTGTTATTATTGTTCATTCTTGAACGCGTGCTAACCTTTGTTTTAAACACAATATATCTCAAATTTTCAACAAAAATAATCTCTCAAATGAACAACGACCTTGCCTATCAAGCTTTTAAATTTTCAGCAAGCACTTATTCAAATAACAATACAGGCACCTTTGTTCAAAGAATTGTCAATGACCCAAACAGAATGATTAATCAACTAGTCAGTGTCGTAGACCTTTTTGCGGGTGCGGTACAAGCACTTATAATTTCTATTTACATAATCACAATAAATTATATCATAGGTCTAATTCTTGTCGCTGGAATGATAGCAAACTTTATAGTAGAAAAGATAAGACTTAAATTACGCGGTAGAAACATCAAGATAGCAAATAAAAAATACGACAAAATAAATTCACTCACAACAGAGATAGTCAAGAGTGAACGTGATGTCAAATCACTAGGTCTTGAAGAAAAACTTAAACTCACAACAGAGCGTTATTATAATGACTACAATAATTTTAATTATAAACGCTCAATGCAAAATCAGTCATTAAATCAACTGCGAAATCTAATATATATTCTAGTTTCAATGGGAGCGTTAATTTTGGGTGTTGTGCTTCTTGAAAAAGGGCTTTTGGTTTTCGCATCATACATGATTATCTATTCAAATAGAAGCAGTTTTAACACCTTCATTATGCAAACAAGTGCAATGCTTGATATAAAGAATGAGGTTACAATCTATGGACAGCGAATATTCGATCTTTTTGACAATAATAAATTTTCAGAGGAAAAGTTTGGAGATGTCGACCTTGAAAATGTTGAAGGTAAAATAGAATTTAAAAATGTAAGCTATGGCTATATAGATAAACTTAAAGATAAAGACGACTTAAATAAGGAAGATGAGAATAGTGAAATTGTGAAAAATAAAAGCGTGTTTCAAAATCTATCCTTCACCATTGAACCAGACACAACCGTTGCCTTTGTAGGCAAGTCGGGCAGCGGCAAGTCAACGATACTTAGCTTGATGTCTAAAATGTATGAAGTTGACAGCGGACAAGTGCTGATTGACGATGTCAATATCAATGACCTTTCAAAAGAAACTCTCAGAAAAAATATTTCACTTGTCAATCAATTCCCTTATATCTTTGATATGTCAATAAAAGAAAACCTTTTGCTTGCAAAAGCTAATGCAACTGACGAAGAACTTGAAGAAGCTATTAAAAAGTCTTATTTAAAAGAGTTTATAGATTCTCTTCCAGCAGGCATAGAAACCATTGTTGGGGAGAGCGGCATCAAACTCTCAGGCGGACAGCGTCAACGACTTGCGATTGCAAGGGCAATGTTAAGAAAATCAAGCATAATACTCTTTGATGAGTCCACAAGTTCACTTGATAACCTAGCCCAAGAACATATCAAACAAAGCATTGACGATATGAAAGGCTCAAGCACTATAGTTATAGTTGCACATAGACTTTCAACGATAAAAAATGTTGACAAAATATATTTCTTAGACGAAGGCGAGATTATAGATAGCGGAACATTTGAAGAACTATTTGATAAAAACGAAAAGTTTAGAAGAATGTTTCTTGCTGAAGATATCTAAGAAGATAGAAATAATAGTAATAGCAAAAGCAAGAAATAGTCATAAGGATTATTTGAAATGGGCGGGCGAAATACAAAAAACGCGAAAAAATCGCGTTTTTTAATGCAAATTTTAAAAAAATTTGCATTTTTTGTTTTTTAGGCTTAAAAAACAAAAAGTTTTTCGCCAATTTTTACACGCACACACTTTACTAAAAATTTATGTTTATCTCCCGCACAAAGTAAATCTATAAAATGCGGTTTTAATTTTTATTTTTGATTTGCTCTTCAATCCATGCCATAATAAGATTGACAACAAAGTAAATTTCATAATCACTAAGCTTTTTGTGCTGTGATATATGATGCCACTTTTCAAGACAACCGCGACAACAGGTTGCAGTTGCGTGCTGTGCTATAAAAACAGGGTGACCACGCATAGGTGTTTGCTTTCCATCGTTTGCAATCTCGCAAGGTGCAAGTCGTTTTGTTATAAAATCATAGGCATGACTTTTTATTATGTCGAGCCCTTTTTGACCTATATATTCAAAATCTTTATCTTTAAGTTTAAATCTGCTTCTAAAAGTTGATTTTTTTAAATTTTGCAAAATTTCTTGATAACTTTTCATAATGATAGCCTTTTATAACTAAATTATAGCATAAAAATTTAAGAAAAATGTTGAATTTAATTTAAAATCATTTTATTGTTGCAATTTCTGCTGATTTTTGCTAAACTATTTCCGCCATGAAAATATGTGTTATGACACTCGGGTGCAAGGTCAATAAGTATGAAAGCGATGCACTTATTTATAATTTAGGCTTGAAAGGCTATGAAACGACAGAGAAACTAGAACCTGCCGATGTTTATGTTATAAACACATGTGCTGTGACAGGGGAGGCTGAGAAAAAATCACGTCAGATGATTGCACGCTGCAAGAAATTCAATCCGCAGGCTAAGTTTTTTGTGTGCGGCTGTGCAAGTCAAAAGAATAGTCAGCAGTTTATTGAAAAGGGCGTAGACTATGTCTCTGGTGCTGCTGGAAAAATCAAAATATCTGAGTATATTGACAAGCTTGCAAGCGGCGATAAAAGAAGACTTAAAAATCATGTTCGGCTTGCAAAATTACCTAAAGATTATGAAGACGACCTTTTTGCAAAACAGTCACGCACTCGTGCATATATAAAGGTGCAAGACGGTTGCAACAATTTTTGTTCATACTGCATAATACCATATTTAAGAGGACGAAGCAGGTCACGCGGCATTTTTTCAATCATAAATGAAGTATCTTGTCTTGGCGATGATATAAAAGAGATAGTTCTCACAGGCATCAATGTGACCGACTATAAAATAGACGGCAAGCCATCACTGCTAACGCTACTTGAAGAGCTAGACACCTTCGGCAAACGCCTTCGCCTTTCATCCATGGAAGAAAGTTTGGTAAGCGAAGAATTTGTGCAAGGACTAAGTAAACTCAATAACTTTTGTCCGCATTTTCATCTTTCACTTCAAAGCGGCTCAAACAGCGTGCTGAAAAGAATGAACCGCCACTATAGTGCCGAGCAGTTTAAGGCGTCAGTCGATTTAATAAGAAAATATTTCCCGCTTGCTGGAATTACAACCGATATAATAGTTGGTTTTCCAAATGAAAGTGATGAAGAATTTGAAGAAAGCTATAATTTTGCGAAAGAAGTGGCTTTTTCTCAGTTACATATCTTTCAATACTCAAAGCGAGAAGGCACGGTGGCTGCAAAGCTTTATAAAGACCTGCCGCCACAAATAAAACAAACCCGCTTTGAAAGACTAAATGAATTAAATGACAAGCTAAAAGTTGATTTTATAAAGAAAAATAAGCAAGGCAAAGTGCTTATAGAAGAAAAGGTCAACGGCTATTTCGTGGGCTATACTCAAAATTACATAAGATGCTATATCGAAGATAACAAGGCCAATCATAAATATGGCAATCTTATAGACAAACTAGTCTCTGTTAAGATAACAGGGTGTTTTATGGATGGAGCAAAGGCAAAAATCATTGAAATTAAGGACTAAAAAACAAATAAATAAATTTTTTAAAAATTCTTGACAATGGACTATTAAATTTATATAATAGTAAGGAACTTTAAAATTAGAAGGTGGTGAGAAATTTGACAACTGTTAAAGTAGGCGAAAACGAAAGTCTTGAAAGTGCTTTAAAGAAATTTAAAAGAAAATGCCAAAAAGACGGAATTATCGGCGATATTAGAAGAAAAGAAGCTTACTATAAGCCAAGCGTTGCTAAGAAAATGAAAAGAGAAGCCGCTCGCAAACGTGCTAGAAAGAGAGGCTAAAATCTCACAAAACCTTGTGCTAGGATGCACATTATAAAATTTTATTAAAAGGAGAAAAACAATGGCTAACATTATTGACCAAATTGAAAAGGAAAATATGAAAGAGTCAGTTCCTGAATTTAATATCGGCGACACAGTTAGAGTTGGTGTTAAAATCAAGGAAGGTGACAAAGAAAGAATCCAGGGTTATGAAGGCGTAGTTATTGCTCGCAAGAATGGTGGCTCAAGAGAAAGCTTCACTGTTAGAAAAATCTCTAATGGCGTTGGCGTTGAAAGAACATTCCCAATTCACTCACCACTTGTTGCAAGTATTGAAGTTGTAAGAAAGGGTAAACCAAGAAGAGCAAAACTCTACTACGTAAGAGAACTCACAGGAAAAGCTGCAAAAATCAAATCTGCAGACAATAATTAACAAAAAAGCCTTATGTATAAAACATAAGGTTTTTTGTTTATAAGACATTTACAAAAAAGATATTTATTTAGCAATTTAGTTAAAACAAAGTCAGCTTTGGCTCTCTGCTGCGGCGAGACTTGCCAAAAAGCCAAGCATTTTGCAATGCCTGGCTTTTGTGTTTGTTAAATCACAGATTTAACAAACACATATGCCCGCCTGTAAAATTACAGGCGGGCATATCGGCAAGTCTCGCCTATTTTATACCCAAGATATCATCGGCAGAGCAATCAATAATTTCACATAGCTTTGCAAAAGTGGCAAGAGAAGGAAGAATCCGTCCAGAAAGATACTGCGATAAGGTGGGCTTTGATATGCCAAGCTCCCTTGCTATCTCAGTTTTACTCTTTCCGCAATGCTCAATCTCGAATTTAAGGTTCTTTTTGATGATATCTTCCTTTTTCATAACAATATTATATTAGGAATTGCCTAATTTTATTTGACAATTAGGCAACGCCTAACTATAATATTTAAAAAAGGAGAAATATTATGGCTTTAAAAACAAAATTGGCAACCAGCATAACAGCCTTCATATTGACATTGAGTCTTCTGATAGCTGGCGTATGGGCGGCTGGCAGTCAAACAATAAATTTAAAGGGCACTGTTAATTTTAGCGTAGAAGATTCAACGCTTTATGTTAAAGATGTGCGTGTAAATTATGACAGCCTTTCAGGGCAGGGAACAACCATTGATGGATTTATGCCTGGTTTTATAAATAGTGATTTAGAGCTTAATATAGGCACAATCACAAGCACCACAGGCTCTATCGCAATTTATATAGATGTAGTCAACACCACAGCAACAGAGTTTATAGCCACAGGTTCAGGCAACTTGACAAATGCAAGTTATGAAATAAGCACATTGAATGACTCCATAAGCGGCGATGAAGTAGGTATAGCAGACCTTTCAACGGCGTCAATTTCAGGTACAATAAAAATTTTAGTCACCACAAAACAAACGCAAGGCACAGTCAGTCTAGACGGAATTGCCATAAATATAGAAGAAGTCACGGGTTTTAATGTTGAATTGACCGCGTCAGGGTTCACCACAGAAGGAGAGAACCCAGTGATATTAGGCGAAGACCAATATTATTTTATTATCAATGGCAAAACAAGGTATGATATAACAGACAACACATCATTTTCACTTAAAAATGTAAATAACATAACTTTTTATGCAGAGCTAGGTGATAGCGGCGAAGAGACGGTGACTACTGTTATAATAAATTTCAGCACTGGTGGAACAAAGTATTTATATCGAAGAGATAGTTTTTGGGACCCGAGTTATGTTTCTCAAGATATTATAAGTAACACAGATATAACCATTGAGTTTCTAAATACAGATGGTCATACTGGTGGAGGTAGCGACATTGGTTAAAAACTTTTTTCATTTCAAATAGAATTTTAATAAAGTGCTTGGGAAAAATAAAAAACAATTCTTTTTTAGCAAAATAAAAGAGAATTGTTTTTTATTTGTCATCAATTTGATATAAATTTTTTATTTATGGAAAAACAAATTTGATATAATTTCTTTTTATATACAAAAAATTATTTGAAAAAACATTTTAATATGATATAATATTGATTGAAAAAATAGATTTGCACACAAAGAAAGCTCCGTTCCCATAGTAAAGTGGATATTACAAGCCCCTCCTAAGGGCTAGTCACAGGTTCGAGTCCTGTTGGGAACACCAAGTAAAATATATTAAGTGATTTTTCGCTAAGTGAACTTTTCACTTTTTTTATTTTATATTTTTTTAAAATTTATTAAAGGTATTGCTAAAATTATATGGTAGCGTCTCTTCTTTGCTCAGGCTTTGCTCGCACTCTTTATAAAATTGCTGAGTAAAATAGTATTTATCGATAACCGCTTTTTCAGCAAGAATTGAAAGAAGTTCTAGCGGAGTGGGTTTATCAGAAGAGAAACCAAAGGATGAAAATTTTTCAAAATCAGCAATTCCATTTCGCTTGATACTCACTTCGATTGCATGACGCATGGCTCTGTCAATCATGCCTTTATTAACATGAAACTCCTGAGAAATTTCATAATACAATCGGTTTGTCACATTATGCTTTTTAGACATATCTTGGGCAATCATACAAGCACCGCGCATAAGATAAGCATAACCTTTCAAGTTAGGAGAAATTTTCAATATTAAAAGATAAAGTGCTATTTCTTTTTCTAAAATAAAACGTTCAAAGTTCATTTTTGCCTCATCTCTAATATTATAGCCTTTTTCAGTCTCCATACAAAATGATTTTGCAAATTTTTACAAAAAGACCAATTTATTTACAAAATTATCGCGTTAATTTTTTATATTTAAATGGCTAAATATACAAAAACATATCAAGCTATATCAATTTTTAGCAGGAGAAAGCTCTAAAATTAGCAAAAAAAACAAAAATATAGTTTTTGTAATATATTTGACAAAAAAATATCTATATATTAGAATAAACCTAAAGAGATAAGGGTGGAAATATGCAGATAAGGGAGATGGTTAAGGATTTTATTCAGCAAATAAGTGATGCAAGGAAAGCGGCGTTTGATAAAGGAATTATAACAACAAAATATGAAATAAAAGGCATAACAACAAAAAAACTTGATGATTTTGCGAAAAGTTTGGTAAAAATTGGTGCAGATTTCTATGAATTGCCGCGAGAAAATTATGAAGAGATAGTTCTCTCAGGATTTTATATTGCCCACTCAAATTTTCCTATGGAAGATAAAATGACAATGCTTAGGCGTTTTTTGCCATTCATTGATAATTGGGGAGCATGTGACGCTGTTGTTTCAAGGCTGAAGGGCTTTGAAAGTGAAAAAGAATTTTTTTATTCCCTTCTTAAAAGTGACGAGCCTTTCAAGATAAGGTTTGGTATAGTTTGGCTATTAAAATTCCAGCTAAAAAGCAATTTAAAAAGGGTTATAATTGAGATTGATAAGGTGCAAAATAGCGACTATTATGTAGAGATGGCGAAGGCGTGGTGTTATGCTGAAGCGTTTATATATAACTATGACTATATGTATAATTTTCTACAAAAGCTTGATAATGCATATGTAAGAAACAAGACAGTGCAAAAGGTATGCGACTCATTTAGAATAAGTGAGGAAGAAAAGAATAAACTTAAAAAATTAAGAATTAAAGAGAAAAAAATTAAATAAATAATTTGCGAACATATTAGAATAAAAAGATTTTCATTAAATAGATTATCTTTTTATTTTTTTGCGTTGTTTCAAATTAAAGCAATTTATTTGTAAATTAGCAAATTTTTTACTATAATCATAAGAAAAGGGGAAGGTTATGCTTGCAAAAGTAAAAAGTTTTGGGCTAAAAGGAATAGATGGCTATCCAATTGATGTTGAAACTGATGTCAGCAACGGTTTGCCACATTTTGAGATAGTAGGGCTTGCCGATACTGCCATAAAGGAAGCAAAAGAGCGGGTTCGTTCTGCAATAAAAAATAGCGGCTTTGAATATCCAATAAAAAGAATTACAATAAATTTGGCTCCTGCCGATATCAAAAAGGAAGGGGCACTTTATGACCTTGCTATAGCGGTGTCCATCCTTTCGTGTAATGATGAAAATAAGATAAAAAATGAAAATCAATATGTCTATGTTGGCGAGCTTTCCTTCGATGGCTCTGTCAAACAAGTCCGCGGCGTTTTGCCACTTTTGATATCAGCTAGAAAACTTGGCTTTAAGAAATTTATCATTCCTTTTGCCAATAAAACTGAAGCAAGTTATATCGCTGGCATTGAAGTCTATGGCGTAAAATCTCTCACCGAGACAGTGGAGTTTTTGCGTGGAGACAAAAAACTTGAGCCAATAGAAGCTTGCGACTATACTGCTATTCACACGGCAAAAGCAAGCGGCATGGATTTTTCAAATGTCAAAGGTCAAGCTATGGCAAAGCGAGCTTTAGAGATAGCGGCTGCGGGCGGGCATAATCTTTTGATGATAGGTCCACCAGGCAGTGGCAAGTCAATGCTTGCAAAATGTTTTCCCTCAATCTTGCCAGATTTGACTTTTGATGAAGCACTAGAAGTGACCAAAATCCACTCCATTGCAGGCGAACTTGACCTAAACCAAGGTATAGTTTCAACTAGACCATTTAGAAGTCCTCATCACACCGCAAGCACAGTCAGCTTGACGGGTGGCGGAACTAACAGTAAGCCAGGTGAAATATCGCTTGCTGACCACGGCGTTTTATTTCTTGACGAATTTCCAGAGTATTCGCGTCATACCATAGAGACCTTGCGTCAACCACTTGAAGATGGCGTAATCACAGTTGCAAGAAGCAGTGCCACAATAACTTATCCTGCATCGTTTACCTTGATTGCCAGCATGAACCCATGTCCGTGCGGCAATTATGGTTCCAAAGATAAGGAGTGTCACTGCTCACCAGGGCAGATTTCAAAGTATCTTTCAAAGCTTTCAGGACCTATTATGGATAGAATAGATATACATATTGAAGTTGACAATGTCACATATGACCAGCTTAAAAGCGAAGAGAAAGAAGAAAGCTCGGCTGAGATAAAAAAGCGTGTCGATAATGCAAGAGCGATGCAGCTTGAGCGATACAAAGGCGAAAAGATATTCTGTAACGCTAAGATGACGCCTGCCATGACAAAGAAATATTGCAAACTTGACCAAATGGGTGATAATATGCTCAGAAATGCCTTTGAAAGGTTAAAACTTTCAGCAAGAGCACACGATAAAATACTAAAAGTGGCAAGAACAATCGCCGATTTAGATGACTGTGAAAACATTGAAGCACGCCACGTTGCAGAAGCAATTTCATATAGAACACTTGACAGAAAGTATTGGAATAATTAAAAATTTCAAGAAAAAAAGCAAAAATATTTGTAAATTGACGGCATTTTAGTTAAAATCTAAATTTAAAGGCAAGAAAAATATAGTTTAAAAGGTTGAAGTTAATGATAGAAATAGAAAGTGAAATGAAAAAATTTTTAGTGTTCTTATCTATGTTTGATTTTGGGCATTCAAAAAACCAGCAGATAGTAGATGCTCTTGGTGATGATGTTTCTATAAAGCATTTTTGCAAAAGTAAGTTTGATGAGAAAATTCTTTCAAAGGAAAATTTTGAGAAAATGAAGGAAAGAGCGGATGAGACGCGTATAAAAAATTATTATAATAACCTTTTAAATGACGATATAACTTTAATTACAAAATATCATGATAATTACTCGCAGAAACTAAAAAATTTAAATGATGCACCATTTTTCTTGTTTTGCAAGGGTGATTTAAGCCTGCTTAGCATGCCGTCACTTGCAGTTGTCGGCACAAGAAAGCCCACTCCTTATGGCAGAATGGCAACAGAAAGACTTGTCAAAGATGTTGCCGCAGCAGGCGTTGTTATAATAAGCGGGCTTGCCTATGGCGTTGATAGCATTGCACATAGAAAATGCCTAGAAGTTGGCGGCAAGACTATTGCTGTGCTTGGCTCAGGGCTACATGAAGTCTACCCAGCAGAGCATCAGTCACTTGCCGATGAGATAGCAAGGGTAGGACTACTTATGAGCGAATATAGCCCAAACAAAAGGGCAACAAAATATTCTTTCCCGCAACGTAATCGCATACTAGCAGGGCTAAGTGATGGCGTGTTAATCACCGAAGCGAGCATGAAAAGTGGCACAATGCATACAAAAGATTTCGCTCTTGACTATGGCAAATATGTCTATGCTGTGCCAGGCAATATAGATAGCGTTACAAGTGAGCTTACAAACGAAATCATCAAAACAGGTCAAGCACAGTGCGTCACAGAAGCAGCTGATATCTTGCAAGATTATAATATAGAAAGTGCAAAAAGTAGGGAAGCAAACCATCAGCTTTCTATAGAAGAGCAGGCAATCGTGGCGCTTCTTGAAGGCGGAATGAAAGACATTGATTACTTGACGAAAAATTGCGGGCTAAATATAAGTTTATTTAACACCTATTTGACAACGCTAGAAATCCGCGGAATAATCAAAAGATTGCCGGGCGGGATGATAACGCTAAGCTGACAAGCCTTAGGCTTGGCGGCTGTCCGCAAACCAAATGTTTGACGGCTGTCCGACAGATTGGACTGAAGAAATAAACTTTGTCTCCGCTTACTTTGAACTTACAAAATTCACCCCTTGCGGGGCCAAATTACGACGAAATTTACAGAGTAAATTTCTAGGGGGTGGAAAGGGAGTTGGGAGGAAAACCGAAGCATTAGCGGTTAGCCGAAGGCGTGCCCGCGTTCTCCTTTCTAGGAGTTCGAAAAAATTAAAAGCTCAAACCTTTTAATTTTTTCGAAAATGCTTTGGTGTTACCCCAATATTATAATAACCGACAATGGAGGATAAATTGAAATTAGTTATAATCGAATCACCATTTAAAAGAGAAGCATTAAAGAAATATTTAGGTAGTGGCTATGAAGTTTTTGCAACAAAAGGTCATATAAGAGACCTTCCGCAGAAATCTTTTGGTATAGATTTAAAAAATAATTTTGAACCTAAATATGAGATTGTGCCTGATAAAAAAGAGCTTATAAGTGAGCTTAAGAAGAAAGCTGCCGCGGCAGATGAAGTCTTAATTGCCACCGACCCCGACCGTGAAGGCGAAGCAATCTCATGGCACGTTGCAAATATTTTGGGCTTTAAGCCAGACAAGACCTGCCGAATAGAGTTCAATGAAATTTCTAAAAAAGCAGTCACAAAAGCACTTGAAAGCCCTAGAAAGATAGACCTTAAACTTGTCAATGCTCAGCAGGCAAGAAGAGTTCTTGATAGGCTGGTGGGCTATAAACTTTCACCAATTCTATGCAAGAAGATAGCACCAAAACTCAGTGCAGGGCGTGTGCAGTCGGTCGCTCTCAAACTTGTTGTTGACCGAGAAAAAGAGATTGAAAACTTTGTCCCTGAAGAGTATTGGACGGTTACCGCCTTTTTAAAAAAGGATAGTCATGAGATAAAAACCACCCTTGCAACCTATAAAAAGAAGAGGTTTGTACCTAAAAATAAAGAAGAAATAGACAAACTTTTAGACGAGATAAAGGGCAAAAAATTTAAAATAACAGAGATTAAAAAGAGCAGAACAAAATCTCATGCACCAGCACCTTTCACAACGTCAACCATGCAGCAAGATGCTTTAAACAAACTTGGCATGAGCCTAAGCCGCACAACAAGTTCAGCTCAACAACTCTATGAAGGCGTTGATATTAAAGGCGAAGGGAAAATCGCTCTTATCACTTATATCAGAACAGACTCAGTCCGCGTTTCAACTGACGCACAGAATGCCTGCCGTGACTTTATAAAAGAAAAGTATGGCAGCGAGTTTGTGCCAGAAAAGCCTAATATCTATCACACAAAAGATAGCGCACAAGACGCACACGAAGCAATCAGACCTATCACAATTGATATCACTCCTGATATGGCGAAAGAGACTTTATCAAACGACAACTATAAATTATACAAACTTATCTACGAGCGTTTCCTTGCAAGTCAGATGAGCGAAGCTGAATACTCAAATGTGTCAGTAAACTTTGATTGTGCAGACTATGGCTTTAAGGTTACAGGCAAAACCATGGAGTTCCCAGGCTATACTAAGGTATATAAGGAATTTGTTGAAGAAAAAAGCGACGAAGGCATGGCAGGCAAACTTCCAAAACTTGAAGAAGGGGAAGAACTTGACTTAAATAAGATTTTGCCAGAGCAAAAGTTCACCAAGCCGCCAGCACGCTACACAGAAGCAAGCCTTGTCAAAGCAATGGAAGAGAAGGGTATCGGCAGACCTGCAACCTATGCATCAACTATCACCGTGCTTGCTTCACGCCATTACACCGAAAAGGAAGGGCGATATTTAAAACCAACCGAGCTTGGCAGAAAGATAACAACCTACCTTGAAAAATTCTTCTCAAGTGTTATAAACGTCAAGTTTACCGCTCATATGGAGCAGCGGCTTGACGACATAGCAAATAAAGATGAAGATTGGCATACAGTGGTGTCAAATTTTTGGAATGGCTTTGAAGGATTGCTTGGCAAAGCTGACGCAAGCTCGCTCACTATGAAAGAGCCGCCAAAGGAGACAAATATAATTTGCGAAAAATGCGGCGGTAAAATGGTGATACGAAATGGCAGATACGGCGAATTTTTAGCCTGCTCCAACTTCCCAAAATGTAAAAATGCACGACCACTTGAAGCGACAGCCAAAAAGGTTGGCAAATGCCCTGAATGCGGCAGTGATATGACAGAGCGAAGAAGTAAGAAGGGCAAGCTTTTCTATTCATGTTCACGCTATCCTGACTGCAAATTTATGAGTTGGGACGTCACAACAGGCGAAAAATGCCCAAAATGCTCAAGCCCACTTGTAGTCAAGGGTAAAAAAATCAAATGTTCAAATAATGAATGCGACTTTACAAAGGAAAGTGAATAATAAATAAAGTTATGGCTTGTTATTGCAATCCATAACTTTTTTAGTTAAAAACAACCAAAAAACTAAAAATTTTGAAATATAATTTGAAAAATTTTAATATTTTGCTAAAATAAATATGTAAAGCGTCAAAAACCAACAAACTTCAAGCTTTTTCTCGCTTTTATTTCATTTTTTAAATTCGCAAGAAATAAAAAATGCAATATACTTTAATAGTCTTGTTAGCAAATGCGAAAAGACTAAAGGAGTTAATTAGGGTATGAGTTTTTATCAGCGAGTTGTAAATGTTATAGGTTGTGGCTTTGCAGGCATAGAATGTGCACTTTTTCTTGCAGGTCATGGCGTGAAGGTGCATCTATTTGATAATGCCAAAAGCTACAGATGCAACTGTGCCAGATGCAAAGCGGAAAGAGAAAGCGAAAAAGAAGAACTATGGACAGGGCTTTTAAAACGAGAACTATTATATCTAGGTTCTCCGCTTATAAAGGAAGAAGAAAGACTTATCGAAGGGGGATATTCTGGCTGCATAGCAACAAAAGTTTTGCAGTATGGAAAGGAGCTTGTCAAAAACAGCAAAAATATTGAATATTTTGAAGCTTGCATATCACAGCTTAATCCAAAAGAAATAAACGTGATAGCAACAGGCCCAAATACCGATGAGAGACTATTTCAATTTCTACTTTGTAAGTACGGCTCAATGCGATGCTTTAACAAACAATTGGTATGCCCTATAGTGACAGGAATTGATGAGAGTTATCTTAAAATAAAGAAGGGGGATAGCGAACATTTATATCTTCCGCTTAGCTATAGCGAATATCTCAAATTTGTCAACACCATCATCAAGGTTTTAAATGAGCTTGGCATTGACAGACATTTTTGTGAGCATACCATAGAAGACCTTGCGTGGAAGGGGAAAGACGCACTCAGAAACTTTGCACTTATGCCAGTGTATCTTGAAGATGTAAGTGAAAGGCCTTATGCTGTGCTAACCTTAAAAAAGTCAGAGCGTGGATATATATTAGAGGGCATATCATCCCAGCTTGACGCGGCAAGTCAAAACCAAATAATAAAAAGCTTGAAGGGGTTTGAAAGGGCAGTTCTTGAGAAGAAAGCGGAAGTGGAAGATGCTGTGTATTTAAACGCAAAATATGTGATAAACGAGTATAATCAGTCTAGCCAGGACAAAAACATCTTCTTTGCAGGTTCAATACTTGGGCTTTCAAACTACTATGACTGCATAGCAAGCGGCTTTATGACCGCAATGAATGTCTATAAGTATTATAATGATATGCACATGCTATGCCTGCCAGGTTCAAGTTTTCTTGGACTTTTATCGCATAAGATAATTTCAACAAGCTTATTAAAAGAAAATGTCAATCGAGAAAATTATGATATAATAGAAACCAGAGACGATTATGCTAAGCCGTCCTTTATAGAAAAATTATTCAATAGGTCGGTCGAGAGTCTCACAAGATTTAAGGAGGAATATTTACATGGAAAGCATGTTTAGAGGAACAACCATTTGCGGAGTTAAACGCGATGGCAAGATAGCAATAGCAGGCGACGGACAAGTCACTATGAGTGAAACCGTGATTTTTAAGTCAAATGCCCATAAGGTAAGAAGAATATATAATGATAGGGTGGTGATTGGCTTTGCAGGCTCAGTTGCAGACGCCTTTTCACTTTGCGAGCGTTTTGAAAATATGCTCAATAAGTTTTCAGGCAATCTAATGAGAAGTGCAGTAGAACTTGCTGGCACTTGGCGAGAAGATAAGGCGTCAAGGCAGCTTAACGCTATGATGATAGTTGCTGATAAAAATCAGCTTTTGATTGTTTCAGGCACAGGCGAGGTTATAGAGCCAGATGACGATGTTTGTGCGATAGGCTCAGGCGGGAATTACGCACTTGCCGCAGCAAAGGCACTTAAACAAAACACCAAGCTATCAGCAAAAGAGATAGCAAAAAAAGCACTAGAAATTGCAGGTCAAATTTGTGTATTCACAAATGACCATATAACAGTAGAGGAGGTGTAAGATGAATTTAACTCCAAGACAGATAGTAGAAGAACTTGATAAATATATAATCGGGCAATCTAAGGCAAAGCGGGCGGTTGCGATAGCTCTTAGAAATAGATATAGAAGAAGCCGCCTTCCAAAAGAGCTCCGAGAAGAGATAACACCAAAAAATATTATCATGCGTGGTCCAACAGGTGTTGGTAAAACAGAGATTGCAAGACGTCTTGCCAAGCTTGTTAAAGCCCCATTTATTAAAATAGAAGCCACAAAATACACCGAAGTTGGCTATGTGGGCAGAGATGTAGAAAGCATGATACGCGACCTTGTTGAAGTGGCAGTAAGAATGGTTAAAGACGAAAAAGCTCATGAAATTGAGTCAAAGGTCAGCCCAATCGTTGAAAATAAACTTATTGACGCTATTTGCGACACAAGAAGAGCAAGCGACATTGCAGTTGATAAAACTTTGGTCGCAGAAGATTTGAAGGCGGGCAAACTTGAAAATGAACAGATTGAAGTTTCTGTCCTTGATAGCCAAAAACCTATGATGGCGATAGGTGGACCTGAAATAAATATAGGCTCTATGTTTGATGGACTCTTGCCGCAACGCCATAAAAAGAGAAGAATGTCAGTTTCAAGAGCAAGAGAACTTCTCACAAGCGAAGAGTGTGACCGCATTATCGACAAAGATAATGTATACGCAGAAGCAATAAGAAGAACGGAAGAAGAAGGAATTATCTTTATTGATGAGATTGATAAAATCATAGGTAAAGCTGGCGGGTCAAACAATCAAGACGTTTCAAGAGAAGGCGTGCAAAGAGATATCTTGCCTATAGTTGAAGGAAGCACTGTTGCAACAAAATATGGCAATGTAAAAACAGATTTTATATTGTTTATTGCATCAGGTGCATTCCATGTTTCAAATATTGAAGATATGATTCCAGAACTTCAAGGCAGATTTCCGATCAGAGTCGACCTTGACAACCTTACAAAAGAAGACTTTAAGCGTATCTTATCAGAGCCAAAGAACTCTGTCACTTTGCAATATGCAAGCATATTGAAAGTTGATAATATTGATTTGCAGTTCACAGATGACGCTCTTGACGAAATGGCTGAAATGGCAGCTGCCGAAAATGAAACAAGCGAGAACATAGGTGCAAGAAGGCTTCACACCATCATGGAAAGTTTGCTTGAAGATATCTCTTTCAACGCTTCAGACGAGCTTCCTATGACAACTGTTAAAATTGATAGAAGCTATGTGCAGAACGCTTTTAAAGAGACCAAGAAGAAATTTGACCTTAAAAAATATATTTTATAATATTAAATCCGCTTTTTGCGAGCAATATTCGCATTTTCAACTTGCGAATATTGCTCGCAACTGGCTGCCGAAAGCAAATTTTGAATTCTTCAAAATTTTGTTTTGCTTTTTGCAAAAGCAAAAGGGCAAGCCTTGCAAGGCTTGCCGCTTTCGGCAGCTGTTTACATGCGGATTTATTTAAAATGTTAGATAATCAAAATTAAAAGGATAAAAATGGATAAATCGCGAACAGTGGCACTTATAGGTAAGGAAAAGGCGACAAAACTAGCATTGTCAAAAATTGCAGTTGTAGGCATTGGTGGAGTTGGCGGCTATGCCGCTCTAATGCTAGCACGAGCAGGCGTTGAAAAAATGAAATTGATTGATTTTGATGTCGTTTCGCCAAGCAATCTAAATCGACAGGTGATAGCTTTTCAAAACACCATAGGCAGAGCAAAGGTTGAGGTTATGAAAGAAATGCTCTTGTCTATAAATGAAAATATGCAAATAGAAGCGATAAACGATAGGCTCTGTCAAGACAATGTTTCAAGATATATTGAAAACGTAGACTATGTTATTGATGCTATCGATAGCACAAAAGACAAACTTGCACTTATAATTTATTGCAAAACGCATAATATAAATATAATTTCAGCTATGGGTGCAGGAAATCGCTACGATGTTCCGCATTTTTATTTGACAGATATATATAAAACCCATAATGACGGACTTGCAAAGGTCATCCGCCGTGAACTTCGAAAGGCAGGGGTAAGCTCTCTTGACGTTGTCACATGTGACAGCCTGCCACAAAAGGTAGAAGGCGTCATCGGCAGTATAAGCTACTATCCAGCAGCCTGTGGAATACAAATTTCAAGCATAGTTGTCAATCAAATTATAAACAGCTAAATTCGTTTGCTAAAAAATAAAAATAATGATAAAATTAGCATATAAATTATATTTTAGGAGAAAATCATGAAGATAATCAAAGAAAATGAATTTGAAAATGAAATCAAAAGCGGTGTCACGCTTGTTGACTTTTTTGCAACTTGGTGCATGCCGTGCCGTATGATGGGGCAGATTCTTGAAGAAGTGGCAGAAGAAGAAAAGAATGTAAGCTTCGTCAAGATTGATGTTGACGAAAACCCAAATCTTGCTCGCTCTTTTGGTGTAATGTCCATACCAACTCTTATAATTTTTAAGGATGGAAAGGAGCAAGAAAAGCATATCGGCGTATGGCAAGCGGAAGAGCTAAAAGCCGCCTTAAAAAAGTATTTATAAAATATAGAAAGAAAGCGTTTTAATGATAAATTGTTGATAATTTATCTAAAAAATCGACAAAAATGCTTTCTTTTTTTGTTTTTTCTTTTAATTTATAAAATTAAATATTTTTGCTATTGACTTTGTCTGTCACTCGTGATAAAATTAAAAGTGACAAAAGGGGTTTATTATGAGTAAAAGAGTTTATTTAGATAACGCAGCAACAACCTATGTTTCAAGCGAAGTGCTTGCGGAAATGCTCCCATGTTTCAACGCTATCTATGGCAACAGCAACTCACTCCATAGTTACGGACGAGAAGCTGGTGCTATCGTAGACCGTGCTAGAGACCGCGTTGCTCATGCAATCAATGCAGCAAAGTCAAATGAAATCTATTTCACATCAGGCGGAACAGAAGCTGACAACTGGGCAATCAAAGGTATTGCTCATGCATATTCAAACAAGGGAAAACATATCATCACAAGTCAAATAGAGCATCATGCCGTGCTAGACGCTTGTCACCAGCTTGAAGAAGAAGGGTACGAAGTAACATATATTCCTGTTGATAAAACAGGGCTTGTTGACTTGACAGAACTTTTGCGTGCAATTAGAAAAGACACCACTCTTATTTCAATCATGGCGGTAAATAACGAAGTTGGCACAATTCAAAATATAAAAGCAATCGCAAAGATTGCTCATGACTATGGCATAATCTTTCATACAGATGCCGTTCAAGCAATCGGAGCCATCAAGCTTGACGTTCAAGATATGGAAATTGATGCCTTATCGCTTTCAGCACATAAGATTTATGGACCTAAGGGCGTTGGCTGTCTATATCTTAAAAATGGTATAAGAATTGAAAACCTTATCTCAGGCGGCAATCAAGAGCGTGGCAAGCGTGGCGGCACAGTTGACGTTCCTGCTGTTGCTGGCTTTGGTAAGGCAGTTGAAATTGCTGTAAGAGATATGGCAATCAATCAGCAAAAGATGAGAAGCGAGAGAGACTATCTTCTTAAAAATATTCAAGAAAAAATTGACTACGTCACTGTAAATGGTCAACCACATCAAAAAATAAATGGTATCTTGAATATCTCATTTGATATGGTTGATAATGAATCACTTTTAATGCTACTTGATATGGAAGGTGTTGCAGTTTCAATCGGCTCAGCTTGCACATCAAATTCAGCAGAACCTTCTCATGTTTTAAAAGCTATGAAGCTAGATGACGATATTGTGAAATCTTCAATCAGAATATCCTTTGGAAAGAACACCAGCAGAAGCGACCTTGACTATGTTGTAGATGTTCTTGAAAAGGCAGTTTCGCAATTAAGGTCTATCTCAGCAGTAACTAGAGCAGGGAGGAAATAATTATGTATAGTAAGGAAATATTAGAAAGATTCAAATCTCCAAAATTCGCGGGCGGACTTCGTGGAGCCAATGGCTCGGGCAAGTCAGGCGATGATAAATGCGGCGATATTGTCAAAATCTATCTCTTAGTTGATGAAGATGGCGTAATTGATTCGGCAAAGTTTAAGGCTTATGGCGGTGTAAGCACGATAGTTGCTTGCGATGAAGCTTGCGAAATGCTTATTGGCATGAGCCTTGAAGAAGCACTCAGCCTTACAAGTCATGACATCTTAGAACAAATTGAAAACGATATTCCACAAAATAGATATTATTCAGCTGTTATCGTTGAAGAAGCAATCAACAACGCTGTTGAAGACTATTACAAGAGAAAAGAAAGAGAAGAGAAAAAAGCTCTTAAAGAGATGTAATAAGATTCTAATAGAATACTGCTGTATTATACGGCAGTATTTTTTTATTAAGAAATACCAAATTTTAAATAATTTAAAGTTGTTTTTTATAGGGCTTGCGGAAGTGCTGGCACTTAAGCCAGCGAAAAAGCAAAAGCTTTTCCAAAATTTTGAAAATTCAAAATTTACTTCCGCAAGCCTATTTCACCCGCACATACTTTATCTATATTCTTTCACTGTCTCCCGCACAACTATATATAGATAAACTTATAAGGTTTAATTGAATAATATTTTGCTTTTTGCTCATACTAATGCTGAAA